>PDQY01000083.1 GCA_002746795.1 Chloroflexota bacterium | reverse complement strand
TGTTCCTTGAAACTGACGATGCCATTCTGTATTTTATTTCATCGTCAATCCTTGTTGATGAAAGGTAATTGCAAAACGTAATCCATAAGCTGCCACGGCAAAAGCAGAGGCCACGTTAAGTGAGTTTTTCACGCCTTGCATGGGCAACATGAGGGTTTGGTCACAAATTGCCAGGATGTCGGGATCTACGCCAGCGAGTTCATTGCCAACGATTAGCACCACTGGCTGGGCGGCGCTGAGGTGCAGGTCTGAGAGCAGGATGGCATCGGGGGTGCATTCCAGAGCCAGGAGTTGATAACCACGATCTTTGAGAGAAACGGCAGTTTCCAATCCATTCCTACACCGCGTCCACCCCACCGACCTTTCCGCGCCTAAAGCCGTTTTCGCAATCTTGGGATGGTCGGGTGGCGGGGTAATGCCACAACAGTGCAGAGGCGCCAGTCCTGCTCCGTCAGCCGTACGCAAAATCGAGCCAACATTGTAAATGCTGCGAATATTGTCCAGCAGCACCTCAATCACCGGTTCCGCAGTCACCGCCACAGGTTCCGGCTTAAAGCCCGCAGCATAGGTCGCGGCGCGTTCTGTAGGAGCCTGGCACACAGGGCAGCGCTCACCCGTCACCCGTTCGTCAGTGACGGGAAAACGGAAACGGCAAGTAGGGTTGGTGCATTGGCGAACTTGAAAATTAATCATGAGCAAAAAATCATCAAGAATCGGTCTTGAGATACAACCACATTTCCTTGTGGAGGGTAACCATAAGCGAGCAAGATGATGACTCAGATCACAAGTTGTTATTGAGGCAAAATATGTTTTCCAGATGCATTGTGTCTCCTACTGATTTGTTTTAATTGACCTAAACCAGTATGCGCAATAAATCTGTTTTTGTAAAATCTTCGTGACTCATCACTTAATCACGGTTTAATGGGGTTGTACCACTTTATTTTTATTTCATATTTGCTATAAGGACGCTCTTTATTCACCAATCTTAAAGGAGACCTTCCAATGATATTATACCCACAAAATCAGCAAACATCTGTGACTGGGCACGAAAACAGCATTCTTGATAAGGTCAATTTTGCGCAAAATGGATCAAGACAAGGCCATGGCAATCAGCCACAAAAACTAGCCCCTCCCCTTCTTCATTCCAGTAGACAAACGACCTGAGAAGGCATAAAATCTTATCCGTGCAGGAGAGGTGTGATACATGAAAAAATTAAACAGCAAAACCAACTGGTTTGTTTTCATCTGCATCTGTTTTATGCTGCCTTTGACCGCATGTGGCAGTAATGAGGCGACCCTCCCCTTAATGAAGGGCAAACACAACAGGCAGGCACGGGTGATCCCATACACGGTGAAGAATTATTTATCACCAACTGCTTGTCCTGTCACGGACCGGGTGGCGAAGGCATTGAAGGGCTGGGCAAAAATATGACCACCAGCGAATTCATTCGCAGTCAATCAGAAAAAGAACTCCTCCAATTTCTCAAAACTGGTCGTTCTACCGCCGATCCGGCCAACACCACAGGCGTCGATATGCCAGCCAAAGGGGGGAATAACACCCTCGATGAGGACGATCTCAAAGACATCATCGCCTACGTGCGCACCTTGCAACAATAATATCTATAATCTCACGCAAAGACGCTAAGGCGCAAAGCCCAATCCCAATTTTTCTCTGCGCCGCCACGCCTCTGTGTTAAAAATGAACAAGGAGACATCATGAGTGAAAGAATCGGATTTATCGGCTTGGGTATCATGGGCCAGGGCATGGCTCGCAATTTATTGAAAGCAGGTTTTATCGTCACCGTCTGGAACCGGACGGCAAGCCGCATGGAACCACTCATCGCAGCAGGCGCCAGAGCCGGAGCCAATCCAGCTGATGTGGCAGCAAACAGTGACATCACCCTCATTTGCGTTTCCGATACCCCTGACGTGGAAGCAGTCATACTGGGCGAAGATGGCGTTATTTTTGGTGCGAAGGCTGGCTCATTGGTCGTAGATCACAGCACGATTAGCCCGGTTGCCACCAAAATGATGGCGGCAAAACTGGCTGAAAAAGGCGTGCATATGCTCGATGCCCCTATCAGCGGCGGCAGTGAAGGGGCTGCCAACGGCACCTTGAGCATCATGGTGGGCGGCGATGCAGCGCAATTTACCCGAGCAACTCCTGCATTTGAGGCGATGGGCAAAACTATCACCCATGTTGGCGACACGGGCGCCGGGCAAACGGTGAAGCTTGTCAACCAGATTCTAGTGGTGGTGACGATGCTAGGTGTGGGGGAAGCGCTGATGTTTGCCCAAGCTGGTGGCTTGGATCTAGAGAAAACCTTAACGGCCGTTTCCGGTGGAGCTGCAGGCAGTTGGTCATTGAGCAACCGGGGGCCTCAGATGGTCAAACGAGATTGGCGCCCTGGATTCACCATCGACCTCCAGCAAAAAGATCTACGCCTCGTTCTGGAAGCCGCCGACCAGTTTGGCGTGCCCACCTTAGGCACCGGCACCGTATTCCAACTCTACCGCACATTGCAACAGCAAGGCTTCGGCGGCGATGGCAACCACGCCCTAGTCAAAGCGTTGGAACATTTAGCAGGGTTTGAAATCAACCCTAAACAGACATCACATTAGAAACAAAGTTCCTCGACTTACTCATTTGAGGTACAATACATTCATCCAGAAACAAAAACCCACCTGTAGAGGCAAACCAAGATGTTTGCCCAAAACGGAGACCACCATGACTATTTCCCTCAATATCAACGGATCCCATCAAACTGTTCACGCTGCCGCCACCGACACCTTGCTGCACGCTTTACGCAGTGCAGGCTATTTCAGCGTCCGCTTCGGCAGCGATGACGGACAAACTGGGGCTGCTGCCATCCTGCTCGATGGCAAACTGGTCAACAGTGAAACCATGCTTGTGGGACAGGCCGAAGGACACGCCATCGATACCGTCGAAGGACTTTCGACACACATCGGCGAGCTGCATCCCATCCAAAAAGCCTTCATTGAGACCGGTGCCATCCAATCTGGCTACTCCACACCAGCGATGATGCTGGCCGCTAAAGCGCTCATTGCCGAAACACCCAACCCCACCGAAGCTGATGTTCGTGAAGCCCTTTCCGGCATACTTTGCCGTGAAACTGGCTACCTCAAACCGGTGGAAGCTATCTTGCGTGCCGCCGCCTACATGCGTGGCGAAGACCTGCCACCTTACGCCGGGCCACACATCATCGATGCCACCTACTTCGCTGAACAACCACCCAGCGACGACACCCCTGACTTCTCTGGTGGTCAATCTCCACTCTCCACCCTCCACTCCCCAGTCTCCACAGATCTCAAACCGCAAACTGATATCGAACTCAAATCCGGTGTCCCTGAAACTCAAGTCGTAGGCAAATCGGAAACCAAAGTTGATGCCATCAAACTAGCCAAAGGCAATCCCGCCTTCGTAGACGACATCGACATGCGCGGCATGCTCTACGCCAAACTGCTCACCAGTCCCCACGCACATGCTCGCATCCTCGACATTGATGACAGCGAAGCCCTGGCTTTGGCTGGCGTACACGCTGTCATCCACTACAAAAATGTGGAACGAGTGAAATACGCTTCTGGCGGTCAGAGCTACCCCAATCCCCCCCCTTTCGACCAGGTCAGCTTCGACGACAAGGTGCGCCATGTGGGTGATCGGGTGGCTGCGGTGGCCGCCGACACCTTGGAAATCGCAGAAGAGGCGCTCAAGTTGATCCAGGTTACGTATGAGGTGCTGCCTGCTGTATTTGATGAAAATGAAGCGATTAAACCGGGCGCCCCCATTATTCACGATGAAGAAGACACGGAAGCCATTCACGACGCCAGCCGCAACATCGTTCACCACATCGAGGCCGAAGTGGGCAACGTAGAGCAAGGTTTTGCTGAAGCTGATTACGTTTTCGAGCGCACTTACTACGTGCATCAAGTGCAGCAAACGCCCATCGAACCTCACATTGCCATTAGCTGGTGGGATGAAGATGAACGGCTGGTGATTCGCACCTCCACCCAGGTGCCGTTCCACGTGCGCCGCATGGTGGCTCCGCTGTTGGGCTTGCCCGTGCGCCGTATTCGCGTGATTAAGCCACGCATCGGCGGTGGGTTTGGTGTGAAGCAAGAAATGCTTATCGAGGATATCGTAGGCCATTTGACTATCAAAACAGGACGTCCTGTGCGTCTGGAGCTAACCCGCTCAGAAGAATTCCGCAGCAGCCGCAGCCGCCATCCGCAAACTGCCACCTGGAAAACGGGTGTCATGGCTGATGGCACTTTGCACAGTCAGCAGTTTAAAGTAGTGGCTAATACCGGCGCGTATGGCACGCATGGGCTAACGGTGCAAACTGTTACGGGGCTGCGTGGCTTGAGCAGCTATAACTGCAAACATCGTCAGTTTGACTGCGTTGTGGCTTACACTAACCTGCCAGTGCCGGGTGCGTATCGTGGCTACGGCGGGCCGCAAGCGCTCTTCTCGTTGGAAAACCATATGGATGAAATCGCGGCTGAACTGGGATTAGATCCCATCGAGTTCCGTCGTAAGAATTGGGTACAAGCCGGGGATCCGATGCCTATCGCCCCCCATCTCGGGGAAGGCGAAAAGGAGACTGTTGTCGATGTGCCCATTATCGAGTCTTGTGGCTTGAATGAGTGCTTTGAGCAAGGGATGCAGGCGATTGAGTGGGAGCGCAAGCACCAACCAGGTTGGCATGAGGTGCCGGGCAAGCCTCATCTGCGGCGCGGTTTGGGGGCGGCCATGTGTATGCATGGCACGGCTATTCCTGGCCTGGACATGGGCGGCGCATCGATCAAGATGAATGACGATGGCTCATTCAACGTATTGGTTGGTGCCACTGATTTGGGAACTGGCTCGGATACGGTGCTGGCGCAAATGGCGGCTGAAGTGCTAGGCGTGTCTATTGATGATATTTTGATGTATTCGAGTGATACGGATATAACGCCGTTTGACGTGGGGGCTTATGCCAGCAGCACGACGTATATTTCGGGGATGGCGGTGACTAAGGCGGCCGAACAGGTAGCAGACCAGATCAAGGAGCGGGCTGCGCTTATGATGGTGGCGAATCAACAGGAACAAGCGACCAACAAGTCAGGGCTTGGTGATTCGGCTTTGGTCAAACCCCATGAAATTAAGCTGGAAAACAAAACGGCCGTTGCTCCTGACGGGCGCAGTGTAAGTCTGGAGGCGGTGGCGCTGCATTCGCTGCATCAGGAAGACCAACGCCAGATCATGGCTACTGCTTCCTATGTTAGTGTGGCTTCTCCGCCACCCTTTGCTGGTCAGTTTGCGGAGGTTGAGGTTGATATAGAGACGGGACAAGTGACGGTGACTAAGCTGGTGATGGCGGTGGATGCGGGTGTGCCCATCAATCCGTTAACAGCCAGTGGGCAGGTCGAGGGGGGCATGGTGCAGGCGTTGGGCTATGGCCACTGTGAGGAAATGGCCTATGATGAATCGGGTCGGTTGCTCAATGATGAGTTTGGTCCTTACCACATCTACCGCGCTGATGAGATGCCTTGGATGAAAGCCATTCTGGTGCAGACTAACGAGCCGACTGGTCCTTTTGGGGCTAAAGCGATTGCCGAAATCCCAAAGGATGGGGCAGCGCCTGCTATTGCCAATGCTGTTTATGATGCCACTGGCGTGCGTGTTCGCCAGATTCCGTTTACGCCGCAACGGGTGTATGAAGTTTTAAGAGGACAACCTAACTCTATTTGAATTTAACAAGTGTTTGTAGTATGCGCTTGAGCGCGTAAAAAATAGCGCCCTGAAAACCTCAGGTGAGTTTGGAGTATGCACCTGAGCGTGTCAGAAATAGCGCAACGACAATTCAAAGTTGATGAAAAGAAAATTGCAGAATTGATAACGGCATACATACAACCAAAGTAAGGATGCCGATTTTGTTCGGAGTAATAAGCATGGCTCGTTATCAGGTGCCACCGGATCCACGTGATCCAGACAATCAAAAACGCGCAAGGCGTTTCCGCAGCGACAAGCAAGAACCCATTCCGTGGCTGTGGCTTGGTTTAGGCGTTATCGTTACCCTGATCGGTTTGGGAATCGCTTACACCATCATTACTGCTGCATTGAGTAGGGAACCTTTACCGGTTGCTCCTATTGAACCGACTATTATCGTCTTAACTGCGCCACCCAGCGCCACGCCAACTGCCACGCGTGATTTACCCACGCCGACGGTCTTGCCCACAGCAACGGCCGTTGCCGCCATAGACTATTCTCTAATCCCTGAAGAGATCACAGTCGGTTTCTACGCAGAAGTTGTAAAAACTGGAGGTGTAGGGGTGCGGGTGCGCGGCGGTCCCAGTACCAGTAACGCCCAGGTGATTGTGGCACCAGAAGGAGAAGTTGTGCTGGTGCTAGACGGCCCTGAAGAGGGAAATGATTTTATTTGGTGGCAGATTCAAACGGACGATGGCAGCGCAGGTTGGGTCGTTGCTGATTATCTGGCGCCCGCAGCCAGACCCAGAAACTAAAGCATACAGTCTGTTTTTCGTTTATCCAGAGAGGCGGAGGAACCGGTCCAATGAAGCCTCGGCAGCCCGGCAGCAATGTGTTAGGGTGCCAATTCCGGCAGAGTAATTCTGGAAGATGAATGGAGACGCAAAAACCACCTCTTTCCAACCGCCCCCTATGAAGCTAGCCGCAATTGGTCCTTTGCCGTTAACTATTGATCATTAAGGAGATTGTTTTTCATGACTGAAGAAACCCGCAAATTAGGATTTACAACCCGTCAATTGCACGCTGGACAGCAGCCTGACCCTACCACTGGCAGTTGTGCTGTGCCTATTTACCAGACAGCCAGTTATCGGTTCAAAGATACTGAACATGCAGCAAACTTATTTGCCCTCAAGGAATCTGGCAATATTTATACACGTATCATGAATCCGACAACTGATGTTTTAGAACAGCGGATTGCTGATTTGGAAGGTGGGGTTGGCGCTTTGGCTGCTAGTAGTGGCCATGGGGCGCAAACGATGGCCATTTTGACGCTTTGCGAAGCGGGAGACCATATTGTGAGCAGCAGCCGTCTGTATGGCGGTACGTATAATCAGTTTAACTATACATTTCCCCGCTTGGGAATCACGGTTACCTTTGTTGATCCGTCGGAGCCAGCTGCTTTTGAGGCAGCGATACAAGAGAATACGAAGATCATTTATGGGGAAACTTTAGGCAATCCAGATATTACGGTTTTTCCCTTTGAAGAGGTGTCAGCGATTGCGCAGAAGTACAATCTCCCGTTGATGATAGACAATACCTTTGCGACGCCGTACTTGTGCCGACCATTTGAGTGGGGGGCAAATATTGTGACGCATTCCACAACTAAGTTTATAGGAGGGCATGGCACTACCATTGGTGGCCTTATCGTTGATGGTGGTAATTTTGATTGGACGAACGGCCGTTTTCCGAACTTCACGGAACCAGATCCCAGCTATCACGGTTTAGCTTATGCTGATTTGGGGGCGCCGGCTTTCATCATCAAAGCGCGTGTGCAGATTTTACGTGACATTGGTGCATGCCAGGCGCCATTTAACAGTTGGCAAACGGTGCAAGGTATTGAAACGTTGAGCTTACGCCTTGACCGTCATGTG
>PDQY01000041.1 GCA_002746795.1 Chloroflexota bacterium | reverse complement strand
GAAGGATTTCTGATAATTACTGATCGCATCAAAGATTTAATCATTACCTCTGGTGGTAAAAACATTGCCCCGCAAAAAATTGAGACGGTGTATGCCAAAGATCATTTCATCGAGCAGTTTATTACCATTGGCGACCAGCGCAAATTCATTAGCGCTTTGGTTGTGCCCAACTTCGAGCCTTTGGAAACCTATGCTCAGGAAAGTGGCATTGCTTATCGCACTCGTGACGAGTTAGTGGAGAATCCCAAGATAAAAGCGCTCTATCAAGAACGAATTGATGCGTGTTCTACTGAGTTGGCTCCTTACGAACAGGTGAAAGCTTTTGTTTTGTTGGCGGCTCCTTTTACTCAAGAAACTGGCGAGCTAACACCAACTCAAAAGGTGAAACGTAAAAATATTGCTGAAAAGTATGCTGCCCAAATTGAGGCAATGTATCCACAGGATTAGTGCGCATCCATGCATAAGTTATGGCATTGACGGATGTGCTGCCAGTGACCTGACTGTAAAAAGGGAAATTATTTCTAGACGGTTATTAAGCGGGAATTAAGGTGGCAATTGCCACAAAATGGCAAATGCTCCCCCCTAAAACGAACAGGTGCCAGATGGCATGATTGTAGGGAAGTTTTTCCCAGGCGTAAAAAATAACACCCGCTGTATAAACCAAGCCACCAGCGATGAGCATGGTCACACCCAGAGGCGGGATAGCTGCTACCATGTCCTTGAATAAGAAGACACACATCCAGCCCATCAGGATGTAGATTATTGTTGCTAATATCTCGAATTTTCCCAGAAAGAACATTTTCCACACAATACCAGCCGCCGCCATGCCCCAAATCAGGCCAAATAATGGCCAGCCCAGTGAGCCGCGCATGCTGACTAGTAGGAATGGGGTGTATGTGCCAGCAATCAACACGTAAATGGAGGCATGATCAAATTTGCGCAAGACCTCTTTCACACGAGGGTGCTGCAAGCTATGGTAAAGTGTGGATACTAAATACAACAAAATAAGGCTGCTCCCATAAATGCTGAAGCTAACCAGGCGCCACACGTCCCCATAAATGATCGCCAGAATAATGAGAGCGGTTAAACCGGCAATGCTTAGGGCAGCACCAATGCCATGCGTGATGCTGTTGGCAATTTCTTCGCCCCGAGTGTAAAAGGGGTTTTTCCAGTTTGGTTTATCTTTAAATAGTGACATACGACCTCGACTGTTTTCAGTTTTGACCAAAGACCACGGATGACGGGCAAAATTTAGTCATCGGTCGTTGGTCGTTTGTCTCAAGGGGTGACGATGAAATAAAATATGGAATGGCATCGTCTGTTTCAAGGAACGGTAAGGAAACAACTTTGTATTATTTAGTTTCCGTTCCTAAGTCAAATATTTCAATTTTAATAGGCAACTTGTTTCTATACGTAAGCAACCACGCCAAAGGCTCGCGGATAGGGTTTTACGCGACGAAATCCGACTTCTTTTAAGCGTCGCACGACGCCTCGTGTCACTCTGCCCCCGAATCTGCTTTCAGGATCACCGATGTAGTGGAATAAACGGCCGTTTCCTTTCAGCACTCTTCGCAATTCCCGGTAAAAATCGGCGGCATAGAGTTCGCCGGCCAAACTAAACATGGGCGGATCGTGGATGATCCGTGAGAAGCGTTCGTTTTCCAACTGCTCTACCACATCCCAGGCATGGCCCACTTTGCGGGTGATTTTTGGATTGTCAAACAGTGCCAGAGACCAGGGATTACAACGGCAAACTGCGACAACAGCGGGGTCTAGTTCGATGGTGGTGACGTGGTTGGCGGTTCTGGCTGCCTGTGTTGCAGTGTAACCTAAACCCATAGTCGTGTCTAGCACTTCGCCTGTCACGGGGGTGATCGCCTTAATTTTGCTTAAGGTGTCTTTATGCGGGTCTGTATCTTTGATGCGGTGCATGGGAATGCCAGAAATAAGCAGCGTCGGCGCAGCCTCTGTTGGCATTAAGCTGTAGTAACGGTTGAATGTTTCTGAGAAAAACTGGATTTTTTTGATGTCATCATCTTGCACCTGGTAGCAGCTCAGCTCGTTATCGGTGATTTCGGAGATGATGTCCCAGGTTAGCGTTTGCCCATCTGGCAGCGTAACGAAATCGCGGCTCAAGCCGACTTCACAGGTAGTGATATTGAGATCCAGAGAGATAACGGCCGTTTCCGTTCCACTTTCTCTGGCAACCAATAACGGCCGTGTTTGGTAGTGTGATAAAACAATCATAGCGCAATTGTCGACTCCCACCAACGCCGCCTCAGACGGAGTCATCTCACGCAAAACATGGAACAAACAGGGTGGCTACTCACTGCCAACAATGACATCGTAGATAGCCTGCAATTCTTCATCTGAATAGTAGTCAATGACAACCTGACCACCTTTACGTTTTTTGTTAATCGTAACTTGTGTTCCCAACGATTGCTCAAATTGATTTTGTAGATCCTTAAGTGCTGGCGGCAATGTCTTTTTAGGTTTCTTTTTCGGAGCCCGGTTCGTTAAGCGTCGCGCAATAATCAGCTTCGTTTCCTCCAATGTGAGGTTGTGAACAATGATCTGCTTTAAAACATCCGTCTGCATTTCGGGAGTAGGCAAATCTTCCAACACCTGGGCATGATTAAAACTAATCTGCCCCAAAAGAACACCCTCTCGGACATCCGAATTTACCTTCAAAGATTGCAGCTTGACTAAAGTTTCTGTCTGGCGAACACTCAGCCTCAGATTGATGATCTGGTTCATTGCTTGCACTTGTTGCGCTTCTGCTTCAAGCGGTAATAGGGCACGCGCATGGGCACCGCTCATTTCACCATTGATAACCGCTTGCTGGATACTTTCTGGCAAAGTCAACAAACGCAGCAAGTTAGCCACCGTGGAACGTCCTTTGCCCACACTTTGCGATATTTGTTCCTGCGTCATGCCAAAATCTTCGATGAGCTGCTGGTAAGCCAAGGCCTCTTCCAGGGCGTTGAGGTCGGCTCGCTGCACATTCTCGATAATCGCCAGTTCAAGCATATCTTGAGGCGTCGCTTCTTTGATAACAACAGGCACCTCTTCCAAATTAGCCAGTTGAGAGGCACGCCAACGCCGCTCCCCAGCAATAAGGTAAAATTGTCCTTTTTGTTCAGTGACAATGAGCGGTTGGATCAGACCATGTTTGTCGATAGAAGCAGCCAACTCTTCTAGTTTTTCCTTATCCATCTCAGTGGTTCGTGGTTGATGGGGATTGGGCTGAATATCAGCAACAGCCAGGGTGCGGATAATATCCTTGGAAACTTCGGTTTCAGCTCTAGCAGTGGGAATCAGTGAGCCTATTCCCCGATCGAGATTGAGTCCCTTTTTTTTCATGCAGAAGTCTCCTTGGCCTTGTCTCCCTTGAGGATTTCAGCGGTTAGCACCTTGTAGGCAATCGCCCCAGGCGAGTTGGGAGCGTAAACGTTGATAGGTTCTCCGTAGCTGGGCGCCTCGCTCAAGCGAATGTTACGGGGCACGATGGTGCGGAATACTTTGTGTGGGAAATAGTTGCGTACCTCTTCCACAACCTGACGGCTGAGATTGGTACGGCTGTCATACATGGTCATCATGAGGCCGCGGATGTAGATATCTGGATTGAGATATTTCTGCACCAACTTGACAGTTTGAGTGAGTTGGGCAAGCCCTTCAAGCGCCAGATATTCACATTGGACGGGAATGAGTACGCCATCTTTCGCCGTGGTGAGGGCATTAACGGTAAGCAGGCTGAGGCTGGGAGGACAATCGATGAGGATGTATTCGTAACGGCCGTTTACCTCTTCCAATGCCTTTTGCAGCCGATATTCCCGCCCGATAGCGTTCACCAGCTCCACTTCCGCTCCAGCAAGGTCAGGATGCGAGGGCAGCACATCTAATTTGAATTTAGGTAATGTGACAATCGTATCCTCAATACCAGATTCTTCCAGCAAAATATCATATGTGGATGGATCAACAGACATTTTGTCAAGGCCAACACCAGAGGTCGCATTCGCCTGTGGGTCTAGATCAACCATGAGTGTTTTGTGACCACTGCTGGCTAAAAAAGCACTTAAATTGATCACGCTGGTGGTTTTGCCGACACCACCTTTTTGGTTTACAACTGCATAGATTTTTGTCATGTCAGATTAAATGATGAATGATGAACAGTAAGTGACAAACAGGTTGTTATGCCTCATCTATCACTCATCGTTCCTCGTTCCTTTTCAGGTATTCCTGAACGGCCGTTACCTTTGCCGTCACCCCTGAATATTCTATAGACAACGTGGCGATGCTGTTGGCAAAACGAGCCGCTTCCCAAGGATTGCCATCCGTCTGGTAGAGGCGCACAAAGTAGGCCGTGGCGAAAATATCGCCTGCGCCCGTGGCATCCACTTCATTTGCCTTACGAGTGGGCAGGTGACGGATTTCATCATCATAGTAAACTGTACAACCATCAGCCCCACGGGTGACAACTAGGAGTTTACATAAATCGATATACTCATCAAGTGTCTCCTCGTCTGGTAAATCTTCCATGCTGATGACAACAGCAGTAGCCAGAGGCAAAATTTCCGCCATATCTTGCCACGCTTTTTGCGATACACGGCCGTTTTCATCCCACTGTCGATGCCATCCCTGCGGAGCCAGGCAAATCATGCTGTCACTAAACAGATACACAATTTGCGGGTCAATCTCGTCATCCACTGGCCCCAAAAACACAATACTGGCACGCTGCCACGCTTCAGGCACATGTTTCGCCAAAATAGGCGCGGCTGTGCCAAAAATAGTTTGGATACGCCCATCTGGTGTATACACATTTTCAAAAGTAGTCGTTTCCTCAGCGGCAATTGACACAATTTCAATATCCGGCAGCTCATGCTGCCATTGAAAATCGGGCCCCTTGCTGGTGAGAACGGCCGTTTTGCATCCCAAGGCTTGCGCTAACCGACTGGAAAACGAAACAGCCCCACCTAACTTGTCACCATCTGGGGTGAGATCTCGTGTGATATGCCCGATTGCTAAGTAATCAATATGTGTCATGCCGCGAGAAATTCTAGCATAGGCAACCAGACATGTCGATAAGTGCCCAGCACTGGTTTTGAGCGGCGATTGGGGAAAGTGGCAGGCGCCAAGGGCGTTCGATTTATGATGAGTTAATGACGACGCGCAAACGTTCCAGAAACTCACTGAGCATAATGGCAGTCGCCCCCCAAACTTTATGTTCCTGTACGGCGAAGTAAGGCACAAGCACCTCGTGTCCTTTAAAATTCCAAGGCTCCACAACGGCCGTTTCTGGATCCAGCAAAGTCGTTAAAGAGACTTCAATCACCTGAGAAACCTCACTCACCGAGGGGATAAACTGAGGCGGAGCGCCATTTTGATAATAACCCACAAACGGATGCACTAAAAATCCCGAGGGCGGAATATAGACAGTTGTCAATTGGCCCAGAGACCGAACGGCCGTTGTCGGAATTCCAACCTCCTCTTCCGTTTCGCGTAAAGCCGTGGTCAGCAGCGGCTCTAACGGTTCTTGTTTACCCCCAGGAAACGAAATCTGCCCCGCATGTGCATGTAAATCTTCGCGCCGTTTAGTCAGCACCAAATACATCTCATTATCACGCCAATACAGCAAGACCAACACAGCGCCAATGCGCACAAATTCATCATTCTCAGGGAGCTCTCGTTTGGCCGCTCCAAACGGCATCATCTTTTTTTGCGCAGCCAAAGCATCAAAATTTTCCAATTCTAATGCTTGATGCACTTTTTCAATCGTTAGTGAAACCATAAAGCTATTAGCACAGCTCGTTACAGCCTGACGTGTATGCTACGAGGACGGCGGAAGCTCTTCCTGATCTGATTTCAGATAAAATCGATACCCCGTACCTCTCTCAGATTTGATATAACGAGGACGTGCCTTATCTTCCTTGTCTTCAATTTTGCGACGCAGTCGGTGCATATGCACATGCAGCCGATCTTCAAAAGCTGGTTCTAAAGGCCACAACCTACGGATAATATAATCAGTAGTTATCACCGCACCAGCTTTGCGCATAAGAATATAAAGTAGTTTTGTTTCTGTAGGTGTAAGTGAGACAGGCTTATCCCAAATGATAGCTTGTCGGTTTGGAAAATTAATGGCCAAGCGTTCATCCACCTGGCAAACAGCCCCCAGCGGAAAAGCAAAATCACCTATGCGTTTTAAAACACGTTGGACTCTTGCTGTCAGTTCACTCGGATTAAATGGTTTGATAATATAATCTTCAGCATGTTCCTCTAGCCCTTCAATGATGGTTAACTCCTCATTAACGGCCGTTAACATGATAACGGGTAAATCACTAAACTGATGAACCGTTCGTGCAAATTCAAAACCACTCATTCCCGGCGGCATATGATAATCCACAATAGCCAAATGGGGCATTCCCTCTGCCTTAATAAATGCCATCCCCTCCTCACCAGAGGTAACGGTATAGCTATCGTAACCAGCATGCTCCAATGCAACCTGGACAATACGCAATGTGTATTGATTATCATCCACAACAAGAATTCTAGATGGCTTTGATGAGACTTCTTTCATAAAACTTACTCGTTGATTGCCGCTCAAATTTGAGAGCGCTCAAGTGAAAACGGGACACTCATTTGCATTCAAAAGGTAAGCGTTCTCCCGTTTCCCCCTGGTAAACATGTGGCTAGCTCAATTTTTAAGAATGTGTAAGGCCAATCACAAACCATTTCACAAAAAAGAGCAGCGGCGCACAATTGGGCTGCTTCTCAAATGGTGTAGTCTGCTATCGTTAGCAATTAATCGACAGTTACAACATCCTCCGTTTCAAATACATACCCCACACCCCGAACAGAACGGATATATTGGGACCGCTCCGAATCCATTACCATTTTGCTGCGCAGCCGATGGATATAAACACGTAAGCGATCTTGATGCGAAGTACCAAGAGGCCACAAACGGCGTAGCAAATAATCTGCATTTAAAGGCTTTCTAAATGAACGAACAAGCAAATATAACAGCTTCGTTTCCGTTGGCGTCAAGGAAACAGGACGGCCATCGACTATCGCCTGGCAGCCCACAAAATCTATACTCAACCTGGAATCAATCTTCGTGAGCGCTCCCAAAGGAAAGGGAAAGCTGCCAATCCGCCGCAAGACACGCCTGGCACGCGCAATCACTTCGCCAGGTACAAACGGCTTGGTCACATAATCCTCTGCACAAGTTTCAAGCGTCTGAGCAATCGTTTTTTCATCCTCAACGGCCGTTAACATAATAACCGGTATATCACAAAATGTATGAATATGGCTGCAAAACTCTAAACCATCCATACCAAACGGCATATTAATATCTACCACAGCCAGATCAGGAAGCCCTTCACGCCTCATCCAATCAAGGCCATCTTCGCCAGAAGAAACTGTGGCTACTCGAAAACCGCTTCTCATCAACGATTCTTCAATTAGCTCCAAAATCAGCACATCATCATCAACTGCTAAAATACGGTAAGAAGCTGGATTAAACTCTGCCATAAAATTACCATCAAATCATCTTGGAAATCAGTTACTCTTGTTCCCTAACAGACTGCCTTGTGCGCTCAGTACATTCAAAAACATTATAACGAAAATGTCACCAGCGCATTTCAATCAGATTTAACCACAAACCATCATCCAGAAAATACAGTTTGACCACCACATCTTATTTGTGTGTACTTAGTAGGAACAGAAATCAAATAATACGACAAAGTCGTTTCCTCACCATTCCTTGAAACTGACGATGCACTTCCGTATTTTATTTCATCGTCAATCCTTAGCTTGTACTTTCCCACTCACTATAATTGTAACAAAGCCCTCTCAACTCCTCAACCAAGTCAAAAATAACAGGGCGTGCCTCCCGTCTGAAATAAGTGCCGGGCACCCATCCAACTTCACCTCCGCAAAATCAGGACTTCCGCTCAGGCAATCATTCGCTATAATGTAGAAGTTGATATTCAAGTACTTGTTTGGATTTTCACACATCATCATCCTTGACAGTTCAGTACATCACCGCTCACATTTTAACATCGACACTCATATCATTTTGAGGAGTATCGATACCAGTGCGCCTTGTTTATCTTTGCATTTGTTGGTTTGGTGGCATCTTCTTCGCCTCACAAATAAACTGGAGTGCCTCAATCTGGCTGGGAATGGCAACGGCCGTTTTCATCCTGGGTTTCATATTGCATCGTTGGTTTCAGGGTGCCTGGCTGCTGCTCAGTCTGGGCGTGCTTGGTCTGGGCGGCGTCCGCTACACCATCTCCTTGCCAATCATTGATGAGAACCACGTCGCTTTTTACAACGACACAGGAACAGTCGTGGGTCTCATTGGCATCGTCACCGACGAACCAGACGTGCGTGACACCTCTGTCAACCTGCGCGTCTCCGTAGAACACATCACCTTCCATGATGGCCGCAGCCAGCCAGTCAGCGGCACCGTGTTAGCCATCACCGACCGGTTTCCCGTTATTCCTTATGGCACTAAGGTAGCCATAAACGGGGACCTGGTCACCCCACCTGAAGACGACGACTTCAGCTACAAAGATTACCTCGCTCGCCAGGGCGTCCACAGCATAGTGCTGTTAGCGCAAGTGGATGTGCTGGCCGAGAACGCAGGGCAGCCACTTTACCACACCATCTTTCGCCTGAAACAACGCGCCAAAGCCACCATTAACCAACTCATCCCCGATCCTGAAGCCGCACTCCTCACGGGCATCTTACTGGGCGATGACAACGGTATCCCGCCAGATTTAGCAGAAGACTTTCGCGTCACCGGCATGACCCACATCATCGCCATCTCAGGCTTCAATATCGCTATCATCATCGTGATTTTAGTAGGCATTACTGACCCATTTATGGCACGGAAAACGGCCGTTCTCGTGGCCATCGCCGGCATTATCCTCTACACCATCCTGGTAGGAGCCGACGCCTCTGTGGTGCGTGCCGCCATCATGGGCAGCATCTTCCTCCTCACCAGCCGCTGGCTGGGACGCCCCAACTTCGCCTACGCTTCCCTGTTCTTCACCGGCCTTTGCATGACAATGGTTAACCCCCACACGCTGTGGGATGTCGGCTTTCAACTCAGCTTCGCCGCCACGCTGGGGTTGATGCTCTACGCCGATCCCTTCACACAATGGACGCGCAAGCACCTTTCCCGCGTGATGGAACGCAACCTAACCAATCAGGTGATGAGCATTCTGTCAGAGGCAGTCCTGCTCACCCTCGCCGCCCAAATCTTGACACTACCCTTGATGATTGGCTACTTCGGCCAATTGTCACTCATCAGCTTAATATCAAACGCTTTTATTCTGCCAATTCAATCAGGCGTGATGTTGTGGGGTGGCCTGGCCACAATTTTAGGCATGATTTGGCAGCCTCTGGGGCAGCCTTTTGCCTGGATTGCCTGGCTGTTTCTGACCGCAACCATCAACATGGTGCGGGCGTTTGCCAGAGTGCCGTGGGCTTCGCTGCCCGTCTCCGTATCGCCCAGCGGCATTGTCATCTTGTTTGCCGCCATTTTGGGCGTCACCTGGTATGCCAAGCAAACGAAAGAGAGGCGCAACGTGGTCATAGATGTATTGAAGCAAAACTTAGGACAGAAAACGGCCGTTTTCGCTAGCATCATCGCCCTCCTCCTGGTATTCAACTGGAGCAGCAGCCAACCAGATGGCTTGCTGCACGTCGCCTTCCTCGATGTGGGGCAAGGTGACGCCATCTTCATCCAAACACCTACAGGACGGCAAATTCTAGTCGATGGCGGCTTTTACCCCAGCGTCCTCAACGAGCAGCTAGGCCGCCAAATACCCTTCTGGGATCACCACCTCGACATCCTCATCGCCACCCACCCCGACGCAGATCATGTGGCAGGGCTAGTCGAAGTGTTTGACCGCTACACCATCGACCACCTCATCACCAATGACGCCGAACAAGGCAGTTCAGACATCTACGACGCCCTGCTGCAAGCCGCCCAAGAAACCAACACCAAACGACACATCACCCAGGCTGGCGAAATCATCGACATCGGCGATGGTGTTCGCCTGGAAATCCTGCATCCTGGCCCCCACTTCGCCACCCTAGACCGCAACGAAAACTCCGTCTCCTTCCGCCTAACCTACGGCGATTTTTCCCTGCTGCTCACCGGCGATGTAGAAGAAGAAGGCGAACAAACGATGCTGGCACAAAGCTATCCACTCCAATCATTGGTGTTCAAAGCAGGGCATCATGGCTCCAAAACCTCCAGCACCATGCCCTTTCTAGAAGCAGTGCGCCCTCAAATCATCATCATTTCTGCGGGGGAAGACAACCGCTTCAACCATCCACACCCCGAAGTGCTGGCACGCGCCCAGGCCATCGGCGCCGCCGTGTTAGGCACCTACGAGTTAGGCACCATCGAAGTCACCACAGATGGGCAAACCATGTGGTGGCAAGCCGGGCCACCGTAATCGATAGAAGCACAGGCCACCCGGCCTGTGCCACACCCTGGCATCAAATTTGTTTTGCGCTTTCACCCGACATACAATCGAATTCATTTCAAGAGTGAATCGTCAATTGTTAATTGTCAATGAACGGCCGTTGACAATTGACCATTGAAAATTGACAATTACTAATTTTTAAGCGAGGTTAATTTTTAAGCGAGGTTGTTTTGTTAAAACAGTTGATCGTTATTTCCCTGATTTTGCTATTGCTAACGGCTTGCGGAAACGCTAAGCCAACACCCACACCAGCGGCCACGGCCGTTCTCCATACCGCCACGCCTGCTCAACCCACAGACACCCCCACGCCTGAACCCACCAACACCCCCAGGCGGCCCACCCTGTCCGTCTCAGACCAGCCACTCAACAACGATGGCCTCCTGGTCATCGACAATGTCACCGTGCTAGAACCGGCGTGGGTCGTTATCCATGCCGAACATGATGGTCAGGTAGGAGAAGTGCTGGGGCAAACGGCCGTTACCAGTGGCACCAACAGCGCAGTAGAAGTAGTCATTGAACCATTGCAAGCCACAGATACCTTGACCGCCATGATTCACCACAACGCAGGCAGCAAAGACAGCTTCGATTTTCCGGGGGAAGATGATCCCCTGCTTGAAAATGGCAGCACCGTCGCCCAATCCTTTGCCATTAACCGGCAAATGCAGCTACCAGAAATCCAGGCCAGCGACCAGGATGTGTTAGAAGATGGCCTCATTGCCATCGACAATGTCCGTTCACCAGGCCCAGGATGGGTTGTCGTTTACACACAAGAAGCTGACGCCATAGGCACTATTTTAGGCTTCACCTCTGTGCAAGCTGGCACATCAGAAAACATTGTGGTGCCAATTCCCTGGCGAGAAGCCACACCCCACCTCTACATCATGCTGCACGCAGACACGGGGCGCGAGCAACATTTTGATTTCCCCGAAGAAGATTTACCAGTGCTGGCCATAGGAGAACCGGTGGCAGCAGAAATTGAAGCGACATTCCCACCCCAAGCCGTGATTTTTGACCAGCCCGTCATCAATAATCAAATTGTAGTTGAGCGTGTTGTGAGCAATGGTCCCGGTTGGGTCGCCGTTTATGCTGATGATGGCGGCAGCCCTGGCATTATCATCGGATCCGCTCCGCTAGACAATGGCCTCAATGAATTTGTGCCCGTCAAGTTATCAAGCAACCAAATCACTGAAGAGCTGTTCGTCTTCTTGCATATCGACAAGGAACCTGGCGATAAATTTGATTTCATCGGAGGGGATTTTCAAGTGGTGTATCAGGGACGCATCGCCCATCCATTTAGCTTTAACACCAATCCCGGCAACTATCTCATCACCGAAGATCAAGCATTGCAAGAAGTAGATGGAGAAACGGCCGTTACCCTACCATACGCCATCACCGACAGCAGCGCCTGGGTCGTTATCTACACCAATGACGATGGCGAACTGGGTGACATCATCGGGCAAACCTGGCTGGCGCCTGGCATCAATCGAGATGTCACCGTCACTATCGATTCAGAAACTATCACTGATTCGCTTTTCGCTGTCTTGCATTGGGATGCTGGCACAACTAAGGATTTTGAACCATTAGGCTCAGATGTCCCCTTCCAGCGCAACCGGCGTATCATTCAGTCACCATTTGCCGTGACCAGTGAATAGCAAGCCGTGGCCAGTGCAGTCAATCTGTCATCTTCAACTGTTAGTCCGCCAATATCTCTTGCATAAAACTTGTGCCGATTAACGGCCGTTCTACCCCCAGCATCTCCGCTATGGTCGCGGCTAAATCTCCAAATGTGCGGCGTACCCCAATATTGACACCAGCCTTCACCGGTTTGCCAATGATGAGCACAGGCACATATTCGCGGGAGTGATCCGTGCTGGGCGTTACGGGATCATTGCCGTGGTCAGCAGTAATCGCCAACACATCGTCATCTGTCAGCGCCGCCACAATTTCTGGTAAGCGTTGGTCAAATTCAGCCAAACAGTTGGCATACCCTGCTGGATTGTTACGATGGCCGAATTTAGCGTCAAAGTCCACCAGATTGGTGAAGATGAATCCTTTTTCTGTTCGCTCTTTAAGGGCAGCAATGGTCTTGTCCACGCCATCCATGTTGTCTTGCGTCGTCACATAATCCGTAATGCCCTGACCCACAAAAATGTCATTGATTTTGCCTATCGCATAGACCATTTGCCCGGCTGCTTCGATTTTGTCTAGCAAAGTCGGCTGTGGCGGCACCACCGAGTAATCGTGACGATTGGCCGTGCGAGTGAAGTTACCCGGTTCGCCCACAAATGGCCGGGCGATGATACGACTCACCTCATGCTCACCACGCAAAATCTCACGCGCCACATGGCACATGTGATACAACTCGTCGATAGGAATGATTTCCTCGTGAGCAGCAATCTGGAAAACACTGTCACCAGAAGTGTAAACGATGGGCTTGCCTGTCGCCATGTGTTCTTCACCCAGTTCGTTGAGGATGATGGTGCCAGAAGCGGGATAGTTGCCTAGAGTGCCACGCCCAATTTCCGCCTCGAAACGCTCCATCACCTCAGGGGGGAAGCCATCAGGATAGAGAGGGAAAGCTTGTTTGAGTTCAATGCCCATCAACTCCCAATGGCCGGTGGTGGTGTCCTTACCTGCGGAAATCTCAGCCATTTTGCCATAAACGGCCGTTGGTTCTGTTTGGGGCAGCACGCCATCCAAAATAGCGATATTGCCCAGCCCCATTTTCTCCAGATTGGGAACCTTGAGGCCGCCAACCACACGAGCCATACTGCCCAGCGTATGGCTGCCCACGTCGCCAAAGGCAGCAGCATCTGGCAGTTCGCCAATACCCACACTATCTAAAACAATTACAACTACGCGATTTATCGTCATGGGAATTCTCCTGATTTTTGGGATACAGTAGAATTATATCAGGAGATATATTTATTTTCTCCTAAAAGGCCGACAACCCTGTTTAGGGTTTGTCATACATGAGTGGTAACCCATTTCCAGGTGGATTATTCCTGAAAAACCTCACCTTGTCACAGATGCACAACTTGTTTGATTTGCTGCAATATCTCTGGCACAAGCGCTTCGATAAGAGGTGATAATCCTTCACCATACCCCAGAGAAACGGCCGTTATCGTCACCAAATACGCTCGCGGAAAACGGCCGTACAAATCCCGCGCATACCCCAACAAACCCGCCGGATCAAAATGGTGCGTCAACGCCCCAATCCGCTGCTCCACCGGGGCTAACGCCTGCACCGCAATCGTGCCTGGCTCCCCCTCTACCGACGCATCCACAAAAATCACCAGCTCCGCTTCACTCACATCCCCTGTCAACTCCGGCAATAATTGGTGCGTCACAATCGTGGACAATTGACAATTGGCCATGAACAACTGCCCCTTCTCAATTTCCTCCACAACCCGCCACCCAATACCATCATCCTTTCGCAGCGGATTACCATATCCAATTAACAAAACCTTCATAAAAAAATCTCAAGCAAGCCCTGATCCGTATTTTATTTCATCGTCAATCCTTAACAAATCACCTACGTCAACCAGCGCTTCCGTAAACCTGGTTTAAAAAGAAGATTATGTCAACACTTAAACGTTAGATACAAATACCTGTTGAGATACCTGCGTACATTTGTTAAGTTCCATAAACGCCCAGGGCAAAAAAACACAGAATTTAGCAACCTGACGACATCGTATCCGCCACGTCTAAGCAAACAAAAAAATTGGTGACCAGCCCAGCCGATCACCGATTCCCATTTACCATTGGCAAATCACGCCTGATACCTCTCATCCAACACGTCACCATCGGGTGCCAACACCTGCACATGCAGCGGCATCTGGCCAAAAGCATGCGTCGAGCAGCTCAAGCAAGGATCAAACGTGCGAATCACCGCTTCTACACGATTCAACATCCCCTCTTGAATTTTCTCACCTTGCACAAAATGCTTAGCCACCTGGTAAACACCCTTGTTCATCGCCAGATTATTGTTACCCGTAGCGATAATCATGTTCACCCACTCAATATGGCCATCACGATTAATCTTGTAATGGTGCATCAGCGTGCCCCGTGGTGCCTCAGACATCCCCACACCCTCAAACTGGTTCGGTTCAGCATGCGCACGCACATGATCATCCAAAATATCAGGATCATTGAGCAAATTATTGATGCGCTCGATGCAGTAAATAATCTCGATAAGACGGGCATAATGGTAATGGAATGAACTCAACACCGCCCCACGTTGCAGCGAACGGAACTCAGCCAATTCCATGTCAGCACGATCCGTGCCACAATGAGAACAGATATTCAAACGAGCTAAAGGTCCCACACGGAAAATACCTTGTGGATACCCCATCGGCTTGTAATACGGCGATTTCAGGTAAGAATCTGGCTCAACCGCTTCTGCCATCCAATCTTGATAAGTATGGTAGTCAAGATGATCCGCCACAATATCACCTTGAGCATCAACGATGCGAATCTTGCCAGCATACATCGAGATCAATCCTTCAGGATTTACCATGCCCATAAAAAGGGTCGGGAAATTGGCAAAGGTACGGATCTCTTCAGTGAATTGGGCAAAGGTCGCTTTGTACCAATCCAAAGTACGCTGTGCCTGCTTTAATGCTTCAGGAATTCTCGCCAAAATTTCGTTGCGGTGTTCCGCCGACAAAGGATGGCTAACACCACCAGGCACAATCCAGGCAGGATGGATCCGTTTGCCGCCCAACAGCTCAATAATCTGCTGCCCAAACTGGCGCAGGGCAATCCCATCCATCGCCAACTGCGGCTTCGCCTGAGCCACACCAAACAAATGACGTTTAGCGGGATCGGCATCCATGCCCATTACCAAGTCAGGCGATGAAAGATGGAAGAAACTCAACGCATGAGATTGGATGATCTGGCTTAAGTTCATGATACGGCGCAAGTTACGCGCCGTGCGCGGCGGCCTGACAGCTAACAAAGCATCACAAGTCTTGGCAGATGCGATTAGATGGCTAACCGGGCAAATACCACAAACACGAGCAGTAAGCGCTGGCATTTCATGAAACGGCCGTCCTTCAGATAACTTCTCAAAACCACGGAACTGAGTCACATGAAAACGTGCATCCTCCACCTGACCATCATCATCCAGTTGAATCGTAATTTTGCTATGACCCTCAATGCGGGTCACGGGATCAATCGTAATTGTTTTGCTCATAGGATTTTTCCTTGTCCTGGGGATTGGGGATTGAGGAATGGCGATCAGTAAAAGCCAGCCTCTAATCCCAAGACCCTAGTCCTCATTTACACCCCAAACCTCGTCATCTCCGTCAGATCCGGGATGCGGCCTTCCAGCAACTCCGCAAGCACAAAGAAAATCGTGTCAGCGTGGGGCGGACAGCCTGGGACAAAAACATCCACATCCACAACCTGATGCACAGGCACTGATGTCTTCATCAAGGGGGGAATCACTTCTACCGGAATATGCGGATTGGTGGCTGAGTTTTCGATGTAAGCGCGATCCATCACGTCATCCACGTTGAACGGATTACGCATGCCAGGCACATTAGCCGTGACGGCACAATCACCCAACGACACCAAAATTTTGGTATGCGCCCGTACCTTCTTGATTTTTTCCAAATCTTCTTGACTACTAACAGCACCCTCAATCAGGGTCACATCTGCCATTTCCGGGAACTCTTTAATGTCAACCAGCGGGCTGTAAACCAAATCTGCTTTTTCTGCAATTTGCAGGATACGTTCATCAATGTCCAAGAATGACATATGACAGCCTGAGCAGCCATCCAGCCATACGGTTGCCATGATTGCTTTTTCACTCATAGTTTAATCCTCGTGCATCAGCTTCAAGTAAGGTAACCAATCGCGCCGTTTTTCCATTTCACCAGCTGATTTACCTTTCTCAAACAATGCGCCAGTTGGGCAAATATTGACACACTTACCACAGCTTGTACAAGTATCAGAATCACCCCAAGTACCATTCAGGTCATGGATAATGCGGGTATTGATACCACGACCCATCACGCCTTTGGTTGAGGCCCACTCCACTTCGCTGCACACGCGCACGCAACGTTGACATAAAATGCAGCGATTGTGATCCATCACAAAGTAATCGTGGGACATATCCACAGGAACAGATGGGTTGAGATAGGGCACGTTAATGTGTGTCATGCCCAATTTCAGGGACAGATATTGCAGATCACAATTCCCGTTTGACACACACACAGAGCAAATGTGATTCCGTTCTGAGAACAGCAAATCGAGGATCATGGTACGATACTCATGCAGTTTCTCAGAATTAGTCACCACTTCCATGCCTTCCCGGGCGGTAGTCATACAAGCAGGTTGCAGTTTGTTAGAGCCTTTTATCTCCACCAGGCACAACCGGCAGCCGCCATATTCAGACAAACCTTCCATGTGGCAAAGGGTGGGGATGAAAATGTCATTTTCTTGTGCCAATTCCAAGATGGTCTCATGCTGTCTGGCAGCCACATCTTTACCATCAATCTTTAAAGTCTTAATTGTTCTCGCTTTGGATGAGCGTCTCATACTGCCACCTCCGCTTCTACTTCAACATTTGCCACTGTCTCACCATCCGACAATAGATCGAGATATTCCTGGCGGAAATACCGTAAGGTGCTAAGCACTGGATTCGGCGCGGTCTGACCTAAACCACAGAGACTTGTTTCTTTTACCATTTCACACAATTTTTCTAGCAGAGCCAGGTCACGCGAGCTGCCGTTGCCAGAATAAATTTTGTCGAGCAAGTTGTGCATATGCACTGTGCCCACCCGGCAGGGTACGCATTTGCCACACGATTCTGACATGCAGAATTCCATGAAATAGCGGGCGACATCTACCATTGACGAGGTTTCGTCCATGACAATCATACCGCCTGACCCCATGATGGAGCCTAGTTCACGCAAGGAATCGTAATCGACAGGTGTGTCAAAATATTCTAAGGGGATGCAACCGCCAGAGGGGCCGCCTGTTTGCACAGCTTTGCACTCACGACCATTGGGAATGCCACCGCCCATGTCAAACACGATTTCATTGAGGGTAATGCCCATTGGCACTTCGATGATACCTGTGTTTTGGATGGAACCAGCCAGGGCAAAGACTTTGGTGCCTTTGCTATTTTCGGTGCCGATGTCGGCATACCAATCACCGCCATTGCGGATGATGGCAGGCACATTGGCGAAGGATTCTACGTTGTTGATGAGGGTGGGATGTCCCCATAGGCCATATTCTGCCGGATAGGGCGGTCGGGGGCGTGGCGTACCACGTTGACCTTCGATGGAGGCAATGAGCGCTGTTTCTTCACCACAGACAAAGGCACCGGCTCCAATGCGAATGTGGACGTTGAAATCGAAGGTGGTGCCACACACATTGTGACCAAGGATGCCCATTCGTTTGGCTTGACGAATCGCTTTCTTGAGGCGTTCGATAGCTAAGGGGTATTCACCACGGACATAGACGTAGCCTTCGGTGGCACCGACAGCGTAACCAGCCAGAGCCATTCCTTCTAGCACGCGGTGGGGGTCGCTTTCTAAAACGGTGCGGTCCATGAAGGCGCCAGGGTCGCCTTCATCGGCGTTGCAGATGATGTATTTGATGGCACCTTCCATTTTGGCGACGGTGTTCCATTTGAGGCCGGTAGGGTAGCCGCCGCCACCACGACCACGGAGGCCGCTGGTCACAATTTCGTCGATGACTTCAGTTGGTCCCATTTCGGTAACGGCCGTTAATAATCCCCAATAGCCTCCAGCCGCGATATATTCCTCAAGCCGCTCGGGATCAATCTGACCACTATTTTCCAAGGCAATCTTTACCTGATTCTTGAAGAACGGCACATCCTTATCCAGCTTCAGTCGCTCAACTGGATCAGAGTCGATAGAGGCTATCAGCTCTTCCGCATCGTCTGGGGTCACATGTTGGTACATAACCGATTCAACTGTGTCACCCTTCTGGGTGTCAATCTCTACCAAAGGCCCCTCAGCACACAGCCCCATGCAACCAACACCTTTGATTTTACAGCCTCGTTCCCCCACATTATCCTGGAGAGCCTCAAGGAGGGCATCACTTTGTGAAGACAAACAGCCAGCCGCCATACATACTTTTACGGTATGGGACAATTCACCAGCTTTTTCTTCTTCTCTTTCGGTGATCTGTTCAAATTTATCATGCATCATTTGTCACCGCCTCCTGCAGCCGCCCCAGCATCTTTTCTGGAGTGAGCTTGCCTGCCACTTCGCCATCAACCAGAGCGACGGGGCCTAAACCACAAGAACCAACACACCGAGCTGTTAACAACGAAAGTTCACCATCTTTCGTTGTTTCCTCAGGCTGAATGTCATAATTTTCTTTGATGGTATTGAGCAAATCGGGGGCTCCTTTGATATAACATGCAGTCCCTGTGCATACCACACAGGTATGTTTACCGGCCGGTTTCAGGCTGAACAAATGATAGAATGTGGAAACGCCATAGACCTGGCTTAGCGGTACACGCAGTGATTCTGCTACAAAATGCAGAGAGTCCTCATCTAAATAGCCAAAGGATTCTTGCACTGTGTGGAGGGTTTCAATGAGCGAATGCCGTGCATAGCCGTTTCGGCGCATGGTTCCCTGGACGATTCGCCACCGCTTATCGTCTGATGGGGGTTCCACTTTACGGGATTTTTTTAACATACATACCTCCTGTTACCAATGGGATTCGCAACAATCATATCAAAGGCAGAAATTGTGACAATTTTCACAATTTATACGATGCTTCATTATCGCTGATTTACAGATAATGTCCAGTGTTTTCTCAACAAATCATTTTGGTGGCAAGCCAGCAGCCCTTTTCTGCTTCTGCCGGCGGCTTGTGAGAGTTTTGTGAGGCTCATCCATACAATGTCAGCAGCGATAACTTTAGGTGCTGACTGTTTCAAAATGAATAGTTCGGAGAACAGTCAGCTTGAGTGTATTCGTTTCCAGGTTATTCTCTTTTGGTGAACGTTTACTTGGCGGCCTTGCTTCCGGGTTGAATGATGGCTGATGAACAAAATCAAGTGATTATGTCCAGATTTGAGAAAGATGGACATTCCTTTCTCATCCGTGTTTGGCGGGAAAATCGGGATATCCCCCTGACAGTCGGTGATTGGCGTGGCTGGGTGCAGCACGTGCAATCTAAACAGAAGAAACATTTTAAATCAACGGAAGAGATCCCCACAATCATTAACTGGTATTTGAATGATGACTCTGCTTTTAAACAGATGTTTGAGCCTGTTCAAGAGGATAAAAAGCAATGAGCACGGCTGTTCACGTCATTGATGGGTCTCCTTTTGCGGATAGCCGCGGTCATCTGCTGGCAGGGCTGGCTGTCGTTGATGTGCGCATTCGCTGGGCTGTCTTTCGCGCACGCGAGAATGGCTTAAACCCGCATGATGAGTTTCGCGGCCTTTACATTGCTGATGAGCAAGTGGATCAGTTATTGACCTATGATATGGGGCAGCACATCTGGTCGGAAAATGGGCACCATTCCGCCGCTTTTCACCAAAGCTGGCATGAAACCATTTCGCAAGCCTATGCGGTATGGCATGCGCAAACGAATAGCTGCCTGGAAAACGGCCGTTCTCTTCGCCTAGCCCATTTAATCAACGCCTTTTCTCTCACACCGCAGGAGGTAGAAGCATTTCTACTGACCATCGCCCCCGAAATTGACCCCCGTTACGCTCAAATCTTTGCCTATCTCCATGACGATGTCACCAAAAAACGGCCGTCTATTGGGCTGCTGCTTAATTTGCTCACAGATGACTTCGGTGAAAAGCTGGCTCTACGACAATTGTTCGGCAGAAACGGCCGTTTAATCCAATCTGGCTTGCTTGAAATCACGGGGGATCGAGACGACAACAGCCTGCTCATGCAATCGATTCGGCCGGCTCCTCATGTGATTGAATTCTTGCTGGGCGACGATCAACTCGATCCCAAACTACAGGAGGTGGCCCAACTTTACCCGGTCGCTGAGACAAGCAAGCCACAGCGTGTTTCGACAGATTTACTCCAGAAATTGCTGCACCTCAGTGATGCCGCGCCACCGCCGCTCTACGCTTTTTTCGGCAGCTACGGGACGGGCAAATTAGAAGCAGCTCAACATCTCGCCGCTCAGGCGGAACGGCCGTTACTGCGCATCAATTGCACAAAACTGGCTGCCAGCAACCTGAACCTCCACACCTGCTCCCAGTGGCTGCTGCGGGACGGCCGTTTATTTGGGGCAGTTCTGTTCCTAGAAGAGTGGGAGCGCTTGCTAGTAGACAACCAACCACCAGACCCCCTGTTCAGCCAACTGCTGGCTTACCCCCATATCGTGGTATTAGCTAGCCAAACAGCCTGGCAAACCAGCAATCGCGCCCGCCCCCGCCCTCTGTTTGCGATTTCCTTCCCGGCGCCAGACTTTAACGGCCGTTTAGCCATCTGGCAGCAGCATTTAGGCGGAGAGAGCGCGTTAGATTTAACGGCCGTTGCCAATCATTTCCGCTTTACCCCCGGCCAAATCGAAGACGCCATCGCCACCGCCCGCGATCTAGCTCACTGGCGAGAAGATGATTTAACTAACGAAGATTTATTTGCTGCCAGCCGCGCTCATTCCAACCAAAACTTAGCCCGTCTCGCCACCAAAATTCAGCCGCGCTGCTCCTGGGAAGACATCGTCTTGCCCCAAGACACCTTGAACCAGCTTCATGAAATGGTCAACACCGTCAAACATCGCCCCACCGTTTACGACAAATGGGGCTTTAACCACAAGCTGGCGTTAGGCAAAGGGCTCAGCGCCTTGTTTGCTGGCGAATCCGGCACCGGCAAAACAATGTCAGCCGACATCATGGCCACTGTCTTAGGGCTGGCTCTCTACAAAGTAGATCTCTCCACCGTGGTCAGTAAATACATTGGCGAAACCGAGAAAAATCTAGACCGCATCTTCACCGAAGCGGCAACCAGCAACGCCATCCTTTTTTTTGACGAAGCAGACGCCATTTTCGGCAAGCGCTCAGAGATCAAAGACAGCCATGATCGGTATGCCAACATCGAAATCAGCTACCTTTTGCAACGCATGGAAATGTATGATGGCGTTGTCATTCTGGCCACGAATCTACGCGCCAACCTGGATGATGCCTTCACCCGTCGCCTTCACTTCGTGGTGGAATTCCCCTTCCCCGAAGCCGCCGACCGCGAACGCATCTGGCATGTCAATGTCCCCCAGGAAACACCACTGGCTCCAGATGTCGATTTCAAAGTGCTGGCGCAGCGTCTCCGCATTCCAGGGGGCAACATTCGCAACATTATCCTGGCCGCCGCATTTTTAGCCGCCGAAGACAAGCAGCCAGTGGGCATGCGCCACCTGCTTCATAGTGCCCAACGCGAATATCAAAAACTCGGCCGTTTAATCGACGAAAAATTGTTTACGCTGCCCCCAACCGGGTAGCACTGGAGGATGAAGATGTCATTGGAACATTCATTTGACGAAAAAGGAAAGGCCAAACCGAAGCCACAGCCAGAACAAGTTGAACCGCAAAAAGATGATGCTCACGTGTCGGTGGACACATTACAAGGGCAGCTCAATCCAGCCACCCTGACCCAGATGCAGCACACGCTGGGCAACGCTTCAGTGCAGCGCTTTCTCGCCCAGCGCAAGAGTGAAGGTCCAACAGAAATTGATGACGAAACGGCCGTTTCCATCAACAGGCAGCGCGGCAGTGGCCAAAGCCTGGACGAAGGCATAGCCACCAAAGCAGGGCAAACGATGGGACAGGATTTTAGTCATGTCACCATCCACAACGACACCCAATCCGATCAACTCTCCAAGCAGTTGGGCGCCAAAGCGTTCACCACCGGTAACGACATCTTCTTCCGTGAAGGCGCATACAACCCAGGCAGCAGCGATGGACAGCATCTCATCGCCCATGAACTAACCCATGTCGTCCAACAAGGAGCTTCCACCCCTTCAGTGCAGGGAAAAATGACTGTCAATGACCCCAATGACCAGTATGAAGCAGAAGCTGACAAAACAGCCGACATCGTCATGGCCCAGCCCGACAATCTGCAAAGACAAGAAGAAGAAGAAGAAGAATTGATTCAAGCTCAGGAAGAAGAAGAATTAACTGAAGCTCAGGAAGAAGAAGAATTGACTCAAGTTCAGGAAGAAGAGGAAACGTTGGAGTAAACCATGTTTTCAGATCTGGATGAGTCCATCAAAAATATGCTGACCGCCGAAATACCCATCAAAAACGGCCAGATTGACATCAAATTTGACCAGCCTGTACGCGAATGGAGTACAAAACTGGTTAAGCCCACCGTCAATTTTTACCTGTATGACGTGCGCGAAAATGTGGTGCTGCGCCAACATCAATGGGAACAACTGCGCCAAAATGACGGTGCCCACTTCCATGTCACACACATGAAGCGCACCCCATTCCGCGTAGATTGCCATTATATGCTCACCACCTGGGCCGCAGAAGCAGACGATGAGCATTTGCTCCTGGCACGCTGCCTTTTGGCCTTGTTTCGCAATCCCATTATTGCACCGAAATACCTGGTGGGTGAGATGCAGGAGCAGCCGTTCGAGATTCAAGCCAAGGTGGCCAGCAACGACAAGCTCACCAACCCGGCAGAGGTGTGGAGTGCGCTAGACAATGAAATGCGTCCCAGCATCTCTTACGTGGTCACCGTAGCCATGGATCCCTGGAACAAGGTCACGGGACCAGCGGTGCGCACCCTCACTTTACGCTCTGGCATTTCAGAAAACCCACCCAGCGAGACCCTGGCACCAGAAACGGCCGTTCACCCCAAATCATACATCGGCGGCATTGTCTCCAAGAAGGGCAGCCCGCAAGCCAACATCAACATCGCCATCAAAGGCACTGGCTACTTCACCACCACCGACGATAACGGCCGTTTCCGCCTGGGCAGCCTCTTACATGGCGACTACACCTTGGTCGCTTGGCCCGAAAAAGGCAAACCCAAAGAAACCAAAGTCACCATTCCTGGTAAAGATTACGACATCCAACTGTAAAACGAGGAATCATATGAAACGACAAAAAATGCAAAATCAGCCCTACGTCAAGAATCGCGCACCACCCTAAATCCTGAAAAGCCTAAATTTGGACTGTCAAGTTGCTTACACAAGTCAGGCTGGATTGCCAATCATTCATCAACCAGCCCACAAGCAAAAAGGAGATAAAACAATGGCTGTAACTTATGCATCTCCAGGTGTCTATGTTGAAGAAGTAGATCGCGGTACCAAACCCATTGAAGTCGCCGGTGTCTCCATCGCCGCCTTCGTAGGTATTACCGCCGAAGCCAGTATCAAACAGTTTAACCCCGATACCGGGGAACGTGAAGTAGTGGCCTCCGTCCTCAATAAAGCCATCCTGGTAACCAATTGGACTCAGTTCCAAGACGTTTTTGGAGGGTTCACCGAAGGCGCATTTTTGCCAGATGCCGTATACGGGTATTTCGCCAATGGCGGCGGTGCCTGCTACGTCACCAGCTTACGTGCCCTCTCAGAAATACCAAAAGCCCCATCCAAACGGCCACCTCGAGCCAAAAAAGCTGCCGAAGAAAGCAAAGACGAGGTTGTCCCTGAACCAACATTCGATCCATTGACAGCGGCCGACTTCATCGGTGATGCTGCCAAACGGACAGGTATCAACGGTTTAGAAGCACAAGATGACGTCAGTTTGATTCTTTGCCCAGACCTGATGGCCAATTACGATGGCTCCAAAGCGGCTAAAGAGTTGGTGAAGCAAGTGCAAACGGCAATGATCGCCCACTGCGAAAATATGCAATACCGCTTTGCCATTTTAGACACGCCCCCTGGTTTGAATGCCCAACAAGCTAAAGAATGGCGTGAATTTGTCAACTACGATACATCCTTTGCTGCCATGTATTACCCCTGGGTTGAAATCAGTGACCTGAGCGACAGCCCCAACACCAGCAAGATGGTGCCGCCCAGCGGCCATATCGTTGGCATTTACAACCGGGTTGATGCGGAACGCGGCGTCCACAAAGCCCCAGCCAACGAAGTGATTCTGGGTGCCACCAATGTAGAAATTGGGCTAACGCGCCACGAGCAAGACACCCTCAACCCAATTGGGGTGAACTGCATTCGCTCCTTCCCTGGTCGCGGCATTCGCGTTTGGGGAGCCCGCACCTTGAGCAGTGACGGTTCCTGGCGATACATCAATGTCCGCCGCCTGTTCAGCCAGGTAGGCTCCTCCCTGGACGTTGGTTTGCAGTGGGTGGTCTTCGAGCCGAATGACCATACCCTGTGGGCCAAAGTCCGGCGAGATGTCATTGCCTTCCTGCGCGTGATCTGGCGCAATGGTGCCCTCTTTGGCACGACCCCGGAACAAGCCTTCTACGTGAAATGTGATGAAGAACTCAACCCCCATGAAATCCGGGATTTGGGACAGCTGATCATTGAAGTAGGAATGGCACCTGTTAAACCAGCCGAATTCGTTATCTTGCGTTTGAGCCAATGGGCTGGCGCTGACGCAGAAGCATAGGCAAATGATTAGGTTTGTCGTCACCAGACCCTCAACGCTAACGAAAGTCATCACGACGAACCTGGTACCTTAATTTTTCAACTTTGAGGGGTGCAAAGAGCCGCCCATGAGCATACCACGCAGGCGCACGTGGGCAGGCGCATTCCTCAACTTTGGAGAGTTACGACATCAATTAAAAAGGAGAGTATGACATGGCAGAACGTGAAGATCCCCTTGTTGGTTTTCATTTCGGCATAGAAGTGCAAGGTGTTATCAGCGGCTTTTTCACCGAATGCTCTGGAATTGGCTCGGAACAAGAAGTCATTGAACACAAAGTCATCTCAGAAACTGGCCAGGAAATGGTGATGAAGCTGCCCGGCCGTCTGAAATGGGAAAACATCACGTTGAAACGCGGCATTACCAGCAACATGGACATCTGGGACTGGCGTAAACAAGTTGAAGATGGTGATGTGGAAGCAGCTCGCCACAACGGTTCTATTGTGATGTATGACCAACAATTGAATCCGGTGGCGCGTTGGAATTTTGAGAAAGCGTGGCCCGTTAAGGTAACTGGTCCGCAGCCAAAGTCTGATAGCAATGACATTGGTGTGGAAGAATTGACCATCGCTCACGAATACATCGAGCGGGTGCAGTAATGTTGAGCAAACCTGGCAGGTTTATCCAGAACTTGGTCAGCACCGTCTGAACGGTTACGGTTCGGAAACCTGTCAGGTTTTTTCGCAAGGTAGGATACGATGATGCAAACAGAGTATGAGTTCACACTGCCGAGAGGCTATATCGATGACAGCGGTCAGGTTCATCAACAAGGTCGAATGCGGCTGGCCATGTCTATCGACGAAGTGGAAACGATGGGTGACTCCCGTGTGCAAAAAAATGAAGCATATATCCCGATTTTGCTATTGAGCCGGGTGATTACGCAGTTGGGTGGGATAACGGCCGTTACGCCCCAAGTCGTCGAGCATCTGTTTGCTTCTGATATGGCATATCTACAAGACCTCTACATGCACTTAAACAGCAGCGAAAAGCTCATGCTGGGTACACAATGCCCATCATGCAGCCAGCATTTTCAAGTGCAACTATCACCTTTAGGAACGGGATTTAAATAATATGACGAACTCATTGCCTTACCGTTCCTGGAAACTGACGATGCAATTCCATATTTTATTTCATCGTCAATCATTCGGGTGGCAAGATGCCAGAACAAACAGCGCAAGCCGCTAAAAGCGGCCAGAAAACGTTAACACCAGCACAGATCCGCGAGTTAGCCAAGAAGGTTTACGACCTCTGGCTCAGAGAGCTGGACATTGAAAAAGAAAGAAAAAGGTTGTCGTAAGGATGAAGGGTTCAGATGAGCAAAGATGAATTGCGTAAAACAACAAATCCAAACTTTCGTTTCGTTGTGGAAATTGCTGGCGCAAAGTTAGGCGCATTTACAGAATGTTCCGTGCCCGTGATCGAATGGGAAGTGGAACAGATTAAAGAAGGTGGCTTAAACACCTTTACTCACCAACTACCTGGTCGTCGGAAAGGGAGCAAGATCACCCTGAAAAATGGCGTGGGTCGTAGCTCCTTGTTTGAGTGGTACAAACAAACGATGAGCGAAACCTTTGAACGGAAGAAAATCACCGTTTCCCTGCTTGATTACAAGATGGAAACGATTATGAGCTGGGATTTGGATGGGGCCTACCCGTCTAAATGGACTGGCCCGCAACTGCAGTCAAGCGCCAACAGTGTCGCCATTCAAACGTTGGAATTGGCTTGCGGTGAAGTGACGGTGTCAACCTGATGAGGCAGTTAAGCAGTCGCAGCGAGAAGAATCCTTTGGTGCAGCGCGTGCAGCGGTATGCTAGCATGACTGCTATTTTCCGCTCGCCAGCAGCCCCAGAAGCTCCACCAACGAGTGAAAACCGCACAGATTGTCCGGTGGCAGATGCCTTTATCATGCCGCCACCAGCAGCAACCTGGCCACCCACACCACAGGATGAGGTTGAGGCATTTATTGCCAGGCAGCCCTCTCCTCCTGAAACCCGCACGGCGCCAACTGCGTCACCACAAGCAGTCACACCACCACCATCTAGCCAAAGGACAGCTCCCCTCTCCACCCCTCCGGAAACAGGCGGCTTGTCTCGCTTAAAATCTGTGATGAAACGGGTACAGCGAGCCATCTCCGGCGAGCCTCCCGTGCCACCAGAAACATTACCCAATCCTTCTGAAACAAACGTTGTGGCAGCTGAAGCAGCAGCGGCTAGGGCGGGGCTCCCCCGTGCAGAGACTCCTAGGCACCACCCCGCAGAAGCACACCCGGGTCAACCAAGCCAAACAACGCCCCCAGCCAGCAGCCAACGTGAACCGGCGCAGGCTAAACCAGCACCATCACTGCCTCCCTCTCAACCGCTGACCCCCGCCGAACGGAACGCCCGCCGTTTAGACACCATCATGCGCAAACATCGAGAGGCGGGTCATATGGAGCGGCAAGAAGGAGTGCTGCCAGCAGCCTCAGAAACGGCTGCCGCCAAGACCAGCGTACCTGATTTACCCGCTGACGCTCCTACAAAACAACCTGCCAGCCAACGGGAAGCAGGCACAACACCCCCACTCCAACCGTCACCGCCGCCAACGCCCGAAGAACGGAATGCCCGCCGCCTGGACACCATCATGCGTAAACATCGGGAGGCAGGCCATATCATGCCGTCCCCGCTCGATGAAGCAGGCAGCATCATGCGGGCAGATGTCCCCTTTCAGCCAGTTGAGCAAAAGGAAGAAGCTGCGCCAGCACCGCCCACACGAGCAGACGAACCCACTTTTATTCAACGGCAGCCAGCACCAGCGGAAACGGCCGTTACGCTCCAACCCAAACCGCCTCAAGTATCCGCTGTGGTAGCCAGAGATGAGGGCAGGAAAACGGCCGTTACTCCAGAATCCCAGCCCGCTGAAAGCACCAGTATGCCCTTGCAATCCGCCTGGCCTGTGCAAGTGATAGACACACCAACGCCGCCCCCCGTCTCCCTACCGCCCACCGCGCCATCAAGAGACCGCATCATGCGCCAAGTCACGCCGGCAGAAGACCAACAAGTGCGGGAACAACTAGACAACATTCCACCCAGCCAGGCATCAGAATCGTCTGTGCAATTCATTCGCCCGCGCAAACCGAGGCCAACCCCGCCACCAACCCCAACACCAGCCATCCAACGAGAGAAAACGGCCGACAACACGCCAGCCATCGCCCCAGAACTGAGCAGCGAAGAAACCGTGGCCACCGAAATTGGAGACCTACCCAGCGATTTGTGGCGGCTCATCGGCGCTGAACCACCCCCAGTTTCACAGCAGCCAGCCCCAACAACCCAGCCTCAGCCCCCCACATTATCGCCAGCTGCAAAAACAAATGACCTAGAAACACCACCCCAGCAAATGATGACCCCCAACACGGTGCAGTCTGCCTTCATTTCACGCTCAGAAGCCACCCAAACCAGTGACGAAGCCAGGATTGTAGAAGACATCACGCCACCCACAGAAGCGCCACCAGCCCCTAACAGCGAACAAACAGAGGCAGAACCTGATGCAGCCGAAATCAACATGGATGAACTGGCTCGACAAGTTTATGGCGAAATTAAAGATCGCATGTCAATCGAATGGGAACGCAGCAGAGGACGTTTTTAACCATGAGTAATACACGAGGCAACTTAGTCCCAGCAAAAATTTATGAAGCGGACGAAAACGGTGATTCAGTCGGCGGCGTGGAAATCTCTTGCATGTTCAACCCGTATGAATACACCGTATCCAAACAAAACCAATACTCAGAAGAAGCTAACAACCAAAGTGACGCGCCGCATATGACCTTTAAAAAAGCAGGGGCGCAAACACTCAAGTTGAGCCTGTTCTTTGATACCTACGAATCGGGCGAAGATGTGAGCAAAACCACCAACAAAATGTGGAAATTCATGCAGCCCAAAGAAACACGGGATGGTGGCGACAAACAGGAACCACCAGGCTGCGCTTTCCAATGGGGTGTCTTCCGTTTTGCCGCTGTCATGACCAGTATGACGCAAAAATTCACCTTGTTCAAAAACGACGGCACCCCCGTTCGCGCTAAAGTGAATGTGACCTTCACCCAGTACAACGACATCAACGACTACCCAGCGCAAAATCCCACCTCAGGCAGCGATTCTGTGCGGCGCACCTGGCGTGTGGTGCGTGGTGACCGCCTAGACCTCATCGCTGCTAAAGTGTATGGCAATGCCACCAAATGGCGTGCCATCGCTGAGTACAACAACATCAACAACCCGGAAGCTCTGGTGCCGGGGCAGTTGATCATGATACCGGAGGCACATGTCTAAAAAAACAAGTTTATCGACTGAACTGATTATCAAAATCGATGGCACCAAGATTCAAGACAGTGTGCGCAGTCAAGTGGTGGAAACAACCGTTGATCAGCACGTATTCATGCCAGACATGTTTACCCTGCGCATGAAAGATGAAAAGTTGCAGATTTTAGACAACGGTCCTTTTGACTTGACAAAAGAGATAGAAATTGCAGCCAGTGATGGCGGCAGCAAACGCACCGTTCTCATCAAAGGTGAAATCTCATCTCTTGAACCTTATTTTGGCGAAGGCATGACACCTGAACTCATCGTGCGTGGCTACGACAAATCCCATCGCCTCTTCCGCGAAACGAAAAGCCGCGCCTTTTTGAACAAGAAAGACAGCCAGTTGGCTGAAGAAATCGCAGGCGAAATTGATTTATCGCCCGAAGTCGATGCCACCAGTACCGTTTATGACCACATTTTCCAATCTAACCAATCCAATCTGGAATTTTTGATGGAACGTGCCTGGCGTATCGGCTACGAATGTTTTGTAGATGACGGCAAACTTTATTTCCGCAAACCACCGGATAATGCCACGGCCGTTTCCCTGCGTTGGGGCCACGAACTGATTTCCTTTAAACCACGCATGACATTGGCTGAACAAGTCGATGAAGTTGTGGTCAAGGGCTGGGATATTGATAAGCAAGAAGCCATCGTGGGTAAATCTGATGATGGCCAACTGTACCCTAAAATCGACGAGTCGAGGAATGGCAAGGATTGGGCCAGCAGCTTTGGACAGGGCAAGCTCGTCATCGTGGATCAACCAGTGGTCAGTCAGGCAGAAGCAGATGCGCTGGCTCAAGCACGCATGAACGAGCGAAGCGGCACGTTTATCCAGGCTGAGGGCATCGCTTACCGTCGTCCGGACATCAAAGCGGGTCAGATGGTGGATCTGGCGCTTTTAGGCAGCCGGTTCAGTGGCAAATACCTGGTCACCAACGCCACCCACGTTTACAGCCCGGAAGGGTTCCGCACTTATTTCTCCGTACGTGGCGCCCGCACAGGTTCTCTGGCGGAACGAGTCCGCGACAAGAAACCGTTGATGCGCTGGCCTGGAGTGGTAACGGCCGTTGTCACCAATGCCTGTGATCCTAACAACTGGGGTCGCGTCAAGGTCAAGTTCCCCTGGCTCACCGACGACGCCGAAAGTGATTGGGCGCGGGTTATCGGTGCCGGTGGCGGACCAAACGCTGGTTTCTGTGCCATTCCCCACGTGGAAGATGAAGTCCTGGTCGCTTTTGAACATGGTGACTTCTCGCGCCCCTTTGTTTTAGGCGGTATGTGGAACGGCCAACATAATTTACCACCGGTGGTGGGCGATGCAGAACAGCCATTAGTGAGCACTTGGTGTTCCCGCAACGATCATTACATTGCCATCCACGAAGACCACAACAAAGTGGAAATCAAAACCGCTGGCGGCCACGCCATCAACCTGGATGATAATAACAACACCATCGAGATCAAAAGCAGCAGCGGCCTTACCGTCACCATGGATAGCAACAGCAACAAAATCATCATCAACAGCGGCGGCGACGTTGAAATCAAATCGTCAGCCAATATGAAACTAGAATCCGGCACCAACATGTATATCAAAGCAGGCGGCACGCTAAATTTAGAAGCATCCGGCACCGCCAACCTGAAAGGCGCAATGGTCAACCTAAATTAAGGAAGAATACAATGGCAGCACTTGTTACCAACAACGCCACTATCCAATGCAGTTTTGGTACCACGCCAGGACAACTGCTCATCGCTCCAGAAAATCTAACCAATGGCTGCAGCATGCCTGCCGCCACCATCATGGACAATGTCCCCATGAAAAATGTACTTCCCTGTGGCATGTGTACCACCCTGACAAATCCGCAGGTGGCTGCAGCGACCGCTGCGGCACAAGGGGTACTCACGCCACAACCTTGCATTCCAGTCACCACGGCACCATGGACTCCAGGGTCGCCTACCGTCACCATTGGCATGAAACCCGCTCTCAACAACAGCTGCGCTTTGACGTGTGCCTGGGGCGGTGTGATTTCCATACAAAATGCAGGTCAGCAAACGGTCAATGTACCCTAATGTTTCCCGACAATGTTTTCAACACACATGTCTGGGAAGCAGCGACCTACTGCTTAGATGATAGGGCAGTGCATGAGGAGTCATTATTTTATTTCATCGTCAGTCCTTCATTCCGAACTGAGGTTAATGAAGAAGGGTAAATCATGACACAAAACAAAATTATCGGCACAGGGTGGGCTTTTCCGCCCGGCGTCAACAAGCAAGGGGGCATGGCTCTGGCCAACGGCCGTTCTGAGATTGAACAAGCAATTCAGATCATCTTGATGACCACCCCTGGCACCCGGTTGATGCGCCCCACCTTTGGTTCACGGCTCACAGAGTTGGTTTTTGCACCGAATAACAACCAAACGGCCGTTCTCGCGCAGCGGTACGTCGCAGAAGCACTGGGCATGTGGGAACCACGCATCAACGTCTTGGATGTCACCGCCTACCCCGATCCCGACCGCAACCAATGCTTAGTCATCGAAATTCAATACCAAATCAAAGCCACGCAAGACAAACGCACCTTAGTCTTTCCCTTTTATCTGATTCCAGGAGAGTAACATGGCATTAGCAGTCCCCAAACTCGACGATAGAAGTTTTCAACAACTGGTAGATGAAGCCAAAAAACGCATTCCCCACTACGTGCAAGAGTGGACCGACCACAACGTCAGCGATCCGGGCGTAACGCTCATTGAACTGTTCGCCTGGATGACAGAGACAATGCTCTATCGCATGAACCGGGTGCCAGATTTGCATTATGTCAAATTCATGGAGATCTTTGGCATCACCCTCAAACCGCCCGTCCCCGCCAAGGTTCCCGTCACCTTCTGGCTGTCTGCCCCCAAAGAAACTGACCTGATCATCCCCCATGGCACAGAAGTCGCCAGCACGCAAACTGAGACCCAACCCGCTATCCTCTTCACCACCAACGAAGCGTTTACGGTAAGACCTCCGGAATTAACGGCCGTTTTGTCTGAACTGGCTCCTTCAAGGGGCAAGCCTAAGCGCTTCACCGACTTACAAAACCTGCGACGATTAAGCGCTGGCTTTGATGGCTTTGAGGTATTTTCTTCAACACCCCTGGTTGACGACGCCCTCTATTTTGGCTTCAACACAGATTTGAGCCATCACATTCTACGTTTTGACATGGAATGGGATGCGGCAGGCGGTGCTGGCATTGATCCCACGCTCCCCCCCATCGTGTGGGAAAGTGCCACCAACGACAATGAAAAGCGCTGGATCCCCTGTGATGTGGAACTGGATACGACGAAAGGGATGAACGATAACGGCCGTTTCCAAATCCATCTCCCAGGCATGGGCAAGCTCAAAATCAAAAACAACAATCTCTACTGGGTGCGCGTGCGCGTCAAAGAAATTAGCAATGCCGAAAAACAAGACGGCATGCGCCCCTATCAAGTCTCACCACAACTGCGCAAACTTGAATGCAGCACCTGGGGCGGCACTGTCCCCGCCACCCACACACAAACAATGGTCAATGAATTCCTCGGCCAGAGTGATGGCTCCACTGGACAGCGCTACCTGCTGCAAGCCACCCCCATCCTGGCTCGCCGCGAAGAAGAGCAGCTAATTGTCCAGATTGAAGGCGAAGGCAACCAAACATGGACCGAAGTCAAAGACTTCGGCGATTCCGACGCCGACAGCCATCATTACACCCTAGACAGCGTCACTGGCGAACTCCGTTTCGGTCCAGCCGTGCGCCAACCAGATGGCACCATCAAGCTGTATGGTGCCGTGCCGCCGCGTGGCTCCAACCTCATCTTCCCCCAATACCGCTGCGGTGGCGGCGACGAAGGTAATGTGGAAACTGGCGTGATCAACACCCTGGTCACCTCCATTCCCTACGTGTCTCGCATCAGCAATCGGGAACCAGCCTGGGGCGGCTTAGATGCCGAAACCCTAGAAGATGCCATGGTACGCACACCGAAACTACTGCGGCACCGCGAACGCGCTGTCACCGCCTCAGATTTTGAAGATTTAGCACTGGAAACACCTGGCGTCACCATTGGCCGTGTCAAATGTTTACAGCCACTGCCCTCTGAAGCAGGGCGCGTCACTCCTGGGCAAGTATACATGTTAGTCATTCCCCGCGTGCGTTATCCCGCAGGCTACCTGGAACCCAATTCCCTGGAACCACCAGACGCAGACATTGAACGCCTGACCCGCTACCTGGATGAGCGTCGCCTGCTCACCACCCGTCTCCACATCCGCGCCCCAGCTTACTACTGGGTCGCCGCCAGAGTGCAGCTGCGGGCAAGCATTGATGCCGAGCAAGCCACAGTTGAAGCTGAAGTGCTAAACCGCCTCTACAAATTCCTGAACCCACTCATTGGTGGCTCCGCAGGCACGGGGTGGCCTTTTGGTCGGGAACTCTTCTTGTCCGACGTGTACCAATGTTTGCGAGGCTTGCCCAATGTGCAGTTTATTCGCAATGTGGAACTGTATGCAGCAGAACCAGGTGGTGGCCCACAGGGTGATCCTAAAGAATCGATCGATATGGTCGCTCATGGTGTGATTGCCTCTGGTCTCCACGAGGTTGAGTTCGTTTGAGAACCCTAGATAATGGAGACTGAATACTTACGATAAGGGAAATGAAAATGTCCAAAGCACATGGAAAAGATAAACAGTCTGCAAAGAAACCATCAATCCAAGCAAAACCAAAAGAACCTCAAATTATAAGCCAAAACTTTGAGATTCTACCATCGACAGCACAAAGCACCATCGATCCTGATGCGTTAAATTCCAAAAATGTTCTTTCCCTCCAAAGAAAAGTTGGGAATCGCGCCGTTGATCGTTTAATTGCCCAACGTTCACACAATAAGCTGAATCACTTAACAAACTTAGCGGCTCAAAGAAAACAAAAAGATAGGATCAAGCCTATACAAAAACAGGGAAATTTCAACACAATTCAACGCAAAAATGACTTTTATATTGGTGCCGTTCAAGAAGGGCGCAGCCTCCAAGATAAAGAGGGAGGCACCGGTGATACACCAGGTGAATGGCATGCCCCTGGAGAAGGTGGTTACAGCAGATTGATGGAAGGTGCCGCAGGGGAAATGGTCGAAGACATGGTTGAGGCAGGTAGTTTATCAGGCTTAATGCTGCAACATGTTGCCCCTGACTTAAGTGGTATTCCAGCACAACAAAAAAAATGGTCTCAAAAAGCTGCAGATGCTAAAGAAGAAATTGATAGTTTGACTTTTGAATTTGCCCCTAAGTCTACTAGAGAACTTCACAAAAAAAAATACGAATCCGCTTCAAACCAAGTAGAAGTCATTGAAAAATGTGGCGCTGAATTACAGCAAAAAGCTGGTCAATTCAATTCTTTTGTCCCTCAGGGAAATGGTTTTTTTATCAGTGCCGCTCGCCTATCATCTATGCAAGCCTTATTAGGAGCCACAGACAATACCAGCTTAGCGTTTGCATTAACACAAGGTCTTAAAAATGCTGAAGATGTGATGAAACGGTATCAAAATCAATATGAAGATGGAAACCGAAAATTAACAACAGAAAAACTAGATCTTCCTGAAGGAGATGAAAGCGTCTCTCAGGCGGCACAAGATATGACCCAAGCAAGCCGGGAGCTAGATGCAGCCTATATGGGCTTCCAAACAACTGTTTTGTCAGGGAAAATCGGAAAGATCAAGGAAGAATATGCAAAGGACGAGGCCAGGTTAAAAGAAATTAATG
>PDQY01000082.1 GCA_002746795.1 Chloroflexota bacterium | reverse complement strand
ACCAACCAACTCAATACAGCGGCCGATGTCTCAACACAACTCAGCTCCATTACTGCACACAACTGAAGAGTATCCCGGAACAGGGATAGGACTTGCTATTTGCAAAAAAATTATTGAGCGCCACAATGGTAAAATATGGGTAGACTCTCAACCAGGGAAAGGGACGACATTCATGTTCACCCTACCCGTTTAACACCTGGAAGAAATCCAGTAAACCGACACTTTACACTTTATTTGAAGGAAGCAGTTTCCTCCTATTTGCACACAAAAAACCATGTCAAATGCTCCATTAAAAGTTTTACTCATTGAAGAGAATGCCGACGATGCACATTTAATTCGCTTGCTTCTCAGTAAGCAGAAAAAACGACCTCAATCGACACCGCCAGCTTTTGAGGTTCTCCATGTAAAACGACTCTCAGCCGGGCTTGCGTTCCTGGAAAAAATGAAAATAGATGTGATCCTGTTGGATCTATCCTTACCCGATAGTCATGGCTTAAACACATTTGAAAAGGCGATAGAAAAAGCACCCCATATTCCAATTATTGTCTTGAGCAGCCTGGATGATGAACGTCTGGCTGTCAAAGCCATGCAATTAGGGGCTCAAGATTATTTGGTTAAAGGCAATATCGAGGGTAATTTATTAGAACAATCTATTCGCTATGCCATTGAACGCCAAATTCTCATTACCGAGCTTCATCGTAAAACTAAAGCCTTAGAGATTAGCGAAGCTTACCGCAGAAATATTGTTGAAAATAATGCAGATGGCATCATTATAGTCAATGAGGACAATATCGTTCAGTTTGTAAATCCTGCCGCAGAACATATCCTCGACCGTCCAAGTGAAAAGTTGATAGGCCAGCTGTTAAGTCTCCCCACATCAGACATAGCGGTGTCTAAATTTGATGTAGTCAGGCAAAACAGAGAAACGGCCGTTATCGAGTCACGATTCACAGCAATTAAATGGCAAGGGAAGCCAGCCCGGCAAATATCCCTACGAGATATAACCAATCATATAAAAGCCAAGGCAACCCTCAGAAAACAAGCGGCTGAATTACAAAGGCGCAATGCCGAACTAGACGAATTTGCACACACAGTAGCCCACCAAGTGCAAGGATTACTGGGCCAAATCCTGGGCTACAGCAGCTTCCTGGAGATGCATTGGGGCGATGATTTAGTAGATGAAGCCAGTCTCGCCTTAAATCGAATCAGGCAAAGCAGCCATAAAATGAACAACGTACTCAGCGAGATCCTCCTGCTGGCCAGCGTTGATCGCAGTGACGTACACATGAACACCCTAGACATGGAGCGCATCATATCTGAGGCAAAGAAACGGCTCACATTTGAAATCAACAAGCATCAAGCTACCTTTCAACATGGGAACAACTGGCCAGAAACAGTGGGGTATACCCCTTGGATTGAAGAAGTTTGGGTCAACTATATCAGCAATGGACTTAAATATGGGGGAGAGCCTCCTGAATTGACCTTAGGCGCAGATCCAGTGCCCAATGGCATGATCCGCTACTGGGTCAAAGATAATGGTATGGGCATCGCCAAAATCGACCAAAACAAACTATTTAAACCACATACTCGTCTCAATCAAACCAGAGCGCGGGGAGAAGGGCTCGGACTTTCAATCGTGCGCCGTATTGTTGAAAAATGTGGCGGGAAAGTAGGCGTTGAAAGTGAACCAGGAAAAGGCAGCACTTTTTGGTTTACCCTGCCACACACTTGATGAGATCCCTGCCATGCCTGCCCACCCACAAATTTTTGAACTAACTGAATACCAACCCACCTACTTTTCGCCAGAACAACTGCCCGCATCCGTTTTCACCTATCTCTACCACAACTTTGATCAAAATGGGGGCAAAGTAGAAGTACAGTTTCCCAGTCCGCGCACCAACGGCCGTTACCGCTTAACGCCGCAAGGTTGGGTAGGTTGGATTCCAATCTCCCCCACACTGCATCTCTCCTTGCTGCCCAAAGTCAACTTGAGCAACCTGTTCCGCATGTGGCAAACAGCCTATCGTTTACCAGACATATTTTGGCAAGATAGTTGGGTACAGGTAAAATCACTACGCGAATTTTACGAGCGGCTAGCCGCCATTTTTGCCAAGATGGTGCTGCATCGCAGCCGCTTAGGTTTCCGCCAAGCCTACCTCCCGCAAACAACACCACTGCCATACATTCGTGGCCGCATCACCAAACTGCCCCAACCACCACAAACGGCCGTTACCTGCCACCACCACCGCCACACACCCGATCTGCCCCACAACCAAATCCTCGCCTACACCCTAGACCAAATCCTACGCGCCCGCCATTGCCAAGAAAACACCCAAACCATACTCCGCCGCGCCTACCACACCTTGCACGGCTTAGTCACTTACACCGAATTTGACTCGTCAGCATGCCACAGCTCCGTTTACACCAGGCTCAATCAAGATTACCGCTCCCTGCACGCCCTGTGCCGCTTTTTTCTAGAAAACACAGGCCCCAGCCACAAAAGTGGAGACCACACCATCCAACCCTTCCTAATCAACATGGCACTACTCTTTGAACAATTTGTAGCCGAATGGATAACCCAACACCTGCCCAACGCCTGGCAGCTCAAAACACAAGAAATCGTTCACTTCGGCACAGAACGACAACTGCAATTCAAAATCGACATGGTTCTGTATGACAAAAACGGCCGTTGTCACACCATCCTCGATACCAAATACAAAACACCCACCAAACCCAGCCCAGCAGACATCAATCAAATCATCGCCTACGCCAAATCAAAAGCATGCCACAACGCCATCCTCATCTACCCGCAGCCACTGCCACAACCTTTAGACATTTGGCTAGACGATCTGCACCTCCGCAGCCTCTCCTTTCCGCTCCACTCAGACCTAGATACAGCCGGAAAACAGCTCCTGCAAAAAACACTGTTAACCAATTAACACATTTTTATAGTTCATCTTGTGCCCCAACCGGCTAAAATAAACTATAATGCTTTCATCAACAGTTAATTTCAATAGTTCACATCCACCATCGACCATAAAACTGGCTGCCAACAATTAACAAAGAGAGCGCAGACAGTCACCTAGTCAGGAGACAACATGATGCTAGACAAAAAACAGGCCATCATCGGCTGGGAAAGCAGTGAGCCAGTTCCCGAAAACCATCAATTCAATCACTACCTGCAAGCCAAAAACGGCCGTTTACATTTTGAAGATCTCGATCTCGCCAACCTCTTCCTAGAAGGCAGCCAGCAAGGCTTCACACGCACCATGCCCAGTCCGCTAGAAATTGTCTACCTCCCCCTCATTCGCCGCAAAATCCGTTTCATGAAACAAATATTTGCCGCAGCACAGGCAGAGATAGGGTATAACGGCCGTTTTCATTACACCTACGCCTCCAAAGCCAACGCCGCCGAAGAAGTCATCCGCACCACCCTCACAGCCGGCGCCCATCACGAAATGTCATCCACCATCGACATCGACATCGCACGCATCATGATCAAACGAGGTCAGCTCACCCCCGAGCGCATGATCATATGCAACGGCTTCAAGCCCAGCGGCAGCCCCTACGCCACCAACATCCTCAGCCTCAAAAACGAACACGACAACCTCATCCCCATCATCGAAGACCTGGCCGAAATTCCAGATTTACGCAACAGCCCCCACCACTTTGACGTAGGGCTTCGCGCCAAAAGCTACGGCCCAAACACCAACCGGCAAGAAATGGACGCCGCCAACTCCCGCTTCGGTCTCCACAGCCAAAACCTCTGGGAAGCCGCCGACTACATCCAGGCAGCCCCCAACCTCAACCTCAAAATATTTCACAACATGGTTGGCAGCCAACTCACCGACCAAGAAGCATTTGTCAGCTACCTCAAACCAGGCATTGAGCTATACGCCCAACTGCGCCAGCGCCATCCCAGCCTCAGCATCTACAACTTCGGCGGCGGCATGCCCGTCGCCATGACCCTAAACTTCGATTTCGATTATCACGCCTTCGTGCGCTTACTGCTCACCACCCTGCAAGAAACCTGCGCTCACTACCATGTCCCCGTCCCCGACATCATGGGTGAATTTGGACGATACACCACCGCTGAACATGGCGCACACCTCTTCAAAATCATCGCCGCCAAAGACAACCAATCCGAACACCCCTGGTATATCATCGATGGCTCCATCATGAGTTCCTTCCCAGATAGCTGGGCACTCAGCGAGCACTTCATCGTGCTGCCGCTCACCCACCTAGACAAACCATTCCAACAAGTACGTCTCGGCGGCATCACCTGCGACAGCGACGATCTCTACCCACCCAAACCAAGTCAATCCCCACTTTATCTGCCCGTAGAAACAGAAGAACTCTACATCGGCTTCTTCGCCATCGGCGCCTACCAAGAAATGTTAGGCGGCGTGCGCGGCAGTAAACATTGCGTCCTCCCCGAAGCGATGGAGTTAATCATCGACAGGGAAGACAACAGCAGCATCAAGCCACACAGCAACGGCCGTTACCAATTCACCATTCTCCCCGGCCAAACTGCTAACGACGTCCTGCGTAATCTCGGGTATGATTAACCAGCAACCTTGCCCGCTGCCACCTTGCAACCCGGCAGCCATTGTCCGCGTAAATACCCATAGATACAGGGTTAAACATTAAAATCTCAAGGGAAACGTCCGCATATACGGGCAACAAAGAGGAATTTGCAAAACGCTGATTCATCATTCAGCCCACAGCATTCCACATTCAAACAGGAGACCAAACATGCAAATGGATCGTACACGTATTATTTTTATAGTGATCGTCGGCATCGCCATCCTTGCCGCTTGTGGCTTCGGCGCCTATTCGCTGTTTTCCAGCATGACCAGCCCAGACCTCACACCCGAACCAGCCACGGCGATACCTTCCAGTTCCACCAACACAAACAATAACAGTATCACAGAAACCATCTCCAATCTAGACTCCCCAGACCCCATTTGGGGGCCCAATCACGACGCCCACGCCGACCTCCCCTCCTACATTTGCGGCGCAGACACCTTTGGCAGCTACTTCACCCTGCAGCAAATGCAAATGTCAGGCAAAGACATCGAGCATGGTTTCCAACTCGGTATCATCCCCTTCTTCCTGGATGACCTGCCCGAATACGACATCACCGAAGAACAGCGAACCGCCCTGCTCGAGTCAGGCTCATGGGACTGCCTGCTCACCACCCTAGACTCTGTAGCCCTGAAAAGCCCCGGCGTAATCACCGCCATCGTCGATGAAAGCGCCGGTGCCGACCAGCTGTGGGGGCGTGATGTGCCCACCATCAACGACATTCAAGGCAAACGCATCGCCTTCGCCCAAGACAGCGTCGGCGAATACTTTGTATACTACATCCTATCAATTGCGCAGCTCAGCCCACGCTCCCAAGTAACCCTGGTGCCACAAGACAGCGTAGTAGACGCCGTGGCCATCTTCAATGAAGGGCAAGCCGATGTCGTGTCCGGTTGGGAACCTGATATTTACGATGCAGAAACAAGCGGTGGCCAACCCTTACTCAGTTCCGATCAATTGCGCGTGGTCATGGATGTCATCGTAACCTCCCAAAATACCATTCAAGAACAGGCAGATCTAACCCAAAACTTCCACAATGCCTGGTTTGATACCCTCAAAGCACAAACATCCGACTTTGACACCGCCGCCAGCCAAATTGCAGCTTGGGGACACAACGATTGGTCCTTTGTCTACCCAGAATCAGCAAGCGAGGATTTACAGCTCTGGTTAGAAAGCGTCGCCCAAGCAGATCTCAACGACAACGCCTACGTGATGCGCGATCCGCGCCCCATCATCAACCGCTTAAACATCGCCCGCCGGGTGTGGGCTGCATCCGACGTACCCGTCCCCAATGACAATGTCGAAGACCTCGTCAACACCGGCTTTGTCATTCGAGCCGCAGAGCAAGCCAGCCTGCAACCCAGCGGCAATCCGTTTAACGACACATTCTCTATCTCACCACAGTTAGATTTGAGCGCGGTCGCCTCAGAAGACGCCGGTACCTTGGCCGTTTTGCCCTGCCGTACCTTTACCTTCTTACCAGAATCCACAGAACTAACCCTGGAATCACGCCGGATATTGGACAATTGTGTGGTTCCCACACTCTCCCAATCCATTGGCTTGTTCCTAAAAGTAGAAGGCTCGTCCGCCTGGCCTGCCAACACCCCCGCCTACACCAGAGCAGACATTCTGGAAGTCGCAGAAGGGCGTGCCCAATCCGTCGTTGATTATTTGGTCTCTCAAGGCATCGACCCAGCCCGGTTCATAGTTGAAGCAACACTCCCCCCCGAAGACCATCACAACACCGAAGATCCCAGCATCATGGCCGAAGATCGATATGTGGAGTTGACATTGGTCACAGTAGGGCGGTAAGGCGATTACCGAATACCAATTACCAAATACGGAGTAAAACATGACCCTTTTGAAAAATATCCGCGCTGTCTGGTTGATGATTGGTCTTTTAGCTGCCACAACGTTCGCCTGTCAGTTAGGCGATGCAGACAGCGAAGGCATACCAGATGACGCCGTCCTGGTAAATGTCGTCACTAGCACGAGCCTAGAACCCTGGATGCAAACGGCCGTTGCCAACTTTAACGACTCCTCATCCAACACCCGTGGCGAGACACCCATCTACGTCATCATCCGTGGGGTTGAATCTGGTCAGTTCATCACAAACTTGAGCGCTGACGAACCAGCTCCAGACCTTTGGATTCCCGACAGCCCCGTGTGGGTCAACCTCGCTGCAGACCAGGGACACACCAGCTACCAACATAACTGCCAAAGCGTGGCCACCAGCCCCTTGGTCATTGGCATGTGGCGGGAACTGGCAGAATCTCTGGGATGGCCGGGTTTCCCACTTGGCTGGCTAGATGTCGGCAGTTTGGCACAAGACCCCTCCGCGTATCAATACTACAGCGGCGGAGAATACGGTGATCAACTACGCTTAAGCCATCCCCATCCAGGTCTTTCAGGGGCTGGAGCTGGCACCTTGCTGGCTCTTGTTCAGTCTGCCCAGGCCAAAACCGATGCCGTGACCGCAGACGACATTCAAAAGCCCATCGTGCAAGCTTCGGTAGGCGCCTTTGAAAGCGCCGTCTCCTCCTTTGCCAATTCCACCAACACCCTGGTCAACAACATGCGTGAACGTGGCCCCAGCTATCTGGGCGCGGCAGTCATGTATGAAAACGATGTGGTCTACAACAGCAACGGTGACATCGTACCCATTTACCCGTTGGAGGGCACGTTTATAGCCACCCATCCAGCCTGCATCAATCAGGAAGCAGCTGCCGACGTGCAAGAAGCAGCAGCCCTGTTTCGAGATTATTTATTGAGTGAAGCCGGACAAGAAACGGCCGTTTCCTTTGCCCTGCGCCCCGCTTATCTAAAAACACCGATCACCACGCCGCTGACCATAGAATTCGGCGTAGATTTGAACCAGCCAACTGTCATTTTCAACGAACCCAATGTTGATGCCCTCTATGCAGTTCAAGATTTGTGGCAAACAGCCCGCAAAGATGTCAATCTAGTCATGTTGTTAGACACATCAGGCAGCATGCGCGGTGGCAAAATCGACAACATGCGTGACGCCGCTGCCCAGTTTGTAGAGCAAATGGGTGACGAAGATAAAATCACCCTCATCGCCTTCAGCAC
>PDQY01000090.1 GCA_002746795.1 Chloroflexota bacterium | reverse complement strand
CCAAACTGGCTTTTTATGTCATCTACACTGATTCTCCCTAACCGAATATCTAACGCCTCGATCATCTGCAATTTATCTTCCATTGAGCCACCCCATACTGGCGCACCACTGTCAAGCTCCGGCAACTGAACGGCTTCATTTGCATCAACTATGGCAATACCTTCGATGACGTTATTGGGAATATAGCGTGACTTCATAAACCCCCAACCTTCATATTCTGGGTGCGCCTGAGTAAATCCCGGTGCCAAATCAGGGTTAAAAACCATAAACAACCCTTTCTCAGGTTTCATATTAGCATAAACCCCTTGTGGGATCTTAGAGACAGAGCCGTATTCTGTTGGATTTTTCATGTACGTTGACATAATTGTCTGGCACTGTGATGTAATCTCATGGCTAATGCCGATCTTGGTCGGTCGCTGGGTAATTAGCACCAGGTGTATTCCGGCCGCCAAGCCCATTTTTGCTATCGTGGTCAAATTCTTCTCAGCATCGCTGCTTGGCGCTATAGAATCAGCAACCTCATCGAAGATTACCACGATCCGGGGCAGCCGTTCTCCAGACAGCTCGAAATACTCGTCAACATTGGTGCAGATCTTATCCCTATAGCGGGAAAAAAGCGCCAGGCGACGATACATTTCATCCATCACAATCTCAATCAAGCTGCTGGTTTTCTCCGCAGAGGAGGCGATAGGGGCAAAGAGATGGTCGCTTCGCCCAAATACATTGAAGGAGATAGCTTTTGCATCCGAAAAGGCGATCTTTAGCTCATCGCTACTGAATTTTTGGATAAACTCAGCGACCAAGGATAATGCCAATCTCGTTTTACCGTAACGTGTCATCCCTACAATAAAAACGTGATTAAGGGATGCAATTGGCAACAGAACAGCCTTACCATCCATATCTCCTAAAAGAATGCTACCAGGTGCATCTGCAACAGCAACCTCCTCCGGGTCAGCAATAGGCTCTTCTACTATCGCCTCCTCGGCATCATCAGGCATAAACCTGTGACGGATTGCTACCGGCAATTTATCCCAGAACTGATAAGTAGAGAAGCCTACAAAAACCAGTAGTAGTGCAAAAACTCCAAACAGTATGCTCTGAGACAGCACCAACACAATAGCGGGAAAACCAAGGGCAGCAATCGTAAACCAATCATCACTAAATATTGAATCACCGTACCATTCCCGCGCCCTATTGGCATCCTTGACCATTCTTTTCATATGCCACCTTGATGTAGCGTCTCATTTCACCGGTATCGTCTGTTCCATCTGCAAGATCGCAAGCCAGGCTGTCTATGTCACTCAGCTGATCAAGATACATAGGGAAGTAGGGGCTGTTCGGCATGAAGGCATTCCATTCAGACAGCATACGCACATAAGCGTATTTGCTATCTGTGCCGATGCAATCCATGTTATCGCACGTCACTGGTACCGGCACTTCTACTGGAACCTCACGCACAACCTCCACCACCTCAGGTTCTATCGCGGAGTAATCCCATTCTACCGGGAACACCCACCAACCCAGCACCACAAGGCCGACAATCAGGCTGAGAGCCATAATGACAACGCTGGTTAATACCGCGTTCCCGGCACTCAGCTCTACCCTGGCAATGTATATTTTCGCAAGAACATCTCTTGCTTCTCGTAATTTTTCCATATCCTACCCCCCAAGCTCGGGCGTGGGCGCTGGCATATCAGGCGTCCAATTCTGGATAGCATCGTTCCCTAACCCGCCAAACTCATGCAGGTTCCCCAACGGAGCCGGCGTAGGCGTAGGATCGAAGCTTTGCGGGGCAACGAAGTTTGGACTAGAACCATCCATAATCTCCGTTGCAGCATCAACCACCATCTGCGCTGTCTCCATCATGACCGGCATATAGGATTCAAAGCCAAACTGAACAGCCTCAGCAATCATTTTCGGGAAAAACATAATCATCAACAGCACAAACGCAATCCCGGCAATTAAGCTAAGGATATACTTCACATCAACCTTGCCACTAACAAGGGTTGGCGCCATTCGCTTGTAGACAAACCAGAGGAAACCAACAAACATGCCCAAAACAGAGATAAACAAGCCTATGTTGATTGCCACAATCATAAACGTCTTGAACTCTTCCATCTTATATAAAATCCTTCACCTCTGGTAGATCCCAATACCAAAGGATTAACATAATCTCGTAAACTCTTCGCCAAAAGGGCAGCTTTTTTAACTTGCTATCCCAGTTATAATAACTTTTCTCACGGTTACACGGGCGACACGCGCAAGCCAGGTTGAATATGTAGTCGTTTCCACCCAAGAATATGGGAGTTATATGGTCAACTTCCATCTCCCGGTAGCTTAACGGCTTATCACAATAGCGACAACGTCCACCATCACGCAACCAAACTATCTTGCGTCTATCATATGACAATTTGCGCCGCTTGCGCTTAAACCATCGTGACATCATATCGTTTTCACCACTGTACACAAATTCCGCACCCGCTCCAAGTCAGCCTGATCCACAAATCCTTCTTGGTATCGCTCCACCAACTCCGGGAGATCCCCCTCATCTCTTCCCAAGACCTGGTTCCAAATGCAGATCAGGGAATCCTTATCCGAGCTGGGGTCGCATGTTCTATCCCCAAAAAAGAAATAATGTGCAGATAGCATATCTTCATAGTCGCCCAATACCAAATCGTACATCGCCTCTGTGACGATCTTCATTGCCAGGTGAACATAACCAATATCACCAGAATTACGCCAAACCTGGAATGAATCATCATTTATCCCGTCGTCATACCTTTGAATCTCTATCTCCGCCTGGATGTTGGCGAGATTACTATCCACATTACCCCCGAAACGGTATAAACATTGGGATTCCATCTACGACCACCCCGCATCCCAATGTAGGCTTGTGCGGGAAGTTTCTGGCATATCGGGCAGCGTAAGAGTTGTAGTCAATACCACAACCTACATTCAGTGCCCAACGCTGCTTGAAACCGTCGTTGATGTATTCAACACCACCGTAATTATGGGTATGACCTTGGATGACGTTCATACCAATCATCATTGCCCGGGTGTATGTAGCTTTCTTACCCGCACTGGTGCCATGCTCAATGAGTGTATCACCGTTGACGATGTAGCTGTTGTTAACACTCCAGGTCGGTGGCATATCCATAATCTCTTCCAGGGTGCGCACAAAAGGCTCTGGTAAGCCAACCTTCACGGCTTGACGCAGATAGCGCACATCGTGGTTCCCCGCACACATGTATGTATCAGGAAAGGCCTGGTAATACGATTCTGCCATAGCCCATGCTCGCGTAAATTCGCTGTAGGCGCTTTCGGCTTCATATGGTTTGTCAAAGAACGACAAAGCCAATTGGTCGGTAAAGTCACCAATATCGAAGTGGGCTACAATGTCATACTCCGCTGCAACTTCAACCAAAAATGGCAGGTATCCAGCTACCGTGAAGGGTAGATGTTTATCACCAGACACCATGTAGTTCCCATCTACCTCTACCGGCACATTATCCCGCCAAGATGAAACGGCATCCATATCAAATGATTTTGGATTATTCTTAACAACCTCATCAAGCTTATCCCTTGTCTGATGCGTCCCCAAGATATAGCGCCGGTAAACTGAACGTACACCCTGACGGGTAGCTGGGTAGCCATTGACCGTACGTACAATCTTGGCAATATCAGCATAGCTGTGTTCGTTTTCATCTTTTTCCTTAAGCAACTTGATAATTAAATCAAGCGCTTCTTGCGGTATTTGTGATTTTCTCATTTACCTTTTACTCCCGTACTACCATATCCGCCAATGCGTTTTTCGTCCTTAACTGGAACATTCTCCATCCGATTAAATGTCGCCACAACTCCCTGTGCGATCCGGTCACCTATTTCGATAATAAAATCGTGCGTCGGGGAAAGGTTGTGGATAATTACCCCAATCTCTTCGGGATAATCCCCATCCACCGTACCGGGGGAATTCAACACAGTTATCCCGGATAACGCCAACCCCGATCTGGGTCTGATCTGTAACTCCTCATTAGGGGCAGCAGACCCAGGTACAATATACAATCCAGTTGGCACCACCAGCGTCTCGCCAGGAGCGATAATCATGTTTTCTGCACTGGGAATATCAAACCCAGCGCTGCCAGCGGTTGCGTAAAACAATCCATCTGTTTTCCCTGATAACTTCATCCCCACCCCCTATCTATCCACCAACGGCATCACAATAAATGATGTATCCTCGGCTCGAAAAATCAATGGTTCAAATTTCGTACCAAGCTCAAGCTTGAATTCGCTTTCGTCGGTCGGGATGCCGTGCATCACTTTATGTAGGTACTGCGCATCGACCCGAATCTCGTTATCAGCTTGACCCTCGTACACAGCAGACAAACGATGTTCTGCCTCGTTTGTGTTTGAAATGGTTACCACACCGTCTGTAATAGCAATAACCACAGACTTGTCCTCGGAAACAGCCGTTGATTTTTCAAGGGTGTACAAAAAATCGGCTTTATCCAGAACTAGTACATTCTTTTGCTCGTTTCGCATCAGTTCGTTTATACATGGATAACTACTCGTCCCCAGGTCAAACAGTGAACAGCGAATAAACCATCTCTCTGCACCAATCAGAAATGTATCGTCATCAAGCTTGCAAAAATCCCACATCTCATCTTCGCCCGCACTACCCAGCATCTTGTTAAGCGGGGAAACAATAGAGCTGTCAACAACAACATCGAGCGGTTTGACCTCAGTGGAAACTTCAAGCGTCCCCATAGCAGCTGCGAACCGATCTGTTGCCTCAAACAGCACCCGATTATCCCTGCTCATAATATGAATATTCTTGAACTTATCATTCATCGATGAATCAGACGCAAAAGAGCCAAGCTTCAGCCGGGAAACGATGTCATGTGGGTCAAGCACCCCACCGCTATATGGAACGCCACGCTCAACGTTGGGAAAATCAGAAACGTTAAGTATGGCAAGAGGGATTTTACCCCCTACCCCATCCTCAACCATCAGCTTACTTTTAGTTAAGCGCAAGTTGATGGGTAGCCCACCTCTTCGGTAAACCCCAACGACCGCAGCAAGATCATGCAAGGAAACAACACAATCAAACCCATCATCGGGCTCAATCAAATTAACAGTAATCCCCCCCCGTTTATCATATGACAACCCCTTGATTTCAAGCTTGTCATTGACCACTGTCAAACGCACACATTCAAACACCCCTATGTGCGCCTTTCTTAGGCAAATTGTACCCATAAACGCAAGGGCATTTTGCAATGCAACTCCGTCAACTTTCAACATATATTCCCCTTCTCCTAACTACATCAAATTCTACATTCTTAAACACAGAGTTTGGAACCACCTTAGATGCTCGATACCTTAACAGTTGCTCCCGGTTGTCGATGAATTTGTCCCCACATTCTTGCGAACAAAATACTTGACCATCGGGGATGATAATATCACAGTATCGGCACCTACCGTTTGACGGTAAACTCCGGTGACGCATCGATGCTATCTCGCTTTGTGCGAATCCCATCATCCGTAGCCACAACTCAAGGTGCGCAGGTAGCACTTGATAAAACTGTGCCAGGCGGTCTATATCCCAATCATAAGCCAACCCAATCATTACAAAAACCGAGTTGTACAGTAGTGCGTCTGGATCGTGTTGCTTCCCCTTCACACCATCACCTTCTTAGGGTCAACCGCCCCTATAAAATCGTCAAGGTAAAAGAGCATTAACATCTCCTCGCCGTCTGCCGATGGTGCTGACAACACCCCTGGGATAGTACCCTCCACCGCATTCACATCCCCCAATACGGAAAACGAGCAGTGTTGGCGGTAAATAACTGTTTTCAGGGTTACATCCTGTTCAACACTCACTCTCACCCAGTTAGCGGGACTGATGGCAACACACGGTTTCCCAGTGCCAGGATTTGTCGGCCAGGAAACCAGAAGCGGCACAAATGCATCAGGGCATTTTACCTCATATATTCTGGCAGGGGATACATGCTTTCTGTAATGCTTTACCTGTATCCTGAAGATGCCGGTATTGCGCAGATCTGTTCCCAAGTTGCCCTGGAAGTCATTCAGCTCGCGTTCTGCATCCGGGAAGATCGCACGGAACTTATCGCGTACTTTGCGCTCCCCACGCTGCCCTTTTTGTCTACTAGCTCTACCCATGGCTTCTCCTCTATAATGCTACCAGGTAATGATAGCACATAATGTATATATGTCAAGCGATTTAATGTCGCTCTAATAAAAAAAAAGGGGGAACCCCCATTACAAGAGTTCCCCCTTCAACTTACATGACCAGATCTAACAGTGTTGACTTATCCAAGTATTGTAAGGACAAATCAATACACTCGCCCTCAATCGGCTCTTCAGCAACAACAGCGCCACCCGCCAAAGGAATAATATCATTCAACATCATCATGTTGGGCAGCTTGGTACTGTAGAAGTCACGCGCCTTTTCCAGGATGGTCGTGTTCCGGGCGCTTCGACCACAGCTTAAGCTCGTGTTGGTAAAGTAGAAGCGGTTCTCTTCCCCAAACCGTTCCAGGTGCCCTATGTTGATTTGCCGAGTTGTAATAGCTAACGGCGTAGAATACGTAATCTCATCAGGGTCAATCATATAACCCCCTTTGAAATTGTCTGGCTTCTGTTGACTTTGTGCCATTACAAACCGAGCCTCGATGGGATTATACATACTATGCGCACCAGGATTATACATATCTGGATCAAGCTCGAACCCGTTGGATCCGTAAACTCCAAATACATTCACGCTCACCGTCTTAGGCGGGTAAACATCATCAGAAACCCAAACCAATTCTGCTGCGCCCTCTGGACGTGTCGCTTTAGTCAGATCACCAGAGAACAGGATTCTATCACCTACGCGATATGTTCCATCCCACCCGATTTTACCGTTGGCATCGCGGAAGGATAAGTCAAGATCAACTTGAGCGTATCCACCCGATTCGATTTCTAAATCAAGCCAGTGGATTCCAAGAATCACAGCACCGTTTGTTGAAAGGTAGCTGCCCGCTGGTACATTACCTACAAATTGTTTCTCACTTGTAGGGATAGCGTAATGCACACCCTGTGGAATGCGAATGGTTTTCCCCTCGAGACGCGGGCGGAGGGTATCCGCTACATCTGCAATCACAGTGGCAAGCACACGGCGGGTATCCTGTTTTGGAACTCCCCAGGCAAAATCTGTGGCAAAACCACGTCCGTTGCGCACCTGATACACAATGGAATCGGACGCCTGCAAACGGAACCGAAGGGCATGCAGAAGCCTCACTTTTTGCGCCAAGCTCGCATTACCTAAAGCACCCTTTAGTTCAGCAAGGTCAAGGTTGCCTTCTTTCATTTGCTGGGTTACACGTGTCAGGTATGGAGCTGACACCGGTTTATGCATATGTTTCGCCTGTTTACGCAAACGATTATAAAATCGCTTGTCGTTGCTAATGCTCTTCATAGCCAAAAATATTGGCTTGAAGCGGTAAAATATAGACGCCAGGTCATGGGGCGCCTCTTCCATGATAATATCGAGGAGTTCACCGTCGCCCCATTTGATCTTCTGAATGAGATCCCGGTTTTTGATAAGCAGCGTTTCCCCGGTTAATTCTTTAACAGCATACCGGAGAAATCCCTCCGGATCACTTGGAACCAGGTTGTATCTCGCCTCCAAAATTGCCCGCAGTTCACGATTCTTGATCTCGGCAAGCGTCGAAGGGTCAATCTCATCAGACAAGTGTTGAATCACTGTCTCCAGGTCGGACAATGTCTTGCTACCTAGCCCGACA
>PDQY01000089.1 GCA_002746795.1 Chloroflexota bacterium | reverse complement strand
CCCTGCAAACCTAAGCAATGTGCCAGCCGCTGCCACAGGAAAATTGTCACCTGTTGACAGCCAAACTCTCTCTGGCAGTCCTATCCGAGGTATGATATAGTGAATGCCAATGAGGCAATATAAAGAGTCACACCTGTTTTTGCAGAAAAATTGAATCATTAGTCTGAGTGCAGGTCAAAGACCTGGTCGTTTGTTTTTGCTATGGAGTTGTTTCATGAATCAGTTTATTCTACCAGCGGATTTTGATGTCCATACCTTGGTAGAACTTCTAAAAAACGAAACGGCCGTTTCCCCCCAAGAATCCATAATTGAGCAGTGGAGCCTCTACGACACCTTCGACTGGCGTTTGTACAATAAATCATTGTCATTGCTCAGGGTGGGTCGTCGATTTACATTGCAGACTCTAGCCACAGGGACAACGGCCGTTCAGCTAGAACTAGACGAACCGCCCCAATTTGTGTGGGATATACCCCACAGCCCCCTGCGCACCAAACTGGCTCCCATTGTGTCCATGCGAGCCCTCATGCTCCTGGCAAACATCACCCAGAAAACAACCAACCATCGCATTCTCAATAAAGACGAAAAGACAATTGCCTGGGTGAATTTGGCATCCTATCACACGCCACAAGAGTCAGACCTGCCCCTGCTGCAATTGGTTACGGTACAGCCCGTTCGCGGTTATAACAAAGCAGAAGCACGGCTCGCCGAGCAGTTTAAGGCACAACAATTCAAAGAAAATGATGGTGCAGTCATTCCGCTGCTTTTGCTGGCATGTGGCTACAATCCAGGTAGTTACTCAGCCAAACTCAATGTCGAATTAAAACCCGATATGCGAGCTGATACAGCCACCAACATGATTTTGCGCTATTTGCTGCAAATCATGAAAATGAATGAGCGTTATATCAAACAAGATGTTGACACCGAGTTTCTGCACGATTACCGGGTGTCTGTGCGCCGCACTCGCTCCGCGCTCAGCCAGGTCAAAGCCGTTTTCCCAGAAGCCCAAACAGCCCGTTTCAAGCAAGATTTTAAATTCATTGGCCAACTCTCCAATCAGTTACGCGATTTAGACGTCTATTTGCTGGCTGAAAACGATTACAAAGCCAAATTGCCACGCTTCTTGCAAGACGACATCCAGCCACTGTTTGCTTATTTGCAGAGTAAACGTCAGGGTGCGTTACAAGCAGTGGTCGATGGATTAGAGTCGGCAGAATATAAACGTATTATGCAGGATTGGGAATTGTTTCTGGAAGAGCCAACGCAGGATGACGAAACGGCCGTTAATGCGGCCATGCCCATCCTCAAACTGGCGCAAAAACGCATTTACAAACGCCACCAACGCATCATCAAAAATGGTAGCGTCATCCTGGTCGATAATCGGGATGAACTGCTCCATGACCTGCGCCTTGAGTGTAAAAAACTACGTTATTTGATGGAATTCTTCGCCACACTCTTCCCCCCGGAAAAAATCTCATTGCTTGTTCGCCAACTGAAGCAGTTGCAAGACAACTTAGGCGACTTCAATGATTATTGTGTGCAGGAAAAATACCTGCTCCACGTAGCCCGCGAAATGCCAATGCGCGGCAAAGCTTCACGCGATGCCCTCATCGCCATTGGCTGTCTCGTGGGCACCTTGCACCAACAACGCGAACAGGTAAAAAGCGAATTTGCCAATGCCTTCAACCAGTTTGCCTCACCCCCAAATGAAGCCCTGTTCACGGAGTTGTTTGCTCCGCAAAAGAACGGCAAAAAGAAGAAAGGAGGCCAGGCATGACCATCATCTCCCTCTACAGCAACAAAGGCGGCGTAGGCAAAACAGCAACGGCCGTTAATCTAGCCTATCTCGCCGCCCAATCCGGTGCCACCACCCTGCTGTGTGATTTAGACCCGCAAAGCTCTGCCACCTTCTACTTCCGCATCAAACCCAAGCTCAAGAAAAAGGCGCGTGGCTTCACCCGACCCGGCAAAGCCATCGAAGCCTCCATCAAAGGCAGCGATTACCCCCATTTAGACCTGCTTCCTGCTGATTTCTCCCATCGGAACTTAGATCTGAGCTTCTACGACCAGAAAAAACCTGTCAACCGCTTACGCAAAATACTCAACCCCCTGAGCAAAGAATACGACTATATCTTTCTCGACTGTCCCCCCACCATCAACGTCCTGGCCGAAAACATCTTCAACGCCTCCGATTATTTGTTGGTGCCGCTCATTCCCACCACGCTGTCTCTGCGCACTCATCTACAGCTACTCGATTTTCTCGAGGATAACGGCTACAAGAGCAAAAACATCTTCACCTTCTTGTCGATGGTAGACCGGCGTAAAAAACTACACAAGCAGCTAAGTATAGAAATGCCAAAGAGATTGAAACGCGCTTTGCCCGTTGCCATTCCCTATCAATCTGAGGTCGAAAAAATGGGCATTTACCGGGAGCCAGTGCCCGCCTATGCTCCCCAATGTAAGGCGGCACACGCCTATAAAGCGCTATGGCAAGAATTGCACCGCCGCCTCAAACAATAAGGATTGACGGTGAAATAAAACATGGAATTGCTTCGTCAAGTTCAAAGAACAGTGTTGACGTTAAGCCGGGCATACCCACGTGCCCGTACGCCCGAAATTGTAGGGGTCAATCCTGGATACCATAATTCCCATCGTGCCCGATAAAGAGAGGATTGGTTTCGTAATAGGTGAAAAAGGAAGGAACGATGAGCAACCAAAGTTATACCACTTGTCGCACTGGTCGGACGCCAGAAGCATTCAAACAGGCAATATTGGATAATTTGTATTTTTCGCGGGGAACAGCCATTCAGTCTGCCAGCACCCATGATGTGTATCGAGCCCTTGCCCACACCGTACGTGATCATCTGATGGAAGCGCGGCGCAAAACCACCGAAGTCGATTACGCTCACAATCCCCGCTTCGTCTACTATCTCTCTGCTGAATACCTGTTAGGCAAGCAGCTGGGACAGAATCTGTTATATTCCGACACTGTCGAGTTGGCTGAACAAGCCATCGCCGACACCGGCATTTCCATGCAGCAATTCCTAGACGAAGATATGGAACCCGGGTTGGGGAACGGCGGTTTGGGTCGTCTGGCTGCCTGTTTTCTTGATTCCCTCGCTACCCTGGACGTGCCCGCCGTAGGTTATGGCATTCGTTACCAGCATGGCATCTTCACACAAACATTCAAAGATGGCTGGCAGATAGAAAAGCCAGACAACTGGCTGCTGCTGGGTAACCCTTGGGAAACCGCGCAATCTGATAACATGATAGAAGTAGGCCAAAATGGGTACACCGAACGGTACACAGACGAAGATGGCCACGAGCGCGTACGCTGGGTGCCAGAATACACTGTTTTAGGTGAACCCTATACCATGCTCGTCCCCGGTTATAGGACGGAACGAGTCAACATTTTGCGTTTGTGGCATACCCGTGCTTCCAACAGTTTTGACTTCCAACTCTTTAACGAAGGTGACTTTGCGAAAGCTGTTGAGATGAAAGTCCATTCAGAAAATATCAGCAAGGTGCTTTATCCCAACGATTCCACTCCCCAAGGGCAAAAACTACGCCTCAAACAGCAATATTTCTTCGTCGCCTGCTCCCTCAAAGACATCATCCGCCGCTTCCACCTGAAAAACAACGATTGGTTTAAGTTCCCAGAAAAAGTTGTTATCCAGTTAAACGACACCCATCCCGTCATCGGCATTCCTGAATTGATGCGGATTCTTGTTGACGAGGAACGCATGGAATGGGATCATGCCTGGGATATTACCCGGCGCACCTTTGCCTACACCTGCCATACCCTGCTGCCAGAGGCGTTGGAGACATGGCCGGTAAGTCTGTTGGAACATTTACTGCCACGTCATCTGGAAATTATCTATGAAATCAACCACCGCTTTTTGCTTGAGGTCAAAGCCAAATATCCCGGCGACGATGACTGTCTGAGGCGCATGTCAATTATTGAAGAAAACCATGGGAAGCAGGTACGCATGGCGAACCTGGCTTGTGTGGGCAGTTTTGCCATCAACGGAGTGGCAGAGCTTCAATCAAAACTATTACGTGAAAGAACCCTGCGTGATTTTGCCCAGATGTGGCCTGAGAAGTTCCAAAACAAAACCAATGGTGTGACCCCGCGCCGTTTCATGAAGCTGGCAAATCCCAAATTGAGTGACCTGATTACCTCTAAAATTGGTGATGGTTGGCTCAACGATTTAGATCAACTGCGTGGTTTAGAAGACTATGTGGCAGATGCCGAGTTCCGCCAAGCGTGGCGTGAGGTGAAATACCATAATAAGCAACTCCTCATTCAAAAACTAAGCCAGACAACGGCCGTTTCCATTAACCCTGATTCTATTTTTGATGTCATCGTCAAACGGTTGCATGAATACAAACGGCAGCTACTCAAAGCGTTGCACATCATTACCCTTTATCACCGTTTGAAGGATGATCCACAGCAAGACTTTATGCCGCGCACCTTCATTTTTGGTGCGAAAGCAGCTCCCGGTTACGTCATGGCCAAACTTATCATTAAGCTCATCAATTCTGTGGCCAGCGTGGTGAACTTCGATCCAGATATAAACGGCCGTTTAACCGTCCTCTTCCCCCCCAACTTCAATGTTTCCCTGGCAGAACGCATTTACCCCGCTGCCGATATTTCCGAACAAATATCAATGGCCGGCAAGGAAGCGTCTGGCACAGGCAATATGAAATTTGCCTTGAACGGGGCGCTGACCGTGGGCACGCTGGATGGAGCCAACATAGAAATCCGTGATTTAGTGGGAGCAGAAAACTTCTTCCTCTTTGGCCTGACAAGCGAAGAGGTTTTTGCCACCAAAGCCAATGATTACAACCCGTACCACATCTACCAAAGCAATGCAGAATTGAAACGGGTCATCGACGCCATCGCCAACGGCCGTTTCTCCCACGGTGATCTCGAAATGTTCAAACCCATCGTCAATTCCCTGCTTTACGATGATCAATACTTGCTTTTAGCTGACTACCAAGCCTACATCGACACCTCCGAAGAGGCAGCCAGAGTCTACACAGATACCGAAACCTGGACACGCATGTCTATCCTCAACACAGCCCGTTGCGGCTTCTTCTCGTCAGATCGTTCCATGCAGCAGTACTGCGCCGACATTTGGCGGGTGAGCCCAGTTCCAGTAACAAACTCATCTGCTCGATAAAGAACAGAAATTAAATAATACGACCAAGTCGTTCCCTTAACATTCTTTGAAGCTGACGATGAAATACAGAATTGCATCGTCAGTTTCAACCCCTGTTACCCCATTAGCGCTCATGCAAAAACCGAACCAAGCAATAGAATGATAGACAAAACCAGCAGTACCCCCGCCCAGCATCCACCACCGCTTGATAGGCATGTCCATCATCAAAGGATGCACATTCCCCGTTCCAGGCATACAATTCCCACGTTCAAACCAAAGATAGCAAAAACGAGGATTTATGATAGAAATTTTAGGTGGTCCCCAATTTGGTGTTGCCGGTGCTGGTGAATCTCATGGTCCAGCCATTTCCACTATCGTATTTGGCTGCCCGCCCGGATTAAAAATCTCACGCACCGCCGTGCAACATTACTTAGACCGTCGCCGACCGGGAAGCAACAAACACGGCACACCCCGCAACGAAAAAGACAAAGTTATCTTCCTGTCTGGCTTATACCAGGATGATCACAACGCCCTGACAGCTGGTTCTGTCATCCAAATTAAAGTTGACGGGAATCAATTTACCACAAACGGGTATGAAGAAGGCTACACCACTGGCGAACCCATCACTGCCCTTGTCTTGTCCACCACCAAAAAATCAGCCCATTACCAGCAATTTATGGGTCAAGCCGGGGCAGCACGTCCTGGACACACCGATCTGGTTAAATACCACCAATCCCAGGGATTTGTCGATGTGCGCGGTGGCGGCCGTTCCAGTTATCGCGCCACCATCAGCGATGTGATTGGCGGCTCGATTGCCCGCATCTACTTGCGTGAAACCTTTGGCACTGTATTTTTGTCCTCGATTAGCCAGGTAGGTGAGCTACGCGCTGCCACCCGTTTAAGTGACCATTTTATGCAGTGGCTGGTGGCAAACAAGAGGACAACTGTGGTGCCCGCAGAAATTGAACGGGTGCAAGATCAAATGGCACGCGCAGAAATCCACACAATCGATGCTCAGTTTGCTCATGAAGCTGGCAAGTTGATTAAGCAAACGCGGCTTGCTGGCGATTCGATTGGCGCTGCGGTAGAAGTGGTAGCTCTCAATGTGCCCTCTCTGATAGGAACGCCGCTCTACAACAGCTTGAAAGTGCGCTTAATGGGCGTTTTGGGTGGCCTCAATGCTGCCCAAAGCTGTGAAGTAGGTGACGGGTTTGATGTGATTGCTCGTCGCGGCAGCGAAAACAATGATCCCATCCGGCAGACTGGTTACCAGGCCAACAGCCACGGCGGCCTGATTGGCGGCATCACCACGGGCATGCCTGTGGTATGCCGGGTTGGCTTCAAGCCCACGTCCACCATTGTCAAACCACAGCAATCCGTGCGCAAGAATTTGGCAGAAATGGACTTTTTACTGGAGAAAGGGCGCCATGACCCGTGTGTTGGTGTGCGTGCTGGGGTGACGCTGGAGTCACGGATGGCGATTGAGGTGATGAACGCGGTGCTGACACAGCAGGCGCAGCATGTGGACAAGCGTCAATTCCGCCTGTTTGGCGCGTAATGATGCCTTGAGCAGTTTTCGGCTTTATGGGATCCCGCTTTGCTTAACGTATACGTTGTGGTACACTAGTATACTATGACTCGAATTATATCAATTTCATTATCCAAAGGTGGTGTCGGTAAAACCACAACGGCCGTTAATCTTTCAGCTGCCTTAGCCATTTCGGGCCGCCGCGTCTTATTGATTGATACAGATACCCAGGCACAAGCTGGCAAAGCCTTAGGATTCAGGCCAGAAACAGGATTAGCCGATTTTATACTTGGGCAAGTATCATTTGCAGAGGCCATCATTGAAGCTCGTCCCCATTTACATCTGCTAGCTGGTGGGCACCGCTTGGCCGCTATTAAACAAGTCATTGCAGAAGCTGATATGCGTCAGGAAGAAACATTATCAGCTGCCTTGACACCGCATATCAAAAATTACCATTACGTGATTCTTGACACCTCTCCCGGTTGGGACAATTTACAAATCAATGTTTTGTTTTTCGCCCAAGAGGTGTTAACCCCAGTCAATTTAGAAGTGTTGAGCCTTGATGGATTAGTTGAATTCTCACGGCGAATTGACGAAGTCCGCCGTTACCATGATTTAACACTCAGATACGTTTTGCCCACAGCGCTTGACAGGCGTGTTAAACAGTCCAGCGAAATTATGCCTCAACTGAAGCAGCACTTTGATGGTATCGTTTGTACTCCCATTCGTTATAACGTGCGCCTGAGTGAGGCACCTGCCCATGGGCAGCACATATTTGAATATGATCCGCAAAGCAACGGAGCTAAAGATTATGCGGCATTGACAAAAAGGATCGTTGAAGATGAGCAAACGTAAAGAAATCCCAGATGTCATGAGCCAATTACAGGGGTTAGGTTCTGTGCCCCCACCCTCCCCCCCGGCTTCAGTTGAAGAACCTGAGCCAACAAAGCCGGTTCTTGCTCCGCCACCAGTTCAAGAGAGGCCACAGCTTCGACGAAGCAAAAAGCGCACGCCTAAAAGCCGTTTGGTTGGCCGAGCAACCTATGATATTGGCCAGGATTTGAAAGAAGCCATTCACCGAGAGTCAGTAGATTTAGGCGTTCCAGCTTCTCAATTGGCTAAATACTTGCTTTTGTACGCGTGGGATTTCTATCTC
>PDQY01000088.1 GCA_002746795.1 Chloroflexota bacterium | reverse complement strand
GAGACCGCTGCTCAGGATAAGGAGTGCCGTGCCCACAACAAAACCGCCGCTTAGAATGTCCCATCCCGTGCCTTGAGAAGTGTGCTTCAATTCGCGCAGCCAGTGACCGTCAATGACTCGTGCCGCCACGCTGCCGAAGAGCAAGCCAACGATTAGAGCTAAGAGGGTGTCCAGCGGCGATCCCAACGCGCCCCACACAACAAATGGCAGGTTGATGAGGATTGCCAATCCACCAGCTAGGGCACCGGTGGCTAATGTTGGTCGAGACCGCTGCTGCCGATAAACCCGGCCCAGACCCAGGGCTAAAATGAGCAGCAGGATGGCTTGTGTGAGCAGGATGGTTTGGCTGTGTGCCACGTAGAACAGCCGCGTGGGGGCTAGAAGCAGCGGCACCAGGTTGGCCATGAGCCAGGTGCGGAAGGCGGCGCGATACCGGGTGTGCGGCCACCAAATGGCGAAGGGGATGAGGGGAACGGCCGTTAAGCCAACTTGTATTAGCGACGAGTTCACCCAGAACCAATCCAAACCGCTGTTAAATCCTAGCGCCTTAAACCAGGCAGAGCTTTGCGCCGTGTATGTGACGCCGATAGTCCAGAAAAGGAATGCCAACAAGGCAAAACGGCCGCCCCAGGCATGCCAACCTGGTGCAGATGGTGAATTGGTGACGTTCGTCACATTGTCAGAGGGAGATATTTCAGTCATAATTTTTATTGTAACCCGTGATCGGTCTATCAAATGCTAATGTATGTTAACACAAAATAGTGACGATTCTCTAGCAATCTCCAAAACGAATCTCAGTTAAACACTGAATCGGAGGTAATTGTGACAGTAAAAACAGATATGATCCAGTTTCCTACCAAGGGACATGCTGATATTCTTGACATAACGAATGAAATTGTGCTGGCTGTGCAAGAATCGGAGTTGCGCAATGGGACGGTCACGATATTTAGTCCGTCTGCCACCAGCGGGGTGACTACTATTGAATATGAATCGGGCTGTTTGCGCGATTTACGCCGCCTGTTTGATGAAATCGCTAATCCAGACCGGGAATATGATCATAATGCGCGTTGGGGAGATGGCAATGGTCATAGTCATGTGCGAGCGGCGCTTCTGGGGGCGTCGTTGGTGGTGCCCTTTGTGGAGGGTCGCCTCACGCTGGGAACCTGGCAGCAAATCATCTTTGTGGATTTTGACAACCGCCCGCGCAGACGGGAATTAGTGCTGCAAATCATGGGAGAATAAGACTGGGGATGGCAGCTCCATGACCGCAGCATGCAGTGCTGTCTGGCCGTTGGGCTGCCATCCTTCGTCGATCGATTATTCATTCTCGCCAACTAACGCCATCAACTGTGCCAAATTTAGCTGCAACGCATCGAGTTCGGCGCCGTAGCTGGCCCAGTCGCCTGCGCGTTGGGCGGCCTCGGCGGCTTCGTAGTGGGCGTTGGCAGACTTGATGAGAGCCTCCAGACTGGCGTCAGCCGGGAGTGGGGCGCGAGTAGGAACTGGTTCAGTAACGGCCGTTTCTGCCTCATCACCACCAGCTTCCACCTCATCGACCTCAGGCAGTTCGCCCGGTGCTTCTTGCAACAGGTCTAACAGGGCGGCATTAAGCGTCTCAGCCATTGCAATACGGGTATCTGTGGCCACAATGACACGTTTCAACTCCGGCAGGGCGCTGGTATCTGAAAGCAAGTAGACCGGTTCCACATAGAGGAAGCTCTCACCCACTGGAATCACCAGCAGATTGCCCCGAATCACCCGCGAACCACGTTGATCCCACAATGAGAACTGCCCAGAGATTTCAGGATCCTGGTTAATGCGTGCTTCCACTTGCAGCGGGCCAAAGATCAGCTCTTGCTTAGGCAGTACGTAAACAACCAGTTCACCATAATTGGGGACATCGTTGCGAGCCGCAATCCAGGCAATCATATTTGATTTGCCGATGGGGGTGACCGGCTGAATTAAGAGATACTCCTCATCAACTTCGCCGGGAAGCGGCATGGTCACATAGTAGGGTTCCATAGCTTGTTCAGAGCCATCGAAAATTTCTTGTGGAATCTGCCAAATATCTTCCCGATTGTAGAAGACACGCTCCTCAGTCATATGGTAGGTGAGGTATTGCTCCGTTTGAATGCGGAACATGCCTTCTGGATAGCGCAGATGCGCCAGCAAATCTTGCGGCATCGCACTGAGTGGTTGGAAAAGTCCAGGGAAAGCAGAATCGTAGGTCTTGATGATGGGATCATCTTCGTCTGCAATGTAGAATTTGACGGTGCCATTATAAGCATCAATGGTGATTTTGACCGCGTTACGGATGTAATTGAATCCATTTTCAGTGGGGGTGGCGTAAGGGAATTTGTTGCTGATGGTGTAAGCGTCCAAAATCCAAATGAGTTCACCGGCATCAGTGACCACCACATAAGGGTCGCCGTCCAGTACCAGGAAAGGGGCAATTTTTGAGACGCGGTTACGAATTTCGCGGTAGAGCAGCACGCGGCTGCTGTTGTCGATCTCATTACTCAAGATGACATTGGCATCAGCCAAACGCAGGGCAAAGACCAGCCGTTTGAAGAAGTTGCTCAGGAGTACGCCGCCTTTCCCTGTGTATACGGTTTCGATGTTTTCGCTGCCACGGGGATAACTAAAACTAGGTCGGGTGGGACTGACGAATACTTCGTCACTCATCAGTTCACCGTAATACACTTCTGGTTGGGTGATTTGGATTTCTTCGACGATGCTCTGGGGGGGCAAGTCTTGAATGTAGAATTCAGGCTGACCTTCTGTGGTGATTTGGTCTACGGGGTTCATGACAAGGCCGTAGCCATGGGTGAATTCCAATTTGAGATTGACCCAAGAGCGGTTTTCCAGGGCATCTTTGTTCAACTCACGCACACTGAGCATAACCTGGCGCGTGGCGCCGTCAATGGTGTAGCGGTCGATGTCAACTGTGCCGAATTTGTAGTAGGGGCGTAATGCTTGCAGTTGCGTGTAGGTGTCTTCCAGCGGTCGGTAATCCCAAAGGCGGACGTTGCGCAGGATAGCTTCTGCTTTTTCATCGTTGAGAATTGTCTGGTCGAGGATGGAAATGTTGCCAAAGGGTTGGGTGGTGACATCTTTCAGACCAAAGGCAAGGCGCGTAAATTCGATGTTATCGGCGATGTATGGCCCTTCCCGCTTTAATTCGTTAGGTTCGACAGCGTAACGTTGGAGCAAGCGGGGGAATAGTCCGGCGACGAGGAGGGTGGCAGCCAGCCATAATCCGCCGGAAATAAGCACAATACGTATGTTGAAACGGAAGAAATTGATGAACACGGCAATGGCCATCACCACTAAAAATACCAATTGCATGATAAGTGCCCATCGGGTGGCGTTCACATCGGTATAGCCAGCGCCAAAAACAGTGCCTCGTGGCGAATAAACTAATTGGTAAATGTCGAGCAAATAGCCCGCTGCCCAAGCCAGCAGCAGCAATGCCACCAGCACCACGATGTGGCGGCGAATGAGGGCGATGTTTTGCGGTCGCCATTGCCCTTTTTGTAAGTCAACTAAGTTGTTCCCGGCGTAAATGACAGCTGCCCCAGCCAGGGTGATGAATAAAAGGTATGCGATCCACCCCTGGATGAATTCAAACAAAGGCAGAGAAAATAGATAAAAACTGACATCCAGGCCAAATAGGGGATCTAAGGTGCCAAAGTTGGTGCTGTACAGAAATTGCAGAGCCGTTTCCCATTGGGCAGAAATGCTTGTGCCAAAACCAAAGGCCAAGAAAATTGCCAGCAACGCAATGATCCATCTTGTCCAGGGCAGCTTAAGAATTTGGGGTTGAAGTGGATTGGTCGTTTGCAACGCCCGTTTACGGGCAATGTGCCAGTTAAGCCAAATGACAGCCAATGCCACTGAGAAGCCAATCACAAACAAGACAATTTTGTAGGCGAACTGTTTCAGCCAGACATCGTCGTAGCGCACGGCGCGGAACCATATCCAATCTGTGTAGGTGACAATAATCCAGTTGAAGCTTATCAACAATAAAAATATAATGATGGTGATCCACAGGATGCGGCTAGAGCCACCGGATGGGGAACGTTTTGGTCGTGAGGGGAATGGGGATCTGCCTCTGGGGTCATCGTCATCACCACCCCCACTGTAATCCCAGCCTGCGTCTCGCATAGCACGACGGAATACTTCGGGGATGTCATTTGGGTCTTTGCTCATTGTTCACTCCGTTAAGTGTGCACCCATAAATAAGTGACGGAATTGATGGATGCGCTTCAAGTGACCTTTACCCAGGAAAAACGGGGATTGATTTTTAGGCGGTCACTAAAGACTGACGATGATATAAAATTTGGGATTGCATCATCAGTTTCAAGGAATGGTAAGGAAACGACTGCGTCGTATTATTTAATTTCCGTTTCTAAGCGAGAGGTTTGCGCGAGAGCAAGAGGAACCCCCTCTTAGCCACACCTCAAGCGCTTCATAACTGCTTTTCATTCTAGCTTTTTGCGTTAGCTTCTAATTATTATCTCACAATTTGGCAGAAAGGGGCAGGGATGGGCAGCCTACTTCATGAATCTCTTACGCAGACGCATGAGCCATAACGGCCGTTTCATTTGCTGCCAGATCGTGTGGGCTTCGTTGGTGTGGTCTTTTGGTTCAGGTGCGTATTGGGCTTCGTTGAACAACTCGGTGAGCCGGGTGGCCAGCGGCTTGACTGACTGTGCGCGGGCTTGTGTTGGTGGATGGTCGGAGAAAGCGTCCAGGTTCTGTTGGAATGTCTGATTGAACTCAGCTGGTGTTTGGTGTGGCTGGGCAGCTGTGCCTAACTTGTGCGCCTGGGATTGAAAACGGCCGTATGTTGCCAAGACACTCTCTTCAGTTTCCGCTCGCCGTGACAGCCATATCCATGCCGCTGCCAAGACGACCAGCAGCAAAACAACCAGGCTGACGCGGAACCCAATCGTGCCCCACTCACGAGGCTGCTTAAGGGGATCACGTTCTGGCAGTGGCGCAGTTTCCTCAGGATTGCTGATGAAATCTTCTGGCGGCTCGGTTCCCCATGTTTGCTCGATGCGGGCATCATGCGGACTAGAGAAACCGGCGGTGGGTTCAAATTCCACCCAACCATATCCGGCAAAATACACTTCTGCCCAAGAATGACCGTTGCTTTGGCGGATGGTTTGCATCCCATTATCATCGGGTGGTTGGCTGAGAAAACCAACGGCAACTCGCGCCGGAATACCTAAGCTGCGTGCTAAGAGTACCATTGACGATGAGTAATAGTCGCAGTAGCCACTTTGCAGATCAAACAAGAAATAGTCTACGGGATCAACTCCTGGCGGGGCGGCTTCGACGGCGAGTGAGTAAGGATATTGGCGCAAAAATCGTTCCAATGCTCGGGCTTGGTCGTAGGGGTTATCCAGGTCGCCGGCGACTGTTTGTGCCAGGTCATGGATTCGTGGGGGTAAATCCTGTGGCAATTGCGTGTAGCGACTGAGTAGGAGGCTGTCTATGTCGGCGGTGGTGGTGGCGCGTAGCGCGTCCGCTTCGGCAATGGAAACGCGGGTGGTCACCTGATAGGTTTGCGTCAGGCCGTGTGCCCGCACATAATCATCCAGACCGCGCCAGTGCAGTGTGACTGCGTGGTCAAACTGCACTGGCTCACCCAAGGTGTAACGCACCAGACGTTTGTCGCGTACCCAGGTGATGTCTTGTACTAATTCCAGGGTGCTGGCTGTCTCTGGTAAGGGCACAGTTTCGTGGGCGGGCATAGGCTCTTCTCGCTCTTCGGTGAGGGTCCAGCCCCGTCCTGTGTAAATTTCGTAGCTCAAACTGCGCCAATGGATGCGTTTCGTGAGGTCGTGGGGGGCAGGGTTGCCGTATTTGTCAGTGACAACGGCCGTCATCATGATGATCTCTGCGAGATCGGGTGACTTTTCACCCAGCAGGTATGCGCGGGGCATGACGCCATACCCTCCAGGACTACCGGGTGGTCTGGGGCGTGGTTTCTTCACGCCAGCGAAAGCCTCATCCAATGTTTCTTCTGCGCCAGAGAGCCAGGGATGTGCCAGGAATGCGTCCACGGTTTTGGTGAGGCTAAAAGCGGGGAGGAGCATGGAAGCTGCCATTAAAAACACGGCGATAACTGCTACATAAATCAGCATTTCAATGCGGATTTCGTCAGAAAAGTCGAGGCCGCGTTTTCGCCATTTATCTTCCAGGGTGTTGAAGTTGATAGTGGCCGACAGCCCTGCCGCCAAGCCCACAAAAGCAGGGAGATACCACAATGGCGAGAGGCCGAAGAAGCCATTTAGTGCCAGGGCGACACCGATCAAGGTGAGGCCACGCAGCGGTTTTCGCTGGCGAATCACGGCCCACACTGCTAAGGCTGTCACCAGCCAGCACGCCAGGCCTAAACCAAAGGCGAATATGATGGTTTCCTGACTGCGATGACCATGGGCGACAGTGATGAGCCAACTGCTGGCGCGGTTGAGAAACAAGGTGCTGTTCCGCAACCAGAAGGCGCGTAACGGCCAAAACCCTTGCTGAATTACGTTGAAGGGGGGTAACAGGTGGGCTAAATGAATGAAGGTGACGAGCAAGCCATACAAGATGATGATGATCCAGGCGAGCAGCGTGCTTTTGGCTTTTTTTGCCAGGAGATAAGAAAGCAAAAGTCCGAGAACGGCCGTTACCCACGCCACTTCTGCTTCTGGCACCCAGTCTACTTCCAGGATGGCAGACACCAACAGGAAAATTGTGGAGATGAGCAGGAGCAACGAAAGCCAACTTTCTCTGGGTCTGAAACGGTAAACCGCCCACATGAACCCTTCTAGAAACATTAGTGTACGCCATCCTCTAACGGATTGTGTACTGTGATCGCGCGTCCCATCGGGGTCACTTGGAACTGCCAATGGCCGCGCTGTTGGCGTTCTTCAAGGGGCACCCCCACTTCGCCTTGGTGGATAATCTGCGCGGCAAACCCTAGCTGTTGAATTGCATCGCGCAGGCCGATGCTATTGCCTTCGCTGTTAAAACTGGCGCGATCGAGTAAGACGCAGTGAGCTTGCACACCCCGTTTCGCCAGCTCCATGAGGCTGGGCAGCCATTCGGTTGAAGCGCTGGGTGTCATGATAACGGCCGTGCTGCCCCGTTTGGCAACGTGAGCAACATCATGCAGAGCCGCCGCCAGCGGGATGTTGCCATCAGCCTGAACCAGGGCTAGCACCCGCAAAATGTGCCACAGATGTCCTTCTCCCATGCCTGGATGTACCACGTCTGGCTTTTGGCTGTAGCTGGCTAAGCCTGTTTTGCGTATGTGACGAATGGCTTGGGCTGCCATTGATGCGGCCAGCAGGACGGTGTGTTCTTCTGTGCCATCTGTGCCTTCGCCTAACTGTATCGATTCGTCCATATCTAGCACAATCCAGAGATCACCAGCAGCGTCTAAGTCGAATTCACGCACGACTAGTTTGTCTTGGTGCGCACTTTTGCGCCAATGTATCCAACGGTATGGGTCGCCGGGTGTGTAGTCACGGATGGCGGAGGCGTTGATGGTGGCCTGGAGGGCACGCTGCTGGGCGCGGGCGCGTCCTCCTGTTTGCCCGGGGGGAAGGGGGATGGGTAATTTGCCATGAACCGGTGGATGGATGATGATTTCTTGGGTGTCGGAGTAGTGGCGGGTGGCGGTGAAGATGCCAAAGGGATCCCCACATCTCACTTCCCAAGGTCCGATGCGGAATTGGCCGCGCCGGACACAGATGGCAGCACGGCGCCACTTGATGGCTGTTTGGCCGCTGATGCTTTGCACCACGGAGGCGTTGTAACCGGGAACAGTTGATTGGTCGTTGATTTCAACCCACAGGGCGGGGATGTGACCGTGATTTTCTAGCTGGAAGGCT
>PDQY01000087.1 GCA_002746795.1 Chloroflexota bacterium | reverse complement strand
TGAGCTGGCGCATGTGGAATGCTTCTGCTACCAGTATCACTTCCTGACAACGGCCGTTATTCAAGGCATGGTTCAACGCTGCCACACTGGGTACGCCAATGATGCTCAACCAATCATTGTAATCCTGGAACACCTTCGCCAACCGAGGCTCATCCTCAAATGGCTGTAACAAATCAGGAGCATGTCGTCGCGGGAACTGGAGGATAAACCCATCATTGTAATGGTGCAGTTCAAACATATCCAGATAACCGGTAGAAGGCACCATGAAACCATGAAAATAATCTCTGAAGTCTAGCAGTTCATAAAGAGTCAGATAATCCTTGCGCCGCCGGGCAAAAAGTTCAGCCTTTTCCATATCGCCGTTATCTTTGAAAATTTGCAGGGCTTCATGCAAGGGAATCGTGATCTTGTTGATGGGCAAATCTTGTTCAACCAATTCTTGCATCCGTGTTCTGAGGGCGCTCAGTTCGTCGTCAGTCAACATTTCACCATTCTGCCCTTCGCAATAGTAACCGCCAAAAGGCATAGAATGCTGGATGGTAATGGTATGCTCAGGCATTAGCTGAGAAGCGGCCGCCACCATCAAGAAACAGAGCGAACGGCGATAAATTCTAGCGCCATCAGCATCGCCAATATTAACAGGGACGAGCTTGGCATCATGCATGAGCGGCTGCGACAGTTCACGCAAACTACCCCCACAAAATGCGGCCACAACATGGTACTTCTTAATGTCTTTTTCAGTGATAAATTGTAAAAAATCTTCGATGGTGGTGCCTTTTGGCCCATCATAGGCACGGCCGTTCTGTAAGCGAACCTGTACAGTGTCCCGAACGGGTGCTGGATGGATATCGTTCATGAGTAACTCCTAGAGTGTTTTAGCAGGGATTAGAAGGTTCGAGGATAACCCTACAATGTTTGATCCCTAAACTCCCTAATCCCCGCTTAATTCTTAGTCAATATATAGATAATGGCAGATGAGGACGAGGCTGTCTGTAACGGCCGTTATCACCAGCCTGTATTCATATTAACGCCGCGACAGGTACGTGCCAGATTTTACAATCTATCGCTCACCAGCAGGACAATTAGAGGGCGCAAACCAACGTGTGCTGGTTTGACCACGTAAACGCTCAAGGCTCGATAAACAAGCCAACAAGACACGGGGATTTCCGTTATCGCTCTTCACGCCCACATGATCACCCAGACGAGTTTGCAGCGGAGCTTCCACCTGATCACTATCGCCAAACACCCGGGTCTCAGTGGCCACTGGCGTTACCAGCGCCACCGGCACCGCATATCCTTTAACCGCATACGCCCGCCCGTCACCATCCACATAATCAAAAATCATGTGTTCGCCATAAGTGCGCAAGCCAGACACCGGCTGGCTGCCCAACACCAACAGAGACTCATTGGGCATATTGCCATGACGCAGTTCAATGGCAATAGTCCATTGCGCGGCAATATCAGGTGAAATGCCATTGCGAGTGGCAATAGCTCGGCCATAATTATTGAGGACACTTGTGGCATAACGGCGGGGAATATGATTCTCAACATTTTCCCAGCCACCGGCATAGGCTGCTAAAGCAGCATATAAATCACCACCCGCCTGCCGCACCACATCAGCCAAAATAGCCACACCCCAACGCAAATTGATGGCCGGATTCGCCAAATCATCTGCCGAGGGACGAAACTCCATGCCTGGGCCAGTAGGCATCACCCCCATCAAACCCACCGCTCCTTTCTGGCTGGTAGCCCGATGATCCCCATCAGACTCCTCTTTGATGACAGCCGCGATGAAATCAGGGTCAAGACCATACTCCTCAGACAAAATGCCAATGTGGATTTCCCACTGCTGAATGGCTGGTCCCCAAATATCTGAGATAACCGGTTCCTCATCTTGCCAGGCTCGTTCATCCTGAGAAACGGCCACAACAGATTGCGCCTGCCCCCAAACGAGAACAAACAACATTAACAGAAAAATTTTTAACCGGCCACACTGTGCCAACAAAACGCTTTTATCAAATACAAGCTCAAGCATCTTTGTGTATTGCCCCAAAGGATAAAATGAGCCCCCTCGTCCATCATCAAGACGAACATTGTCATTCCTTTGGGGAGTCACAGCCTATCCTCCGGCTCAGGAAAGTCGAACGTTGTTGTCGCGGCTGGTGCTTTCCACCAACTGACCTGGGCAGAGCGCAACGGCCGTTTTACCCCGCTATCCTTCGCCTTTGCCAATCTCACAACCCGGTCCGTCTGCGCATCCGGCAGCAGAATCGCTTCCACCAACAGACCCTCAGCCAACGGTTGCTTGACATCAGTGTAAGCGTAGCAAGGCAGGCGGTTGTACAACTCCAAACTGCGCACAAACAGCTGCGTCTCACTGCCATCCATGTCAAAGCCAAAAATTTCAGCACGGGGAAATTGGTTGCCATATTCGCGTAAAAATTCGTAAATCTTCAAGCCGCGAATCTCTCTACCCCAATCATCCAGCAAAATGGCAGGCATAACATGCTCGCCTGGCCCAATGATCACCAGCGCAAAGCGCAAATAGAGCGACTTCTCCGTCTTGGCAGCCGGTTCCTCATCCAGCAGCAGCAGGGCAGAACGGCCGTTTTCCGTGATTAGTTTTCCGTGAATGTGCAGCTTAGCAGCTTTCATGACTCAGTCAGTTCGTCCATTAGTCAATTCATCCAATAGTCTGACAATACCAAATCCTGCGTTCCAAGACAAGCAAATCTTTGTTGCGAAATTGTGCGCCAATGTCTATCATTCCTGGTGAACTTTAATCTTGGTGACCGTCTAAAAATCACTCCCCGTTTTTTAGGGGTAAAGGTCACTTAAAACGCCTCCACCAATTCCGTCACTTATTTATGGAGGCACACTTACGCAAAGTGGCACAGGTGCAAAGCAGGCTTTGAGCGTGTCCTGAACTGGCCGCAGGGCTTTTTCTGCGCCTTTGCCCTTCCGCGACAAAAATCACCGGAGACATCGTGGACGAACTAACAACTAAACTAGAAGAAGCATACACCCTGCGCGACAAAGACGAACTGGAAGCCTCACAAGAAATTTTACTCACCCTGCTGGAAGCCCATCCAGAAAACGCCACCGTGCTTTACGAAGTAGGCGGTTCTTACGACGTGTTGGGCGAAGCACGAGAGGCCATTCCCTACTACCAACAAGCCATCGATGCCGGGCTGACAGGCGACGACCTGCAAGAATGTCTCATCTGCTTGGGCAGTTGCAGCCGGGTCATTGGCGAATTTGAAGCGGCAGTAGAGGCATTGGAAACGGCCGTTACCCAATTCCCCGAAAACAAATCTGGCCACGTCTTTTTGGCACTCGCCTACTACAGCAACGACCAAAAAGAGGAAGCGATGCGCACCCTGATGTCCGTGCTGCTCGAAACCACCGACAACGCAGACATCCAGGCCTACGCCAATGTTTTCGAGTTCTACAAAGATAATTTAGAAGAAGTATGGCGTGATGAATAATAAGGATTGACGATGAACTAAAATACGGAAATGCATCGTCAGTTTCACAGAACGATAAATATTCCGCATTCATCGTCCATCGTTTACCATTTTGGAGGTTTTATGAAAGCCTTGGTTTTCCACAAACACGGCTCGCTGGAACAAGTCAGTTACGAAAATATGCCTATGCCGGAAGTTAAACCGGATGAAGTGCTAGTGGAAATGAAAGCAGCAGCGTTAAACCGGCTCGATTTATGGGTGTTGGCAGGCTGGCCCGGATTACGGCTCAAGATGCCCCACATCATGGGCAGCGATGGGGCTGGCACGATTAAGGAAGTGGGAGCAAACGTCAAGGGTTTCGCTGTAGGCGACAGAGTAGCCATCAATCCCACAAAAAGCTGCGGCACCTGCTCCTTTTGCCTCAACGGGCAAGACAATCTGTGCCAGCATTTTGCCATCATGGGCGAACATGTAGACGGTCTCTATGCTGAATATGCCGCTGTGCCCGCCCGCAATCTGCTCAAAATGCCAGAAAGCGCCAGTTTTGAGGTGGCCGCCGCTGCTTCATTAGTGTATGTGACCGCCTGGCACTCACTGATTAAACGGGGAAAATTGCAGGCAGGTGAATCGGTGCTTATCATCGGCGCTGGGGGTGGGGTGAACACCGCCGCCATTCAAATCGCCAGGTTTGCTGGCGCCAGCACCATTTACGTCGTGGGCTCCTCCGAGGAAAAACTAGCTCGCGCCCGCGAACTAGGAGCCGATGTCACCATCAACCGACACAAGGAAAACTGGGGCAAAGCGGTCTTCAAGGCAACCCACCGTCAGGGGGTGGACATGGTCATCGACAATGTAGGGGCAGCCACCTTCACTGACTCCATACGCTCCTTAAAAAAGGGGGGTCGCCTGCTCACCGTGGGCAATACCAGCGGCGCCACTTTTGCAATCGACAACCGGCTCCTATTTGCCAAACATATCAGCCTCATCGGCAGCAGCATGGGTACAATTCAAGATTATGCCGAGGTGATGAGCCTGGTGTTTAACGGCCGTTTACATCCCACCATCGACACGATTTACCCTCTCGACGATGGTCTCACAGCACTGCAACGCCTGCAAGACGGGGATGTGAAAGGCAAATTACTCTTAAAAATAACCAAAGATGCATGACAAACGGTTTCCGTGGTCATGGGTCATGCGTCCTTGACCCAATTTCATATGACAATGTCTGATTATCCTTTTAAAAATCTCATCTTCCAGGGCGGTGGCATCCGTAGTTTTGCTTATCATGGTGTGGTTCGGGGGCTGGCCAAGCGAGGTATTTTAGACCAAATTGAACGTGTGGGCGGCAACTCAGCCGGAGCCATGCTGGCCGCCATTCTCAGCTTTCGTCTTGGCGTGGAAGAAAGCATCGCTATCTACAATACGCTCGATTACACGAAGATTCCAGGGCTGAAAACCCATGTGAATATGCCGTCACGGTTGATTGGCGCAGTTGGCAGCAAGGAAATAGCGGGCAATGTCGATGGCTTGAACCGGCTGCTGCGCGAATACGGTTGGTACGACACGAATTACGCCTACAAATGGCTGCTCACCACCATCGCTGAGCAAACGGGATACGGCACGGCCACTTTCGCCGATTTTCGCCAAAAAGGGTTCCGCGACTTGTACATCGTTGCCACCAACATCTCCAAACATAAACTGGAAACGTTCTCAGCGGAAACCACGCCTGATGTGGCGGTGGCAGATGCGCTGCTGATGTCGCAGTCGATTCCGCTGTTTTTTGCTGCGCCCCGTTTTAATGGCAAAAAAATTAGCAAAGATGAGGGTGATTTTTACGGGGATGGCGCCATTTTGAACAACTATCCGATTCATCTATTTGACCATCCGCGCTATCAGGCAGGCAAACGGCCGTTACCAGACAGTGTCAACTGGGAAACCCTCGGCGTCCGTCACATCACCCCACCAAACTGCACCAATGGTGGCAGAAAAGAAATCAACAACATCGCCAGCTACGTCACCAATCTGATGGAAACCTGGATGGATGCGCAAGCGCAAAATCTCTATCACCAACCACTCCACCTCAGGCGCACCATTGAGGTCAGCAACTGCTGTGTCTCTGCCACCGACTTCCAGGTTAAACCGCTCCCCGAGGATGAAACGTATCAGAAGTTGGTAGCAGCAGGAGAAACGGCCGTTGCCCACTACTTCAACCATTACACCCCACCTATGCCTGCCGACCACTCTCTTTTTGACCACATACGGCAACAGGTGCAGCGCGTTTTGAAAAGAAATTAGAGATTGATGCGGTTTGAGTAACCTTTATCCATAAAAAAGGGAGACGCATGCTTAGGCGGTCACTAAGACAGAAGATGGTCAATGGTGGAGTTCCTGCCGAATCCCCCACACACTCAAAACTAAAGCCAGAGCCATGAGTACCATCATGACCATAAACGTGTCTTGCAGTCCGCTGATTTGGGCGGAAATGGGGGCGGTGGTTGCTCCTCCAGCTGGTGTTTCGCCGAGAGAGCTGGCAACACGCCCAGCCCACAAAGCACCGAACAAGGCGATACCAGTCGTCTGCCCCAAGGTCCGACTCAAGCCCAACAAACCAGAGGCTACCCCCAGCCTTTGTGGAGGTACGGCTCCCATCACAGCGCTGTTGTTTGGCGACTGAAAAATTCCCACGCCGGTGCCGATAGGCACGGTTCCCAATGCGAAAAGAAGCAAGGTTGTCAGGGTATCAAAGCTGCTCATCACCCAGTAACCCGCCACCACCACCAGTAAGCCCAGGCTGGCGATGCGCCGGGTTCCATATTTATCGGAAGCAGAGCCTGAGAGCGGGGCTGCCACCCCGAGAAAGATCGGAATCATGGCCATCATCAAACCGACTTGCTGTGGAGCATAACCCCGCATGTTTTGCAGGTAAAATGGCAGCAGCAGCGTGGTGCCCGCAATGGCGATAAAAACCATAGAGCCAATGAGCAAGCTTAAGCTAAAAACGGAATTTTGGAACAATCTCAAATCCAGCATGGGCTGAGGATGGCGTTTTTCTACCCACATAAAGATGGGTAGAAAGATGAGAGCAATGCCAAACAAAATGAGGATGCGCGGCTCGGTGAAACCTCGCTGCTGTCCCATTGTCAGAGCCAACAGCAGCGAGAGCAAGCTGACACACAGGAGAAAGGCGCCAACAAAATCGAACTGCTGTCGGCCTAACGGCCGTTTATCCGGCACATAACGCCACGCCAAAAAGGCGCCTACTATCCCAATGGGTAAATTCACCATGAAAATCCAACGCCACGTTGTCACACTCAAAATCAAACCGCCCAACGTTGGTCCCAAGACAATGCCAATGGAGACAAAGGTGCCGTTCAAGCCGATGGCTTTGCCCCGTTCCTGCGAGGGAAAGGCCTCAGTGATAATCGCCATGCCTAGTCCCAACATCATCACTGAACCCACAGCCTGTATCAAGCGAAAGCCAATCAGCCAATACACATTTGGCGATAGACCGCACAACACGGAAGCGAGGGTAAACAAGACAATGCCGCCGGTGTAGATGCGTTTTTTGCCCAACATGTCCCCCAAACGACCTATGCTGGGCAGCAAGGTGGCCTGCGTTAACAGGTAAATTAAAATGACCCATTGGGCAATAGCAAAAACGGTATCCAGCTCTTCAACCAGTGTGGGCAAAGCAACATTGACAATACTGCCATCTACTGTCGATAGAAAGGTACTCATGGCCACCGCCGACATCACATACCATTTGCGACTGTAAATTTCCGATTGACGATTTTTGCTTGCTGGCTCCACGCCACGCTCCTTCGTTTTGCTGCTTTCTGCCTTTATTTCACTCACTGATAACGGCCGTTTCCCATCCCACTACCCGCTTCAATTCAGTTGTCGTCATTTTCATGAGAGCTTGCACGTCGCCGCCGCCGCCATAGACGATGGTTTGAGTGTAAACGGCCGTTGCCACCACCGTGCGCAGCGCTGTGAGATGGCCAAACGGCGGCACAGCCCCGACCTGATAGCCAGTTATCTCTAACACCTTCTCGGCACTGGCTGTTTTCAAACGACGGCGAGAGACACCCAAATAATCTGCCAACCGCTTCCAGGCCACCCGCGCCAGGCCATTGTTAATCACCAGCACCGGTTCACCATCTGCCAAAAAAAGGATCGACTTGATGATTTGGTCTGGTTTGGCTCCCAAAACGGCCGCCGCCTCCGCTACCGTGCGTGTTTCCCTTTGCAGAAAAATGATCTCCGCCTTAATCCGATTGCAGATGATAAATTCATCCAATGCTTTACTCGATAACGCCATTCTTGCCCCAAAAAATAATGACCAAAGTGCGAAAAGAAAGAAACTCTTTATCTCTTTGTGCCTTCATTTCTTTGTCATAACTGCCTGCCCTCGCAGTTTAGTCCATTTTCTAAGCTAGGGCAATCGCATACTATTTTTAGCCTGCTGGATTAGCCAGAAATCAATCGCGACTAGCGGCAAAATACGCAGATTTGGAATCACATTATAAGCATTTTGTACGGAATATTGTGAATTGGCAAAATTTCTAATCCAATAAAGAGTCTACTA
>PDQY01000040.1 GCA_002746795.1 Chloroflexota bacterium | reverse complement strand
TATTTAATTGCCGTTCCTATGATAGTTTACCTGGGTGAGAGGAAGTTAAAGAGTTTGTTTAGACATTGTTAAGATTTCCAGGGCATCACCCTGGCATGTCCTGACCATTGGGCGCCACTAAGCTCGGTGTACAGAAGCAGCCAAAGCTAAAAAGGTAGAATAAGCTGTAATGTATGCCTGGTGGATTTTGGGCAAAATGTCAACGCTTTTGGATTTGCTGCAATACTTGGTCAACGCCGAGAAGCGGGGTTTTGAGAACGGCCGTTCCCTTAGCCACGCTAAATGACAAATCTAAAGGCCAATTCCCGCTTTGTGAGGGGCCAATCGTCATGGTGTCTCGGGCTGTAATGCCCCAATGATCTAGCATTTTGAGGCCAAACTCGGCTCGCGTCATGATTTGGGAGCCTGCAATGTGGAGAATCCCGGTGAAACTGCTGCCCGCCAGCTCTAAGCAAGCCTCAGCTAATGTTGTTGTCCAAACGGGGTTGCGCATCTGGTTGTCAAACAAGGTCACTGGTTCCTGGCGCTGCAAGGCGGCTGCCATCCACCGGGTGCCCTGATCCATCTTTTCCAGGCTGTAGATCAGTGAGGTGCGAATGATGACATGATTGGGATATTGCTTTACGATGGCTTCTGCTTTGGCTTTGGCGCGACCGTACTCGTTTACTGGGGTGGGAACGGCCGTTTCGTCATACGGTGGGTTCAGGCCATCAAAGACACAATCGGTTGACATGTGAATGAGGCGAGCGTTAGCTTGGGCAGCAGCCTGGGTGACATGGGCGGCTCCTTGCACAATGACATCTGCCATGTGGGCGCCTCGGTTGGAGCCAGCCAGGTGGATGATGACCTCAGGGTGGTAGGAGGTGATGAGGGTGGAAACGGCCGTTTTGTCCCGCACATCCAACTGTTTGCCAAGCGGTAAGGCGAGCGGATCGTTTTGATAGTAGGTGTAACACAGCTCACACTCAGGCAGTGCCAACGGCACCAAATGCTGACCGAAGTAACTGCTCCCACCTGTGATCAAAATTTTCATAGACACAATCGAGTTTGCCGGTTAAGCTCCCCTATCTTCCACCTCTTCTGCCTGGCACAAAGCCTCTCGCGCGGCAACTTGGGCGGCGGCCTGCTTACTGCGGCCATCTCCGATTCCCCATGTTTTTTTGCCCACTAGAGCCTTCACAGTAAACACTTTTGCATGGTCAGGGCCAGCTGTGGAGATGACTTCGTAGCGAGGGGTAATGCCAAACCGAGCCTGCGCCCAAACTTGAAACTCACTTTTGGCATCTTTGTGCAGCTGCTCGGCCAAAATCTTTTTAAGCGCCGGTTCAATGAGCGGATTAATCAGAGCTTTCACTTTTTCTAAACCCTGATCCAAATAAATAGCCCCAATCACGGCCTCAAATGTCGCGCATAAAATGGGCACGCGCTCTCGACCACCGCTTTCTGCTTCACCATAGCCCAGCCGGAGCGCATCCCCCAATTCCCACTCCCGGGCAAAATCCGCCAGCGTTTGGGCACGCACCAAGGCAGCCCGCAAGCTGGTCAATTCACCTTCATCTACTTCTGGAAAGTGGTGATACAGGTAAGCCCCTACTAAAAAATCAAGCACAGCATCGCCTAAAAACTCAAGGCGCTCATTGTCTTCTAATGACACATCAGGATTTTCATTTAGAAAGGAGCAATGAGTCAGTGCCCGCATCAATACTGAGCGGTTCTTAAAATGAAATCCGAGTTTATTTTCAATAGCAACGATATTGTTCATAGGGGACAAGTCTAATCTTTAAATGCTTTTACAACAAGCATTGAATGATGCTTCTCGAATCCACAGTGACCGTCTAAGAATTAGTCCCTGTTTTTCCTGGCTAAAGGTCACTTGAAGCGCATCTAGCAACGCTGTCACTTATTTATGGATGTGTGCCAAGGCATGATTCAAACGGGCTTTCACGTGACTAAGCCGGGCTTCAGTCGGCACATCATCTAAATCGCAGCCGGAGGCTGGGGAGGTGTGGCTGCTGGCGGGCTGCCGATGTGGCCTTTGGCCTGCCAGCGCTCCTGGTATTTGGCCAGCGTGGTGGTAAAGGCGTCTTCTAAATCCACGTTGGCAGACGCCGCTAACTGGCACAGGCTGTAGAGGGCGTCACCGAGTTCACTATGGAGAGCAGGGCTGGGAGTGAACGGCCGTTCTCCATAATTCGTGGCAAGCAAAATCTCTTTGGCGACTTCGCCCAGTTCGCTCATCAAGTCTAAAGCATAAACATGTGGTGGGTGGGATAAGTGGTATGTTTGGGAAAATTCAGCTGCACGCTGCTGCCAATTTTTCATAATTGCACCGAAATGACTCCTCCTGCTTTGAGTCTAATTTGGGCAACGAACGGACACGCATTTTCACGAACGGGAGGAGTGATTGATGTCCATCCGAGCGCATTAGATTAATTGTCATCTTCCGTAGGTTGGTAATGGCCTTCGACCCATAGGCTTTCATCCTGGCCAACTTCTTTTTTCCAGACTGGCACGATCTCTTTCAGGCGATCAATGCCGTAGCGAGCTGCGTCAAACACGCCTTGATCTCGGTGACTGGCAGCGCAGGCCACGTAGGTTGTCATTTCGCCAATTTCCAGTTTGCCTATGCGCTGCACAATGGCAATACCTTTGACTAAGGGCCACTTTTGCCAGATTTCTTGAGCAATCTGCTCCATTTTTACCTCTGCCATCTCGGAGTATGCTTCATATTCGAGATAGCGTGTTTGCGGCGGCAGGCCCTCCCGCTGCGTTTCACCACGGACGGAACCGGTGAAGGAGACGACAGCGCCTACGTCTGGCTGTGCCAGTTTTTGGTGAATGGCGTTTGGGTCAATGTCGGCGGTGGTTATGGCAAAGTAGGTGGGGTGCGGCAAGCGGTCACTACCTCCGCTGACGGGGGGAAACATGGCGATTTCATCGTCGGCCTGGAGTTTTGTCTCGGGAAAAGCAAAGGTTTTGTTGACGGATACCAGGGTGGTAGACAAGGCTGGTTTTAGGGCTGGATAGGCGGCCGCAACGGCCGTTTTCAATGTATCTACTGTCGCCGGAGAAGCTACCGTCACTTGAATGGTATCTTGACCAGCTAAATCTTTGAATGTGGCAAATAGTTTGATTTCGAGTTTCATAAGGTTCCCAAGACCTGACAGGTTTACTCACCTGTTTCTTGTTCAGGCTTCTCTGCCGCGTCATAAATCCCGCTCCGGCCGCCAGATTTATGCACCAGACGAATTTCTGTAAGCTGCATGTCGCGGTCTACGGCTTTGGCCATGTCATAAATGGTGAGCGCAGCCACAGAAACGGCCGTTAATGCTTCCATCTCCACGCCTGTCTTTCCTTTTAAGCGCACAGTGGCTTCAATATCAACACAATTTGCTTCTGGATTCGGGGTGCAAGCTACGTTGATGTGTGTCAGCAGTAGTGGATGGCACAAGGGAATTAACTCGCTGGTGCGTTTGGCAGCCATCACGCCCGCCAATTGCGCCACAGTTAATATATCCCCTTTTTTGAGGTTTCCTTCTATAATTAACTGCAACGTTTCGGGCTGCATCACGACACGACCACGCGCCACAGCCACACGTTCTGTATCTTTTTTAGAGCCAACATCGACCATTTTGGCCTGGCCCTGTTCATTGATGTGGGTCAATTTTTTCGACATGGTTCAGCTATTATAAAGGTCATCGATTTTATGCGCACACATTACGATGCCATCTATCTCGCCCCGCATTTGGATGATGCTGCTCTTTCTTGTGGCGGACAAATTCACCAGTTAACGGCCGTTCACAAGCAAGTTCTCATCGTCACTATCATGGCTGGCGATCCACCTGCGCATGCCGTTCACTCTGATTTTGTGCGGGCACTGCACGAACGCTGGAATTTGAAGGTGAATGCAGAAGCTGTCCGCCGCCAGGAAGATATGGAAGCGTGCCGTATTTTGGGAGCAGATTTTTGCCATTGGCCGATTCCCGATTGTATCTACCGCCTGCATCCAGAAACAGGACAGCCCCTTTATCCAAGCTGGCAAGAGGTGATCACGGCCATTCATCCGGCGGAAACTCAGCTTATTCAAGAACTGGGGCAAAAGTTTGCCACCTTACCTCCAAGCAATCGCATCATTGCGCCCCTGGGCATTGGCCATCACGCCGACCATCTGGTAACGAGAAAAGCAGCAGAGGTTTATTTTGGTTCAAGGTTATGGTACTTTGAAGATTATCCATATGTGCAAAATCCTGGAGCGATAACGGCCGTTATCCCTGAACAGGCTCTCAACTGGGTTGCCCAAACTTATCCCCTAGAGGCAGAAGATTTGGCAGCAAAAGCAAACGCCATTGCAGCCTATCAGTCACAAGTCAGCACATTCTTTACAGATCGCCAAGATTTGGCACGGCAAATCCAAGCCTATGCCCTAAAAATTGGGGGAGAACGACTTTGGCGGCACACCCAAAACGACATAACATGACCCGATTGTACCGATTGCTTGATAAATCAGACAAAGTAAACTTATAATACTCTCTTAAGGAATCTAGGATTAAAATTATGGGGCGATTAACGACCAGGCAGCTTCCAGGAAAGAAAGACCGGGTAAAAAAAGCAACCCAGCGAATTGGTCTGCAACCGGGGGATATTTTGCAAGAGCGGTATCGCATTGTCGGCTCTTTAGGTGCTGGTGGTTTTAGTTCAGTCTACCAGGCACGTGATATGCGTTTCCCCAACGTCACCAAACTGTGTGCGGTGAAAGAAATGGTCATCTCTGCACCTGACCCTAAAATCCGAGATTTGACAATCCAATCTTTTGAGCGTGAAGCAAGCATGTTGGCCATGCTCGATCACCCCGCCATCCCGGATGTTTCAGATTACTTCACAGAAAAAGACCGCAGTTACCTCATTTTAGACCTCATTCGGGGCAAAGACCTGGATCGCTGGCTGGAGGAACGGAATGAACCGGTAGAACAAGACACTTGCATCGAATGGGCCATTCAACTGTGTGATGCCCTCGCTCATCTGCATCATCAAAAGCCCAAACCTATCGTTTTCCGTGATATGAAACCTTCCAACGTGATGTTGGACCAATACAATCGCATTCGCCTCATTGACTTTGGGATTGCTAAGATTTTTGAGGGGGGCAATAAAGGGACAATGATCGGTACAGAAGGGTACTCCCCGCCGGAACAGTATCGTGGGGTCGCTACCCCAGCCGGTGATATTTATGCCCTCGGCGCCACCTTGCATCATCTCTTAACAAACCAAGATCCGCGCCTGGAACCCCCATTTACATTTGCAGAACGCCCCATTCATTCTAAAAATCCAACTGTGTCTCCCACCTTTGAGGCCATCATCATGCGCTGCCTCTCATACGACCCCAACGACCGCTATACCGATGCCACTGCATTGCAAGAGGCGTTGGTCTCACTACGGTCAACAGCTGGTAAACCTCAAGCCAAAAACTCCGGTGGCATTGCCAATGAAATTTCCCCCATTTGGGAATTTAAGTGCGAAGACGAAATACGCTCCAGGGTTGCGATTGCAGATGGTAAGGTTTTCGCCAGTGTTTATGACAACAATCTATATGCCATCAATCAAGATACAGGTAAGCTCATTTGGAAATTCCCCACATCTGACGGTGTTGGCGCCTCTCCCTGTGTCCATGAAAACACCATATTTATCGGCTCCTCAGACAGCAGGATGTATGCCATTAACATCCTCTCTGGGCGCCAAAAATGGCATTTTGAAACACAAGGATCCATTTACTCTTCACCTAAAGTTCGCTTTGGCCATCTCTTTTTTGGTTCAGATGACGGTCATCTTTATGCGCTTAACATAAAACATGGGCGCAAAGCATGGATGGCCAATGCCTTTAGTGCGGTGCGCTCTTCTCCCTATGTAGACGAAGAACGTGTCTACATTGGGACTGAAGGTGGCTATATTTATTGCATGGATTTATCTAATGGAAAAATGAATTGGCAATCGCAAGCCAAACGAGCCGTAACATCATCTCCCATGCTCTATGATGATGTGGTTGTCGTCGGTTCGACGGATGCAACCGTGTACGCTTTAGATGCTTCCACAGGTTGGGCCATCTGGCGTTTCCGCGCGCGGCGCCCCATTATCTCTTCACCAGCCATTCATGATGACATTGTTTACATTGGCTCCTCTGATGGGAGTTTATATGCCTTAGATATGAATTCTGGTAGACAATTATGGCAGTTTGAAACTGAAGGTCAGGTTAATTCCTCTCCAGTTGTTTCACGAGATGCTATTTACTTTGGCTCTACAGATGGTTTTGTCTATAGTATTTCCCAGAAAAAGGGTAAGTTAAGGTGGAAATTTAACACGAATAGTCCTGTTATCTCTACTCCGGCAGTTGATGAAGAGGGCACCGTTTATATTGGTTCGACCAATCATATCTTGTATGCGCTGCCGGCCTGATTTAGATTTGGAAAATTGACGACATGACTTTCACGAAAAAAGAAACCCCAATGGGCAAACTACCCGAGTAAACACAGGAAAGCATTTTGATTGAAGCCTGTTTATGCACACAGTTAAGAGGCACAATGGACATGTCCCATTCAGAACCCAACACAATGACCCGATAACAAACAAGAAAACAGTGAGCTTATGGCTATTAACAAAGTAAACGCAATGAACGAACCAGAAGATGATGGTACCCAACAAGCCGCAGATGCTAACACAGAATCTGCCCCAGAATTGGCCAGAGATGACGCATCTCAAGAAATATCAGACCCTGAAATGGAATCTGATACTGACTTTGAAAGTAAAATAGATAAAAATGACACGGCTCCTTTTGTGGAAAATCCATTCATAAATGTAGCTGAAGCAGCCAAGACGCAGCCAATTACTACCAAACCAACTGAACCAACTGTTGGGGACGAACCCGCCATTCAAGTTGCCTTCCATTGTCATGTGGGAAGACATCGAGAACGAAATGAAGATTCTTGTTTTTCTTTTGTCTCTGAAGTGGGGGGGCACTTTAAGATGCAGCCCTTTGGCCTGTTTGTGGTTGCGGATGGCATGGGGGGGCATGCAGATGGTCATATTGCCAGTAAGATAGCCTCTCGTACCGCAGCTCACCATATTATTGATCGGTTGTATTTACCTCTGCTACAAGATAATGAAAAGGTCATGCAAACACCGATTCAGGAGGTTTTAGAAACGGCCGTTCAACTGTCTAATAAAGCGGTCTATGATTATGAACCAGAAATGGATAGTGGCACGACACTGACGATTGCTTTGCTCTTAGGCCATCGATTACATGTCGCCCATGTTGGAGACAGCCGTCTTTATATGTATGCCAATGACAAACTCGAACGAGTGACCAGTGACCACTCGCTCGTACAACGGCTCCAAGATGTCGGTCAATTAACCGAAGAAGAAGCCACCTTTTACCGATATGGCCACATCTTACTACGCGCTGTTGGCCAATCAGATGAAGTCGAAGCCGACACATACATGAGACTCTTACCCAAATCGGGCATATTGCTGTTGTGCAGCGATGGCGTTTCTGGCTTTATCTCCGATGCAGAAATAACAGAAATCCTAAGTCAAGACGCTTCTGTAGAGAAAATGGCAGATAGCGTCTTTGCGGCAGCAATGTCCGTCGGTGGTTTTGATAATATCACGGCCATTGTTGTAAGTTTTAAGCTTTAGAAAGTCCACCTCATGAGTAATGAAACTTATTATTCCATATTAGGCGTGTCAAAAAATGCCTCTCTGGCAGAAATCCAAGATGCATTTGCCGTTTTGGTGAACAAATACCCAGAAGACACCGACGCCAAGACCAACCAAAAATTGCGACAAGCTTATGAGGTTTTATCCAATCATGAGCGGCGCAGCACCTATGATTCATTGCTCGCAGAGACAAAGCCGCCATCATTTACAGCCACGATCCAGCTCAGCCGACAAAAAATGTCGATGTCTGATACCGCTCAAATTTTTTATCTACTTGTAGAAATCACACCGCCAACGGATCTCCTGCGTGCCCGAAAACCACTCAATTTATGCCTCGTTCTAGACCGGAGCACATCGATGCAAGGGTCACGACTAGATTCCCTGAAAACGGCCGTTAATCTGGTAATCGACAAACTCGCCCCAGATGACCTCATCTCCATCGTCAGTTATAGCGACCGCGCTGAAATCGTACTCGAGCCCACCCACATCCACAACAAAAACCAAATCACAAGAGGCGTACGAAGCATCCAGGCATCCGGCGGCACAGAAACCTTTCAAGGGCTAAAAGCTGGTGTACAGCAGCTGCACAAAACCCCGCTTGAGCAGTACAACAATCACATCATCTTACTCACTGATGGTCATACCTACGGCGACGCCGACCTGTGCATCGAACTAGCCCAAACAGCAAGTGCCACACAAATCGGACTATCCGCCTTCGGTCTCGGTGATGAATGGAACGATAAATTTCTCGATCAACTCGTTGCCCCATCTGGTGGACGTTCAGCATTTATACAAGAGCCAGCCCAAATCATTGATTTCCTGCAAGAACGCATTCAGGGGCTAGGAACCATCCATGCTCAAAATCTTCGCCTGAAAAAAGCCTTCCCCGAAGCCATCACATTGCAATATGGATTTAAATTACTACCCTATGCCCAACCTATTAAACTAGATGGCAGTGAAATCAGTCTGGGCAATCTAGAAGGCAAAGGAGCCCTTGCCTTTTTACTCGAACTCCTCCTACAACCCCAAGAACACGAATCTCGCATCACCATCCCTGTAGAAATCACATCTGAAGTTTCACATCAAAATAACCAAACTCAAAAAATTCACAAACAAATACAAATATTCATCACCGAAAATCCACCAAAAGCCGAGCCACCTCGGGACATTGTCAAAGCCGTGCGCATGTTAAACATGTATCGAATCAACGAAAAAGTATGGGAAGACATTGAAGCCGGCCATGTTGGTGTAGCCGCCACCCGCCTACGTCATCTAACAACCCGCCTCTTAGAAGCAGGTGAAGTACAACTCGCCCAGCAAGCAAACGCCGAAACCGAACGCCTCGCCAATATCGGAGAGCTTTCAGAAGAAGGTCGAAAACGCTTAAAATATGGTACGAGAGCCATGATTGGCCAATCCATGAAAATAGAAGAACCCAATGATTCGTTGTAAAGATTGTGGCGCAAGCCAATATGAAGGAACCCTATATTGTAGTGAATGCGGCAGAGATCTCATTCAAGACTCAAAACTCGTCACCGATGTCCTCCCCTTCTCAGAATTTGTGCATAAACCACCGCCCCCCCCTGCCACAGAGCTAGAAGTCATAGAACCCGTCCATGAAAAACAGATCACATTCGTAATTCCAAGCAGTCGCCATCGCTACATCATTCCCCTAGAAAAAGAAATAAATATTGGGCGTGCCTTTGAAAACACGCCAACAAACCTTGACTTAACAAAAGATAATGGAATAGAGTTAGGGGTGTCCCGTACCCACGCCATCCTGCAATGGTCTAACCAGGGCATCGTCATCATGGATTTAGGCAGCACCAACGGCACCTTCCTAAACAACCATCATCTTCCAGAAAACAAACCATACCCCATCCAAAGTGGAGACGAACTTCGCTTTGGTGATTTACTAGTTCACATATTTTTTTGAGTAGAAGAGAGGCGCTATGCAATCAGTTATTGTTCATGTTGCCAACGAAGATCCCATTGTATGCGAAATTGAAAACCTTCCTGAGCCCCAAGACACTTTGGTTCTCATTCATAACCCACGCCGACGAGACGGTATGGACCTACATTACCTCAACGAAGATGTCAATTCTGTCATTTTCCCCTTGCATCGCATCAACTTCATTCAAGTGCTGCCCACAGCAGAAGTTAGCGACATAGTCGGTTTTGTGCGCGAATAATGGTCGAACAAATTCCAGATACACTAGAACAAAATGCCCCGCAAATCATCCTCATCGTTGATGATGAGGCGAGAATGCGCCGTTTTATACGCATGAATATGGAATTGGAAGGCTTTCAAGTCATTGAGGCAGAAAATGGACTAGTGGCATTAGACCAAATCCGCAAATTTAACCCAGACCTGATCCTCATGGACGTTATGATGCCAGAAATGGATGGCTTTGAAACCTTACGCTTACTACGCGAAATTTCCACCACACCCGTTATTCTACTAACCGTCAAGAGTGATGAAGAAGACAAGATCCGTGGGCTAGGTTTAGGCGCCGACGATTACATCACAAAACCATTTAGCCCAAGAGAACTCAACAGCCGCGTTAACGCAGTGCTGCGCCGCGCCCAATGGCCAGCCCCCCCCCCACGTACCATTCTGCACATTGATGGCCGCCTCTCCATAGATTTCAATCGTCACCAAGTTATTGTCAATGGTGAACGCATTGATTTGCGCCCCACAGAATACCGTTTACTCAGCCAATTAATCCAAAACGCTGGCTGGGTAGTGCCCCATGAATCACTATTGGCTAAAGTTTGGGGGTATGAATATCAGGATGAAACCCATTATTTGCGGTTGTATATCAACTACTTACGCAAAAAAATCGAAGAAGACCCCACAAAGCCCCACTATATCCTCACAGAACGAGGCGTAGGTTACCGTTTTTATGATTTCAAGAAATCCTCAAATTCTTGAATGTGAAAATCATCTCTGAATGAGGCAATTTTTTTGTTTTTTCTGAATTTTTAATATCATAAGGGGCTATGTTGTCTCATACGACTACGGACGCCGCAGAGTTCTTTGACCGCATTAAAAGCTACCTTAGCGTAGCCGATCAATTGCGCGTGCAAGAAGCATTTAGCCTCGCCCGCCGGGAACACGGAGAACAACGCCGCAAATCCGGTGAACTTTTTTTTACACACCCCCTTACAGTAGCCTCTTATCTGTCTGAATACCATTTAGATGCACCCGCCTTAGAAGCTGCACTACTCCATGATGTTGCCGAAGACACAAAAGTCTCGGTGCCCGAAATCGAGGCTCAATTTACGGCTGAAGTAGCGCATTTGGTAGATGGAGTCACCAAGTTAAAGGATGTTACCGAAGGCGTGGCCAAGGGGAAAAAACTCACACCACAAGAAATCCGAGACCAAACGTTACACAAACTCTTTCTGGCCATGACCGTAGATGTGCGCACAGTCATCATCAAGTTGTTTGACCGCCTACATAACATGCGCACCATCAAAGCCATGCCGCTGCACAAACAACGTCAAAAGGCCAAAGAAACCTTAGCTGTATATGCTCCTCTAGCTAATCGTTTAGGGATTTGGAAGGTAAAAAGCGAACTAGAAGCCCTCTCTCTCGAAGTATTAAACAACCGCGCTTATACCATCATAAAAAAGCGCATGAATGAACTTAAGCAAAAACATCAAGAAATCTACAACGTCATCAGCGATGAGATTTTTGACTGTCTACTCGCTGCAAACATCGACGTGCGCAATGTGTTGCTCAATCCAGAAAGCATTTATTCTGTATATCAAGACATTATCGCCACTGGCGGTTCGTATGAGGACATAGACCGCACCATACGCTTAAAGATTTTGCTCGATGATTGGCCAAGTTGTTACTTAGCACTCGGGCATCTCCATCAAATTTGGAAACCTGTTCCCGGTGCATTCGATGATTATATTGCAGTCCCGCTCGACAACCATTACCGTTCTCTGCACACGACTGTTGTTCATCACAGCGGTTTACCTATAAAGCTGCGCGTACGCACCGTCACTATGGACAAGGTGTCTGATATTGGTATGTTAGCAAAATGGTTATATGCAGGCACGCCGCTGTGGTCTAAGGGGATAGCGGCTCGCGTTGATGCCTTTTTTGCTGAAATATCAGAAAACATCAATGTCGAGCCACAAAACCCAGCAGCTGGGGTCAAAGGCGTGGTCGAAGATGTTTTTCGCAAGCAGATTCGTGTTTATACGCCCCAGGGAGAATCAATTGATTTGGGACAAGGTGCCACGCCCATTGATTTTGCCTATGCTATTCACACTGGCTTGGGGAATCAAACACATGCAGCTTATGTGAATGATTTGTTTTATCCACTGAATAAATCTTTAAGAGATGGCGATCAAGTTCGCATTGTAAAAAAGATGCGAACACAACCTCAACGTGCCTGGTTAGTCGAAGATTTGGGCTATATCACCACCAATTATGCAAGATCTCATGCCCGTCGTTGGTTTAGGCGGCTCCCAGTTCACCGAGCCTTATCTGAAGGTAAGCAACTAGTTCAAGATGAACTTGATGTTTTAGGTGTTCCAAAGTTTTCTCACTATGATGTAGCGGCTTTGTTTGAATTTGATAATGTCCAGGAACTTTACCACGCCGTGGGCCGCGCTGAATTACTCCCTACTGAAGTCGCTTTACAAGTTTTGGAGCGCATATGGCAAAGCAGCCCAGGCAGAGATCTCGATTATTTAGTTCATATTGATGGCGAAGAGTTTACTATCACCAAATCGCCCACCAAACACATCAATTTATGCGGCAGTTGTCGGCCAAAATCACGCGATTCCATTCTGGGCTATATGCGCAAAGATGGCAGCATTACGGTTCATAAAAAAGATTGTCACTTACTCAGACCTGTGCGCGGGAGAGTGGTGAAATTAGGATGGGGTGAAACAACTCGACACGCACATGAAGTCACTGTTCAGATTGATGTGTTTGATCGTCCAGGGTTGCTTTTTGAAGTTTCTCACTTGATGGAGAATGAGCAAATCAATATCGCCTATATTTATACCCCGCCGCATAGCGGCGGTGAACTAAACATCATTCTGACGCTTGAAATTCTTAGACCACGTCAATTGGTGCGGATACTGCACCAGGTGCAAGCTTTGCCAAATGTTTTTTCACTACACTGTTTGCCTGACGGGCCGCCTCCTGAAACAAATGGAGGCAACTATATGCTGTGAGCCTGCGTAAATTGGATGGTAAGGAACGGAAATTAAATAATGCTTATTTCTAGACGGTCATTAAATCTGATTTCCTTACGTTAAAATTCTCCGGGTAAGAATTTAAACTATTTGCTCATCTAATGAGAAAATAGTCTAGCAGAGCAATCAGATGGAGGATCACTCATGACACAAAAAGAACATGTTATTATTATTGGTTCCGGCCCAGCAGGCTTAACAGCTGCTATTTACACGGGTCGGGCGCAACTTAATCCTTTGGTTATTTCAGGTTCTCAAATTGGTGGACAAATTGCTTTAACTGCTGAAGTGGAAAATTATCCAGGCTTTTGGTCTGCTGATAAGGTTCCTACAGGGCCAGACCTTGTTGAGGTGATGCAGGAACAAGCAAAGCATTTTGGGGCACGTTTTGAATATGACGAGGTTGTCTCGGTTGACTTTAGCCAAGGATCTCCATTCACTGTAACAACTCATGGTAAAGTGTATCTTGCAGATGCTGTGATTGTAACGGCAGGGGCTTCGCCACGCCATCTGGGTGTACCGGGTGAAACAACGTTTCTGGGGCGTGGTGTCAGCTACTGCGGCACTTGCGATGGCTTCTTCTTTCGGGGTAAGGATGTTATTGTTGTGGGTGGTGGTGATAGTGCTATTGAAGAAAGTTTGTTTTTGACGAAGTTTGCAGACACAGTGACTGTGGTTCATCGTCGTGATGAGCTGCGTGCTGGATCTGCTTTGCAAAAACGGGCTTTTGCCAATGAAAAAATCAAGTATATCTGGGATACCACGGTTGATGAGATCGTAGGGAATGGCACTGTACAGGCTGTTAAAACTCGCAATGTAAAGAGTGGTGAAGAAAAAGAAATAGCTATTGATGGTGTTTTTATCTTCATTGGACATTATCCTAATAGCAGATTTTTAGAAGGTGAAATAGAAATGGATGAGCATGGGTACGTTATTACTGATGAACTTATGCGAACCAGTGTGCCTGGCGTTTTTGCCGCTGGCGAAATTCAAGATTCTGTTTACCGGCAAATTGGCACTTCTGTGGGGCAAGGTGTCGCCGCCGCTATGCAAACAGAGAAGTGGCTCAGCGAAAGGGAGTGATCCCACTTGTCACTTCATCCATGGCGGCCAGCCGAGGTTTATGCTGGAGATGGATAGCGAATTGTCACTATTTTGTGTCAACTTATGTGCGCGTCCATAAATAGGTGACGGAATTGCGGGATGCGCTTCAAGTGACCTTTACCCATGCAAAAAGGGGACTAATTTTTAGACGGTCTCTATGTTAGGATCTGACCATGTTACGCTTTTTATGGGCTTATCTTGTTTATACCTGGGGTGGTTTGCACCGCTTGTTTGGTAACCAAAACAGTATGCGCAGTGAGCATGAAGCTGCTGTGCGTTGCTTCACAAAGGCTTTTGAAATAGATCCCTCGTTCCATCGTGTTCGGTTGGAACGTGGGATTTTGCTATCTCGGGAGCTGGGGCGACATGATGAGGCTTTAGCTGATTTTAATTTTTTGTTGGCTGAAAAGTCTGATTATAGTAATTTGGCTCTCTTAAACAGAGCTATTCTGCACCAACACCAAGCCCAATTTTCGGAAGCACTTGCTGATTTAGATTTGTTTTTGGAAATGCCTGAGGATAGTTTTTATGATGAAGCGCTCCGAATGCGTGAAATCTTACAAGCGATACTTTCTGAAGATCATCATTGAGTGCGCGTCTCAGTTACTGGGGAACAGAAATTAAATGATATGACGAGGTCGTTTCCTTACCTGTTTTTTGAAACTGACGATGTAATTCTGTATTTTGTTTCATCGTCAATCCTCAGCCGCCCTATTATTCTTGATTGGCGGCTACTGTTATACCTAATTCAGCAGCTGCTTGTTCAAAATCTTCAAAACTACCAATGATTGCCACTGATTGCATGAAGGCTTTTAGTGAGGGGCTGACCTCACGCATTGCTAACAAGGTGGGGCCAATGGGATCGTCACCTGTTGCTCCTGGCTCGTCTGCATAGGCACCGTAGAAGGCGAAATATGCCTGATTGATTTTGCGGATATTGTATCCGTTTTCTACAAAAATATGACGCCTTTGTTCCATGTAGGTTTCTGCTTCGTCAATTTTTCCTTCTGACAGGAGTTTGTCAACGACACGGCGTGTTTTTGCCATTTCTGCACGAAAATCAAAGGGAGGGGGGGCGGTAGGCGTTTCTATGGCGGCATCGGAGGGGGCAGGCGGTGGAGGGAGGATGAATTCTGGGTAATATCGAGCTATTACCTGTTCCTGAATTTCTTTACCAACGATGGAGGCGACGGTTTCGTTGATTGTGCGTACGTCTGGATCTGTCATGTAGTTGAGGCTGAGGGGATATGGCGAGAGCCAATTGTGTGCCCACTCGTGAGCGGTGACTTCTGGCAGCCACAGGATGCTGCTTGATTCCATGATCATGGCGGGATAGGTGGCCATGCCGCCAATGGGAACAATTAGCGCTGAGAGATTGGCCTGGTCGTAAACGGCCGTTTCCATGGCATCTTTTTCGACAGTTGTCAGACCCGGTGTTAACGGCCGTTGATATTTGTTCTGTATCTCATCACGAGGAGAGACAACCATCATGGTCGGCAGTGGTGTCATGTGCATCATAACTGGGGGCCACGTTTGCCCCGCAAGAGAAAAGCCTTCTTCTGCCAATATTGTGGCTACCTGGTCTTGTATAATCGCTTCTGCCAATACCTGCACTCGTTGTGTTTCTTTGCGAACTGTAGCTAATTCCAATTGTGCTTCTTGAGAAACAATTTCTGGATTTTCAATTTCTGGATCTGTGTATATTTGCTCGATTTCCCAGTTTAAATAATTGCTCTGGCGAATTCTCTCTAAATAATCGAGGACGATCTCTTTTTGCGTTTCCTCATCTAAATAAGCGGCGCCATCTGAAAGAACGGCCGTTGCTTTTGCCAGGAGCGCATCCACTTCCCAAGAAACAAAGTCAAAAGCATTGCGACCGGTAATCATATCGAGCTGCACTTCTTCATCTGCAAACTTAGGCCAGTTAGGCACCAACAGGAAAATAAGCAGCAAAAAGATGAGGCCAACGGCCGTTATGGTAGCGATGCGTTTTTTCAACATAGGCGGATCATAACGCGGGTCTCGCATGATACAAGGAAAACACCTTCGGCTTCACCTCTCGTTAATCAGAGTGCAGAGCTTAGGGATAATGACCCTCAACCCGTTCGCTCTGCTATAATTATCAGGAGGAATATCAAAAGAGAGGTCAGTCTATGCATTTTTTGGTCACAGGTGGTGCCGGTTTTTTAGGAACAGCCTTAGCCAACAGGTTAGCCCATGATGGTCACCGCGTCATCGTTTTAGACGATTTGAGTAACAGCAAGCCAGATCGTTTGAAAACGGCCGTTCAGTTTCAGCAGGGAGACATCGATAACATTCCCCTGCTTTGGTCATTGTTACAAGATGTAGATTGTGTCTACCATTTAGCTGCTCGGGTATCTGTGGCGCAATCCATTCTCCATCCCCGGGACTACAATCGTGTCAACGTAGGCGGCACCGTTAGCCTCATGGAAGCGATGCGTGATACTGGCGTGAGCCGTGTCGTGTTCACCTCATCAGGCGCTGTGTACGGCAACCAGCCACAGCAACCCGTCCATGAAGAAGACCCACCTAAACCTGATTCCCCTTACGCTGTCAGCAAATGGTCAGCCGAGCAATACATTCACACCATTGGCAGTTTATGGGAAATCGAAACCGTCGCTTTGCGCATTTTCAACGCCTATGGCCCTTATCAAAGTTTGCCGGTATCCCATGCCCCAGTTATCCCCCGCTTTTTGCAGCAAGCACTTACAGGCGGCTCCGTTGTGATATTTGGCGATGGCACACAATCCAAAGATTTTGTTTACATCGACGATGTCGTCGCCGCCTTAATCAGCGCCGCCACCGCCAAAGGGATCAACCGCCAAATGATCAACATCGGCAGCGGTGTTGAAACCAGTGTTAATCAGCTAGTAGACGAAATAGAACGAGTAAACGGCCGTTCTGCCAAACGCATTTACAATCGAGAAAAAACAGGAGGCGTCCCCCGACTGGTAGCAGACATCAGCCGGGCACAAACCCAACTTGGCTTTCGCCCTCAAACCAATCTAGCCACTGGATTGCAACGCATCCTGGAAGAAGATCGTCGTTTTAGCCTGGCAATCTTGTAATCCAGTCATCGCCTGGTTTTAACCAACCGCCTACTCGACCAATTAACCCATAACAAAAAAAGCCAAAGCAATCAATGCTTCAGCTTCTTCATGCCCAGGAGAGGACTCGAACCTCCACGCCCAAAAGGGCACAGGCCCTCAACCTGCCGCGTATGCCAATTCCGCCACCTGGGCTATTTTAAGCGACTGGTATTATAGCCTGTGGTCTGCCTGTGTCAAACTGACCGCCAAAGCCATCAATCGGCAAATGCCCAGCACCTCCCCGCCTCCTTCTTCCCAACTAAACGCCAGGCACTGCGTCCCATCGCCCCTAAAACAGAGCGTGATATAATCACGCCCATGGTTAGGAGATATTGCACCGATTGCGCCTGTATCAGCCCGTGTCAGAATAAATTCTGGCACGGCTGCTCACACTTTCCATCTCATTTATCTCCCCCCCTTATTCTTACTTCCCCCAGGTTCACACATTTACTATCTGTCAATCATCAGGCTGGGAAACAGTTTCCACAGCCTTCATCATTCATGCTTTGAGGAGAATCCCCCATGAACCCAACAACCATCAATTTACGAGAACACATCGTCGGCCTAGACAAGCAAGTTCCCCTGTTAGATGGCACCCTTGCCCCCTACATAAACCTCGACAACGCCGCCAGCACACCATCCTTGAAACAAGTCCTGGATGCCATCAACCAGTTTGTGCCATACTACTCCAGCGTACACCGGGGCACCGGCTTCAAATCTCGCCTAAGTACCGTCGCTTACGACCAGGCTCGGGAAATCATCGGGAGATTTGTAAACGCTGATTTGTCTACCAACACCGTCATTTTTGGCAAAAACAGCACCGAAGCCATCAATAAACTCTCCTTCCGCTTCCCTATCAAAGAAAATGAAGTCGTGATTACCACACAGCTAGAACACCACTCTAATGACCTGCCCTGGCGGGCGCACGCCAATTGTGTGCACGTTCGGGCGCTGGCAAACGGCCGTTTTGATGAAGAGCACTTCGACCAACAACTAGCAAAATACGCTGGTCGCGTGGCCTTAGTAGCCGTCACAGGAGCCTCCAACGTCAGCGGCTTCTTGCAGCCCATCCACCGGCTGGCAAGCAAAGCCCATGCTGCGGGAGCCAAGATTCTCGTCGATTCCGCCCAACTCGCCCCCCACCGCAAAGTTGACATGCGCCCAGATAACGATCCCGAGCATCTCGATTTTGTAGTACTCTCTGGTCACAAAATGTATGCCCCTTACGGCACAGGAGCCTTAGTGGGTCCCAAAGAAATTTTTATGCGAGGGATACCAGATTACGTTGGCGGGGGCACCGTTAACGTAGTCACAGTAGACGAGGTACACTGGGCAGGCATGCCAGACCGTGATGAGGCTGGCAGCCCCAATGTAGTCGGGGCAGTCGCCATGGCTGTCGCCGCTCAAGTGTTGATGGCCGTGGGCATGGATGCCATAACGGCACACGAAGAAGAATTGATAGCCTACGCTTTAGAAAAGATGGCAGCTGTGCCCGGTATTAAAATCTACGGCGAAACAGATCCTGCCCGTGCCAATCAAAAAGTTGGGGTTATTCCCTTCAACCTGGCGGGAATGTCCCATTTCCAATTAGCAGCCATCTTGGGCTACGAAGGCGGCATTGGTGTGCGCAGCGGCTGTTTCTGTGCCCACCCCTATGTGGTTCATTTGCTGCAATTAGATGAGGAAACCGCTTTAACGTGGCGTGATCAGCTGCTATCCGGTGATAAATCAGAGATGCCCGGTATGGTACGCGCCAGTTTTGGCTGCTATAACAATAAAGAAGATGTCGATCAACTGGTTACCATGCTGCACCGAATTGCAGCCGGTGATTACCGCGGCGAATACATCTTAAACAGCGCCTCCGGTGAATACACTCCGGTTGGTTATGAAGATCAATTTGCGGATTTTTTCTTGCTTGAATAAAGAACTCTCATAAAATAGTATCCTTTTATACTCACTTTGTAACCGCTCACACCTGACAAATACAACATCGTCAGCTGGCTACACGCTGCACCTTAAGCGCCGTCTGGAAATAATTTCCCTTCTTACAGAGGGGTCAGGTCACTTGAAGCACATCCATATTTTTTGCACAGGATTTAGATTGAACATGAAGAAATGGTTTTTATTATTGATGACAACCCTGTTGTTAACTGCGTTAGCAGCATGTGGGAAAGAAACACCCCTGCCAACACCTATACCGTCATCAGCCACAGAAGAAACAGTGGTTGAACCGACAGCAGAAGCAACAGAACCAACAGAACCAGCTCCCGCAGAAACACCAACTTTGCCCCCGCCACTGATCATAACACCGACAGCCGCTAGCACGCCGATTACGGCAGAAGAAACGGCAGCTGATGAGCCAGTCGTCTTAATGACAGCTGCGGACTTTGGTGATAACCGCAACCCGCTCACGGGTGAACTTGTGGAAGCGCTGGAAGATTTAGCGCAACGGCCGTTAGCCATCAAAATTTCCAACTCCCCCCCAGGACAAGTCCGCCCGCAATCCGGCTTGAATGATGCCGCCATCATAGTCGAACATTTAGCTGAAGGCGCCGTCACCCGCTTAACTGGCATTTTCTACGGCAACTGGCCAGAAAAAGTAGGCCCCGTGCGCAGTGCACGTCTGATAGACCTGGAACTGCCCGCCATGTATGATGCCGGGTTGGCCTATTCAGGAGCCAGCGTCGGTGTGAGCCAGCGCTTGTTCTCCTCAGATTTCCGTCCGCGCATCATACGCTCAAACACAGCAGGTTATTACCGCTCTGGCGAAGAAAACAGAGATATCGAACACACGCTTTATGTCAACCCAACAGGTTTGCACGACACGCTGGCAGAAAGAGACCTGAACACACCGCCCAATTTCAACACAGTGATGGCTTTCGCCAGCGAACCACCGGAAAATGGTGAACCGGCCACCCATCTGACAATTGATTACATTTGGGAAGTGGTGGAATGGAAATATGATGAGGAAAACGGCCGTTATAACCGATGGGCAGATGGCGAACCCATTTACGACGCCAATGATGGTGAACAAGCGCACACCGCCAACATCATCATTATCACCCCTTACCATGTCCAGGATGCAAACATTTGCGAACAAGCAAGCAAAGAAGGCGAATGTTTGGCCTTATCAGTTCAAATTCAACTGTGGGGCTCTGGACCTGGCATTCTCATGCGCGATGGCCAGCAGTTCCCCATCTTCTGGCACCGTGAAGGGCGCTATGACTTACTCACCTTTTCTGATGGAGCCGGGAATCCCGTTCCGCTCCAAATCGGCAACACCTGGTTCCAAATCGTGCCAAACTGGCGCGGTTATGAAAAGGCTGTTGTAATTGAATAGTTGTTTTCCCTCATCTGGCAAACATTCAATGAGGGCATAATAGACCTTAGGATTGACGATAGCAGTCTGTTATGCCCTTCTTATTTCAACTACCTTAACAAGAAAACCTCGTTCTCCCCTGCATACATACCCTTCCTGTATATTTCAACTTCAACACGCCTGACAAAATAGAACCTTGCGCGTGGCGTTCTTGTACAGTGAACAAGAAATTAGAAATTAGAGATACTGCTAATTTCTAATTTGTGTTTTATCCACATTGGGTGAAAATGGGAAAGTATTTTGCATTTAACGAGTTGAAATCATGGATAATTCTCAATTCATCATCTTAATTGCCGATGACAACGCTTCCTTGCGTCATTTAATGGCAAGCCGCATGGAGTTAGAAGGGTTCAAGGTTCTAATTGCACAAAACGGCCTGGAAGCCATCAATATTCTGCGAACGACCCCCATTGATCTCATGTTGTTAGACATCATGACGCCAATCATGGATGGGTTTGATGTGCTGCGCACAATGCAAACAGATCCAGAGCTAAACCGGACACCTGTAATTGTGACCTCTTCTATCTCAGATAGTGAAAAACTAGTGCAGTGTATTGAGCTAGGTGCCGAGGATTGTCTGTTTAAGCCCATCAATACCAGCCTCCTGTGGGCACGGGTCAATGCCATCCTCGAGAGAAAAATTTTGCAAGATCGTGAGCGGCAGTTTGCTGAAAGGCTGGCCACCATTCAACAACTCGACAGGGCATTAAACAAAACCCTCGATCTGGAAAAAGTCGCCAATATCACCCTCACCTGGGCCATTCAACAAACGGGGTCAGATAAGGGAGCAATTGGCCATTGGCAAGATTCCCAATTTCAGGTATGGGCCATCACGGGAGCGGAAACGGCCGTTTGCCCTGAGCATGCAGATTTATATGACGATCTTTACGCCAAGAAACAGATCCAAACCATGCCCATCAATGAGGGAAAATCCTACCGCATGTGCGCTCCGATTTATCGTGATGGAGATAAACCACTCGGCTTAATCCTTCTGGAGTGCCGCCTGCCCTTCTCAGAAGAAGACAAACGCTTTATTTCACGCCTCTGTAACCATGCTGCTATAGCGATACACAATGCACAGCTCCATGCAGAAGTGCAAGCCGCTAATCATGCAAAAACCAATTTTGTGGCTATGGTCTCGCACGAACTGAAATCACCACTGACAATCATGTATTCATACCTGGAGTTGTTCCCCATCATTAATGATAGCAAGCTGACGGAAAAACAAACACTTTTTCTGGGCACAATGGAAGAATCTGTAACCCGGATGCGCAATCTCATCTCTGAGCTAGACGATATCACCCGCATTGAGAGCAATAATTTTCTATTGGAGCTTAGCTCCGTCCATACGTCAACCGTTGTATCAGAAGTTCTCTCCTCGATGCATGCTCAATTCGCAGAAAAAGAGCAAACTTGCCATGTTGATATCGCTGTTGATCTACCGCCAATCTGTGCTGACCATAAACGGGTTACGCAAATATTGCACAATCTCCTATCAAATGCCTACAAATATGTCCCGCGGGGAGGCAGTGTGTGGATCACGGCTCGACCATGCTCTGAAAAGGGGCAAACGTTTGTTGAGATTTCCGTTCGAGACAACGGGATTGGCATTCCTGCCGAGGATCAAAGCAAAATCTTCAGCCAGTTTTTCCGCACCAATCAAGCTGACGTAACGGCCGTTTCGGGAACAGGCCTTGGTTTAAACATCACAAAAACACTTGTGGAGCTTCAAGGCGGGAAAATAGGGTTCACCAGTAAATTACACGAAGGCTCCACCTTCTATTTCACCCTGCCCACAACGCCATCAGAGGAATAAAAACAACCCTGAACCGGACAGACTATTAAAACTCAACACATACCACCAAGTTCGTAGTGCGCACTTTAGTGCGCCATTTTTTACGCGCTAAAGCGCGTACTACAAACGAATCTCAGGCTCGTCGTGCGCCATTTCTTACGCGCTCAAACACACACCACCAAGTTCGTAGGGCACACCCGTCAATAAGCTGCAGAATTGGTGGATACGCTTCGAGTAACCTCCACCCAGGAAAAACAGGGACTCATTTTTAGACGGTCACTATGCATTCCTCTCCAGGGCTAACTGCGCCCAAATAGGATAATGGTCGCTGCCGCTAATCTCCTTTTGCCGCCCCGCTTGCACCACAGACATCCCTCGTGAAAAAATATGATCCGCTGCAGATGGCGAAACCCACAATTTTTTGACAGTCGGCCCCACCCCTTTGGAAGCCCGAATGAATCCTAACGCCTCAAAATATTCTACTAAACGGCGAATACTGGTACGCCGCACTGTGTTGAAATCACCGCCAACAATCACATGTGTTCCCGCGTTGAGAATATCGCCCGTAATGGCCTGAATCTGATCCCGGCGATACTGCCGTGTGGTTAGGTAAACTTCAGTATGGACGCAATAAACGCAAACGGCCGTTCCGTCCACGTCGAGTTTTGCTTTGGTAACAATGCGCATTTGATTATTGGCAGGGTGGCGTCTGGGCAAAATCAGCTTTTGGGTGCGTATAATAGGCCAGCGAGAGAGAATAGCATTGCCAAAATTCTTGTGGTGCTTATGAACTGATGCTGGATAGTAAACATAATCCATGCCAGTGGCGTGGGCAATGCGATCCGTCCCCATTTCATCCATCTCTTGCAGCATGATGATATCGGGGAGAGGCACGTGGGATAGATCCTCAATTGCTTCGTCAATAAACTCCCCAAAGTTAATGTTGTAGGAAACGGCCGTTATCATTCCCGCATATTTGGGTTTCGCAGCAGCATATTTCCCTTCAAACTTGGGAGAATCAGGCTCCTCATAATTCTGCATGGCAAACCTAGCAAACATGCACGCATTATAAAGAACCTGACAAAATTATGAAACTCATGAGGAGGTAAGATAATCAAGAACCAACATCAAAGAATTGATTCGATAAACCCGCCCAGGAAGCCCAGACAGGCTCCTGGAATCTAAATCACGATCAAGCCAAAGTCCTAAACCATACTCCCCAGCAGTGACCGCCCCAACAGCATCAACATAGAGGTCATTTCCCACAAAAACACAGGCTTCCGGCAAATGACCCACACGATTACTAGCCAGCTTGAAGATGGTCTTTGCCGGTTTATGCACACCCTCTTCTTGACTAATAATAATATGTTCAGGCTGTACAAAATCCCGCAGCGTTTTCTCTATGACAGGACGTATTAAACGTGAGTGGTTAGAAATAATCCCTAATCTAAAACCTTGTTTCTTTAACCGTTTCAACAAAGGCAGCACATCTTCATACAAACTGTGCGGTAAGTATGAATATGCATCATATAAACGATTCATCAACTCCCAATCCAAATCCATATGATCCAATCGAGTCAACACATCACGGTAATATTGGGCGATTTCTCGTTGTGTTTGTTTTTTGCCAATGCGTTTAAGTTGTCCTGTTTTCACCTCTCGCTTATAAGAACGTATCGCCTTTTCAACTTCAGCAAGCGTATAAGGCAACCCTTCTTTTTGAAAAAGGGCTGTCAATCGTTCTTCAGGGGAAACATCCCCCACAACTCGCGTTAAGGTCAGATCCCAATCAAATAATACACATTTAAATTTACTCGTACCCATACGTCTATTCCTAATCTGGCATGAGCCCGACTTGAAAACTACCAAGCCGATTGAATTTGACTATCTTTTTTTGCGCCATTCTATAAAGTGGCCAGGGGAATGTCTATGCAAAGGGCGTGATTTTAGCGTGCATGGGCTAGATTTCACGCTTTCTTTGCGGACAACATAAAAAACAGCCAAGGTTTGCCCTTGAGAACAAACCTTGGCTCCAACTACGCTTCAGATGTAGCTGTCTCCGTAGGCAATGGCGTTTCTGTGTCAATAGGTTCAGGTTCTTCAGTTGGTTCAGGTTCTTCAGTTGGCCCAGGCTCGTCAGTTGGCTCAGGCTCATCTGGCGTTGGTGTTTCCGTTGGCACGGCTGCTGTCGGTGTCATTTCCGCCGTTGGGGTAATGCCCATCGTCGGGGTTTCTGTCGGTGTGGATGTCGTTGTGGTTGTTGGAGACGGCGTCAAAGTTACTGTCGCTGTCGGCGTTTCAGTGGGTGTGACTGTCGGTGTGGGGGTTGGCAGCGTACGCAGTAAAAGAACCTTTGCTTCCAAAGAAACAGGATCATCTTCTGGGGTATACGGATTATTGGGTCCCAAAATAGTCACCCGTACCGTCAACGGGCCATCGTAGTCACTCTCCGCCAACTCCCAAGTGGCTAACAATCCATTTTCCACCTGTTCTGAGCGGCGCTCTTGAATATTGCCCCACCCGCCCGGATCATGACTAATTCCCCAATCAACAAGATAGCCAGCAAAGTTTGGCCCTTTCACCGTGCCCCAGATTTCTACAGAATCAATAATCTCGTCATTGTTCTCAGGCTGGCTGATAACGACTTCTGGACGCGGCGTGTTATCGTCACATTCCTGCTCCGGCGGCAGTGTCAACGGGATGGTCAGGCCGCGTTGGGCAGCCCAGGCTTGCCCTGGCAGCGTTTGCTCTAGCCAACGCTGGGCATTGATCTGCTCCCGGTCGCGGATATCTTCATTCCCGTTAACCAGGATTTGGAAAAAGGTGGCTTCATGCACGGATTCATTGCATTTATCATTGGCACGCAGATTGGTCCACAAATCAATGTTCACCTTTTGTAGAAAATCTTGATCAGCAGGGAGCGGCAGTTGACCACCAGCAAATTGCTCGATAATGCGTTGTTGACAATCTGCACCCGGTCTCGTTCCCGATTCGGCGCAAATTTCCACATCGATAATGCCCGGCGGGCGCACGAAGTCTAATGGCTGCTTGTCGGCATGGAACTGACTCATATAGCTGTGCCAAATGGGTGAAGCTAACTGATAGCCAGACTGTCCGGCGCCAATCGGTTGATTGCTGGTATTGCCCACCCAAACGGCCGTTACCACATGCGGTGAATAGCCAATCGTCCAGGCATCCCGCACATCATTTGCCGTAGACCCAGACGTGCCCGTTTTAGCCGCCACTCGATGACCTGGAATTTGCAGCAAATTATTGACATCCCATTCCGGCTGACGGGCATTGTTATCAGACAAAATACTGCTCAACAGATAAGCATGTTCCTCACTGACAACCTGCGCATCCGCTGCATTGGGCAGCACCTGTTCATACTGCACATTCTTTTGCCTATCCTCAATGCGCAAAATAGTAAACGGTTCAATGTAACGCCCCTCATTAGCTAAGGCAGCATACGCTCCCGCCATTTGCAGAGGCGGAATCTCACCGCCACCCAAAGCCAAAGACAAGCCATAATTTCGTGGCTGTCCCACCTCCATACAACCCTCATCCGACAGTGCCGTCAGACCTATTTTCTGCACATTGTGGATAAAGTTGCATACGCCTACAAACTCCAAAGCCTTAACCGCCGGAATGTTATAAGAATTGCCTAAAGCAGGGCGCAGCCGCAGCGGACCATGAAACTCATCGTCATAATTCTTAGGCACATAGGGGGGATTGGCGCCATTATCAGAGAATTGAGTTTCAACATCCCAGATAAGAGTGGCGGGCGTCCACCCTTGCTCCATAGAAGAAAGGAATACAAACGGCTTAATGCTCGACCCAGGCTGGCGTGGCGCCAGCGCCATGTTCACCTGCCCGTCAATCGTCTCGTCAAAGAAATCCACACTACCCACCAAAGCCAGCACTTCGCCTGTGTCTGGTTTCACCGAGACAAGAGCCGCATTATTGGCGCCGCCAGCCTGAATGGCACCACGGTTATCAGCCAGGGTACGAATCGCCAAATCTTGGGCGTGGGGATCCATGGTGGTGTAAATGCGCAAACCACCACGATAAATGGCCTGAGCGCCAAGAAGATCCTCTGCTTGCTTCAATACGGTAAACACAAAATGTGGATAGTCAATCTCTTGCACAGTGGGTGTCATCTGATACACGCGGGTATTCATTTCATGAAGCGCAGCGGCGGCCTCATCATACGTCACATAACCTTCGTTATACATCAGCGTCAAGACTTCCCACATGCGCCCCATAGCCAAATCGGGCGCTGTGTACGGATCCCAGGCTGCGGGAGCTTGGGGCAAACCAGCGAGCAAGGCAGCCTCAGCCAGCGTCAAGTCGCTGGCCGATTTATCAAAGTAGGTCTGGGAAGCTGCTTCAATGCCATACGCTAAATTGCCATAGTAAATTTCGTTGAGATACAGCTCCAAAATCGTTTCTTTAGAGTAGGTGCGCGTTAACTCTGCTGCTAAAACAATTTCGCGCACTTTCCGCCGTACGGTGCGCTGGGCACGTTCTTCCTCATCGAGCAAAACCGCCCGTACCAACTGCTGGGTAATGGTGCTGGTTCCAGCTGGGGCTCTCCCTTCCCGTATCGCCTGGAAGATGGCTCGTGTCAGGCCAAGGAGGTCAAAGCCTGGATTTTCCTGAAAGCGTGAGTCTTCGGTAGCGATGGTGGCTTGAATCAGATAAGGTGAGATTTCATCCAGAGTGACGCGGGTGCGGTTCCCCATATTGGGATCAGCCAACGAGTAAATCTCATTCCCATACCGGTCATAAATTCGAGCTGTTTGGAATGAGCTGGCTTTCTCCTCCAAATCACCAACGGAGATGTCGTTGGCTATGCTGCGATAACCAATAAAGGCCGCAACAATGCCCACAGACGCAAAAAGGAAGAACAGAATCAAAGCAATGACACCCCCTTTCAGCAAACACCCCCGGTAATCCCGGCGTCGTTTCGGTTTTGGTCGGGGTGTTTGCCGCCGCGCCGGTACAGCTACCCGGGTAGGCGGTGGCGAAGACGGCCGTTCTGCATCCCGGATCGGTGGTGGAGCATATTCGCGCACGGGGCGAGGTGGACGAGCTTCATGAACTGGCTCAGATACCAGGGTGGGCATCTCATCTGGTTCGGGCGGCTCGGGAATGGGTCGATACTGAATTGTCGGCGCTTCATCATCTGGGGTAAGGCCACCAGGGATTGCCACCCGGGGGCTGACACTGGTCGCTTCCAGATCCGTCTCAAACGGCCGTTCCTGGGGGGGCATCTCATCTGGCGCTAAGGGCAGCGGCACGGGCTCTCTGGAGGCTGGTTGGGCTGGGGACAAAGCCTCTGTCAGCGTCGGCTGCTCGTCCGCATCCCCCTCTGTGGACGAGGGGAACATAGTTTGTGTGGCGGCCTCATCCGCAGGCGGCATTTCCGACTCAGACGACTCCTCATCAGCTGCTTCTGCCATGAGATCTAACAGCGAAATCGTTTGGATCTCATCTTCATCACGTATGTTTTCAGGTTTGGAATTAGGTGTTGTGGGTTCGGTGTTCTGGGTGTCTTGTTCGTTCTTTTCGTTCTCGTCATTCATTTTGTTTAGGACACGGATGAATGCAGATGAACACCATTTTTCCTTGTGTTCCCTGCCCCCATAGCCGTTGAAAAATTATTCCTTACTTTTAACCAACATGACCCATTCACCACGTTGTACAACCTTATCTTCCTGGTTTAGAACGTTGTACTTCATGGTTATGTTCCCCCCCCCTAAACGACGGAAGAGTTTCTTGTTGATAATTTCCATTTGCACACGAATGGTATCGCCAAAGAAAATAGGCAAACTAAATTTACAGGTCAGTTCACGGAAAGCAAGCGTAGTGCCTTCAATCATGCCAGTTTGCACAGCCAATCCAGTGGCAATCGACTGCACCAACAAACCATGCGCCACTCGTTTTTTGAAGGTGTCTTGAGCCGCATGCAAGGCATCAATGTGAACCGCGTTGAAATCACCAGACAAACCAGCAAAGTTCACCACATCTGCCTCGGTAATGGTACGGCTGGCAGTCATCATTTTTTGACCGATTTCAATTTCCTCGTAATACATACCACGCGGCTGATATTTCACTTCTGTCATGAGAACTCCTAAGAATCAGTCGCTGCCAATTTTTCGGCTTCGTCAGCCACAATGAGCCGGTCAATGAAAGGATCGAGATCACCATCCATAACGGCCGTTAAATTGTAACTTGAATACCCAATGCGATGATCCGTCACCCGGCTTTGCGGATAATTATACGTGCGAATCTTTTCACTGCGATCCCCACTGCCCACCTGCGATTTCCGGTCAGCAGCTTGCGAGGCACTTTGTTTTTCCTGCTCAATCTCCTGCAACCGCGCCTGAATAATCGCCATACCCAGCCGTTTATTCTGCGTCAGGCTGCGTTCCGACTGGATTTTAACAGCAATCCCAGTCGGCTTATGCACAATCCGTGCTGCCGTAGCATTTTTTTGCATATGTTGACCACCAGGACCAGCAGAAAATGTAGAGGTGATTTCCAGATCAGTTTCATCCAGGGTGATTTCCACCTCATCAACTTCAGCCATCACCGCGACAGTAGCGGCGCTGGTGTGAATACGCCCTTGCGATTCAGTGACAGGGACACGCTGCACACGATGCACACCACTCTCAAACTTCAAGCGAGAAAAGGCACCTTTTCCCTTGACGCCCAGCACCGCTTCCTTGTAACCGCCCACCCCTGTCCGATTTTCATCCAGAAGCTGCGTTTTCCAACCAACCGATTCAGCATAACGGGTATACATGCGCAACAAATCACCCGCAAATATACCAGCTTCGTCACCACCGGTACCTGCCCGAATTTCGATATAGACATTTCTATTATCACGAGGATCCTTGGGGATCAGGAGCTTACGCATAAATCGTTCAAGCTCGTTAATTTCACTGGTTAGCTCCGTGATTTCCTCGCTGGCTAAGGCTCGCATCTCCGGGTCATCTTCCATCGTTTGCATCTCTGTCGCATCGAGCAACTCTTGCTGTTTCTGCTGATACAAACGATAAGCCTCCACCAAAGGCTTAATATCTGAGTGTTCTTGTGCCAGCTCCGTCAGCTTATTGTAATCCGCAGCCACCTGCGGATCAGCCATTTGCATTTCAATTTCATCATAACGAGTGACGACTTGCGCAATTTTTTCTAACATATGCTTACTAACTTTGACGAAAGACAAAAGACGAATGTGTGATTTTTCGTCATCAGTCTTGGGTTGTGGGTCAAATCGTTAAAGGAACGATTTTCTAACCAGATTTCTGTATGCGAAATTGGATTGTATGTGTGACAAGGGAGACCGTCAAGAAACGTGACGGGGTTTTTAGAGGGCAGCACCACAGAAAAGGCACTGCCCTTTTTTGGCAATATGAACAGCTAATCTTCAGCGTACCAGGTAATACCTACCACCCCAGGACCTGTATGCGTGCCAATCACCGGGCTTAAACTCACAATATACAACTCTTCTGGATTAAGGCTTTTTTGCACTTCGTCTGCAACCAATTGGGCACCTATCGGGGCACCAGCATGAGCAACAGCAGCAAACACCTTATTTTTACCGGCACAGGCTTCATTCGCAATGCTTAACAAGCGTTTCATCGCCTTTTTCTTAGTTCGTACTTTTTCTAACACTTCAATCTTGCCATCTTGCAATTCCAGGAGCGGCTTAATCGATAACATCGAACCGAACAAACGGGCCGCGCCCCCAATACGCCCGCCACGATGTAAGAATTCTAGTGTGTCAACCATGAAAACGATGCGCACGTCCGGCAGCATGGCTCGCACCATTTCAGCAGCCTCTTTAGCCGTGGCCCCATTTTCCAGGGCACGCACGGCAGCCAAGGCCATGAAGCCTAAGCCCATTGAAGTGGATTTTGAATCGATGATCTCAATGGGGAAATCTTCCATTAATTTAGCAGCAGCATGAGCAGAAGCGACGGTACCACTTAATTCGGAAGAAATATGCAAGGAAATGATGCTGTCAGCTTCTTCTGCTACCTTGGAATACAAATCAAAGAACTCACCAGCTGAAGGCTGTGATGTCGATGGCATTTCTTTGGTTGATTTCAAGCGCCTATAAAACTCGTCTGGAGTAATGTCTACATTGTCTCGTAAACTTTCGCCAGACCAATTAACCCATAGGGGAATAGTGTGGATGTTATGTTTCTCAATCAGTGCTTCGGGGATATACGCGGTGCTATCTACCACAACGGCCGCTTTTGCTTTGCTCATTAGGCTTCTCCTTATTTTATCCTCAACGAATTCTAAGTATTGTAACCCAAATAAACGTGATTCGCTTCAGGCAATCTTCGTAAAAATTAGAAGGAGGAAAGCAGAAAGCGGAAAAATCACCGCAGGTTTGCTCCAAGGAAGAGATTGTTTATACTTCTTTTGCTATGAGTAAGTATCGTCAAATTTTGATTGGGGACAACGGCCGTTCTCTCCTAACTTCTGCCCAATGGTGTGATAGTTTTGGCAGCAAATTGCGTGGTTTCACCTTCCGGCGCCACCTGGGCAAATCTGATGGTCTTGTCCTGGTGGAGAAAAAAGATAGCCGGGTCAATACCGCTATCCACATGCTGTTTGTCTTTTTTGACTTAGGTGTCATCTGGGTGAATGATGCAGGTCAGGTCGTCGATAAAGCGTTGGCGAAACCGTGGCGCTTGTCATACACTCCCCAAGAGGCGGCTCGCTACGTCATCGAACTGCATCCCTCTTTGTTGGACGCAGTACAAACTGGCGATACTATTCAATTTTTAGAGGAAACTTCAACAGGAAGCGAAAAGACAACAAGAATTTAGAAATCTATGGATGTTCGCCCTAAAAATCCTGGTGACCGTCTAAAAATCAGTCCCCGTTTTTCAGGAGGGAAAGGTCACTTGAAGCACATCCATCCATTCCATAACTTATTTATGGATGCGCCCCTATCGTTTCTAAATCCCGGTTGTCACCATAAAGTTTTGCTACACGTAAGTTCATGCCAAGAATCAACAAACCCTTCAGGTCTTCAACATACTGGTCACGAGCAGTCGGCATTGCGTTAGCCATGCTGCTCTCTTTTTACCTGCTGCCGATCACAACCTGGGCGCAGGCTGAACCAACACCAGAGCCAACAGCAGAAACGGCCGTTACTGAGCCAGCCATCCCCTATATCCACAACGTGCAAGAAGGGGAGAACCTGACGATTATTGCCACCAACTACAACGTCACGGTAGCCGAGATTTTAACAAGGAACAATCTAGCTCCTGATGCCATTCTGGCAATCGGTCAACCCCTGATCATTCCAGGGTTGGCAGGCGAGCCAATTCCTGGTGTCTACACAGTTCAAGCAGGAGACTCTTTAGCCGGATTAGCCAACTCTTTAGGCACAACGGCCGTTGCCCTGGCTCAAGCGAACCGCCTCATCAACCCACAGCTCGATTTAGTTGCCGGGCAAACCATCTCCATCACCAGCTACACAGGTTCAACCACACCACAAGTGATCACAGGAACCCCCCACATCGTCGCGCCGGGGGAAACATTGTGGATGATCGCCGCCCAACACACACACACACCAGCTGCTTTAGCTGTAGAGAACGGCCTGGCAGGAGAAACGGCCGTTTTCCCTGGTCAACGATTACGCATCCCCAGCGCAGAACCTTACCGCACACTCCCCGGCGAATGGACCGACCTGCGTATCAACCCCTTCCCCCTTTATCCCGGTGCCACCTTCTCCATTTACATCGACAATCTGCTAGACGGCGAACCAACCGGGCAATTTGGCGAGCAGCATCTGCACTTTGCCCCATATGAAGACGGGTTTGTAGCCCTAGTCGGCTTAGATGCCTTCGCTAACTCCGGCATTTATACGTTAGAACTCAGTGGTGCCGGAAAACGGCCGTGGCGCCCCTTCACCCAAAACGTCACAGTAGCACCTCATGACTATGACACCCAATACATCACCATTCCAGAAAACCTCTCCCATTTACTGGCACCTGAAATCCGCGCCAACGAAGATGCTTTCCTGCATGACATCTACACCCAATTCACCCCAGAAAAACATTGGGAAGGTGTCTTTCAATATCCCGTAACAACCACCATCATCACCGCCAAATATGGTGACTATCGCTCTTACAACGAAGGTCCCATTGAAATCTTTCATACAGGCATTGACTTTGCCGGCGGCATAGGCACACCAATCCTCGCGCCTGGTGCCGGCATCGTTGTTTACAGCGAACCGCTAGAACTGCGCGGCAACACCGTCATTTTAGATCACGGTTTAGGCATCATGACCGCCTACTTCCACCTCTCAGAATCCAGCGTCAACGTAGGCGACAGAGTAGAAGCCGGTCAGCAAATCGGACTAGGAGGTGACACCGGCCTCTCAAGCGGTGCCCATCTTCACTGGGATTTGCGTGTCAATGGCGTGGCAGTAGATGGCATGCCCTGGTTAACCCAACCATTCCCATAAAAAGCCAACAGCAAAGAAACACAGGGACAACCTCGCAAAGAAAACAAAAAAACAGTACCTCTTTTAATCTTCATCCCTAGAGGGTGCGTGCCAGGCACAGGACAAACAACCTTGCTTCACCCTAAATCATGCGCCCCCTGCCCGGCATTTATTGCTCCCCACGACCTCTCGCTATCCCCATTTACCGTAACTGTGTGGCAACGAATCCCATACTTGGTATAATTCTTGCCTGGAAAATTTAAAATCCTCCCCCTAAACAGGAGTTAGCTGTGATACAACCCCAAACACAAAACCCGGACTATTGGGGGTCCGAATTCAAGATAACCGACTCTGACATCGAACAGATATACAATCATTTTCTTGAGGCAGAAAAACCGCAAACGGTTGAACAAATCGCGCTGATCATCATCAGCCATCGTTTGTCAGAAGAAAACGCCCGCATTACACGCTTGCTGGCTAATCGCACGATTTACCAACCCAAGAAGAGCTACGAAGTTGGTGAACAACTCGTATTTCCCGTCATGAACTTTGCTCATGGTGAAGTAACAGAAATCCGTGATGGCTTTAATCCCAGCTATGGCAAATTCAATGTTATCCAGGTAGATATCAAAAAGAAACAGCGTGAATTTGCAGCAGATCTGGATATTGATCATCCCCTAAACGCAGCACATGAAAATCTGACCGTTCCCGTTGACGAGGATCAAATTGAAGAAATATACGATCTCTACGGCTATGACATCGAAGACAAAATTGCAGCGGCGATGGAAGCTCGTGAAGAATTTATGCGTTTAGGGCGTCGTTGGTTCGTCACGGCATTGATGGCCGAAGTTAACGTTGGGCATTTGCATCTTTCCCAGGCTATTTTAGAGATGTACGAAGGTGGTCCTCTGCCCGTCAGTGAAATTTTGCCACACTTAGACATGGATCCCGGTGTCGATGCCTCTGTGCAAGCATTTTCCTTAAACTATGCCTTGCTCAAGGATGAACGCTTTGACGAAGTGGCTCCCAAAGGGCATGTAGCCTGGTTCCTACACGACTTGGAACCAGAAGGGGTCAAGCAGGTGCCAGAGAGATTGGCTTATGATCCAATCTCTTTTGATCGCGCCTTGTTAGGGCCGCAATTCGTGCTGCTTGAGCGGGAGTTAGATGACGAATGGTCAAATATTCCCCAGGACAGCGGTGTGCAGCCTGTCGTATTCACACTGATGTATCCGCATCGTCGGGTGGGGGCACTGCCTTTAAGCTCTCGGATTCGCCCCTTGTTCCCTCTCAGCAATTCGCCCCGTCAACGCGCTGTTCTCGTAGACGACAAAACTGGCGAAGAGATCGTAACCTGGATCGTCAAAGAGCATCGTTATATTTATGGCCTCAAAGATTGGTATGAAAAGAACAAAATTCCAATTGGGGGGTTCGTCCATTTAACCCCGGAGCCAGATTCTGATATTGTCAAGATTGGTTTCGACCGCAGGAAAGCGCAACGGGAATGGGTTCGCTTAGCCACCGTTTCTGATAACCGCATCAAGTTTGAGTTGATGCGTCGTGCCGTTTCCTGTGGCTATGATGATTTGCTCATCGTCGGCACAGATGTGGTGGCTGCTGTGGATGCCCTGTGGCGTCGTGTTGATTCCCATCAACGATCTGTGGCCTCCCTGCTGGCAGAGCTTTTCCCGGAATTGGCGAATCTTAACCCGCAAAACACGGTCCACGCAAAAACTTTATACAGTGCCATCAACATGCTTAAACGTCTGCCACCAGGTCCAATTTTTGCAGAACTGGTGCGTAACCCTGCCTTCCAACCCGTTGGCGATCACTACTGGCGTTTTGATAGCAGCCGTTGGCAAAAAGAATAAGAAGGAGTTGCCTTGTCTAGTAATCCGCGTCCCCAACTAAAATCGAGTTCCCTGAAACGGGTGAATGCTGATACACGATTCTATGTTGATTATGAATGGTGGGATAAATCAAATATTGACCTGAAAACTTACCTGTTCTCTCGTCTAGGTATCGGTCAGGAAGCTGAGTTAGACAGCGAAACCGATGAAATTGACATGGTAGACCCCTCTACTGGTGAGGTTCGTCGAGTTGACGGCTTTCAATACATGATTCAATCCTATTTCACAGAATTGCCGACTAACTTTTTCACCCAAACATCTTTCGTCGATGCTGTCTTTTGTGTGCTTTTGGCTAATGCCAATCAACCCATGACAGCGCGTGAAATTGCAGGTAAGGTTGAAAAGCCTGTTTCTATGGTCATCCGTACGCTTGGTGGCTCTAAGGTCTATCAAGGTATCAGACCAATCTTGGAAGATGGTTAACATCTATCACCACTTAAACGATTATGGGTGACTACACAGGTTCAGCCTTCGTCTCGCTGTATCATGACGATTATTTTTATCGCGGGTGATGGATGCACCATCGCCCGTTTTGTTTGTTGTTGCAAACTTCTGGGAAGATATTTGTAGGCTGTTCATAGTTTATAGAATTTTCCTGGCAGTTCATTCCCGAGGTTCACATGAAAGTATTTATCGGCGGTATCATGCAAGGTCAGCGCCAAGATAATCAAATTGACAGTCAATCATACCGCACTCAGATCACGGAAGCGTTTCAAAAATATGCCCCAGAAATTGGCATTATTGACCCCTGGGCATTGAACCCAAACAGTGTCAACTATGATGCAGAGCGGGCACGCCATACCTTCCACACCATGATACGGAAGGTGCAAGAGGCAGATTTAATGATTGCTTATTTGCCAGCGATGAGCATGGGCACAGCCATGGAGATGTGGGAAGCGTATAATGCGGGTGTCTATATCGTGGCTGTTTCACCATTCATCCATCATTGGGCGATTAAGTTTACTGCGAACGAGATTGTGTCTGATTTGGAGACATTGCTGGCTGATATTGAAAACGGCCGTTTACCTCAACTCGTGCGCCAGCAAAGTTTGGTTGACCAACCTGCTCAGGCCGACTAAAATTGCGGCATGGTTCCTGCCCCAGTAGCTCAACGGATAGAGCGCCGGACTTCTAATCCGTAGGTTGGGGGTTCGATTCCCTCCTGGGGTGCCTGCTTGTGACGAAAGACAATAGACCAATGACCAACCTATTAGTCGTTCGTCCTTTGTCCTTCGTCATTTTTTTCTACACGCTTTGAGCGCAGGAGTAGTACCCACATGATCCTCGTCACTGGTGCCACTGGCTTTTTGGGTCATAATTTGATTCCCCAATTACGGGCTGCCGGACATGAGGTTCGGGCGCTGGTACGCCCCACGAGCAACACCCGCTTCCTCCAAGCGCATGACATCGAACTGGCTTACACTGAAGACATCAGTGATCCTGAGGCGGCACTGAGTGCTATCCAGGGATGTGATCAGGTGATTCATGCTGCTGGTCAGTTTCGTTTTTGGGGGGATTCTCTCTCCTTCTGGCAAACAAATGTAGCGGGTACTCATGCACTGCTGGAAGCAGCAACGGCCGTTTCTGTGGAACGCTTCATCCATATTTCCACCATCGTCGTCGTGGGTAAAACCCAGCACCTTAGCCTCGTAGACGAAAACGTCACTTGCAACCCTCAAGAGCCGTACCAACGCACAAAATTTGAGGCAGAGCAGTTAGCCCTCGCCTACCACAAAACTCACGACCTGCCTGTCATCATTTTGCGACCTGGAGCATTTTATGGACCTTGGGGACGCTATGCCTTCAACCGCCTATTTTTTGAAGAACCGCTACGGGGCTGGCGCATCAAAGTAAACAACGGCACCCACATCACTTTCCCCGTGTATGCCCTGGATGTCGTACAAGGGATTATGCTGGCTTTGGAAAACGGCCGTTGCGGCCAAACCTACAACATTTGCAGCCAATCCATAACACACAACAAAGTCAACGATACCCTCAGTGAGATAGCTGGGATCAGTCGTTGGCGTTTCAATTTTCCCACCTGGATGGTGCTGGCGTTAGCCAAAAGTTGGACAACATTGTCACGCTTTACAGGGCGCGAGCCATTCTATCCCATCAACCTGGCTCCCTACGTCTTCCAGGATTGGCACGTCAGCACCGAAAAAGCACAAGCAGAACTAGGATTTCAGCCAACACCATTTGCTGATGGAGTGGCAGAGACCTTGGCATGGTATCGTCGTGAAGGTATTTTGATGAAGTAAAACTCGGAGGATTTCATGCTCAAAGTATTTACCGTTGCTGAAATGGTTGCCGCAGAAAAAGCAGCTGACGCTTCTGGTGTTACCAGCTATCCGCAAATGATGGAAACAGCC
>PDQY01000143.1 GCA_002746795.1 Chloroflexota bacterium | reverse complement strand
GCTGTTACCGAACTTAGCCACCACAGAACGGCCGTTTTCCATCTTCACATGGTACACCTGACCAATACAGCCCCCACTCAATGGCGAAACATCAACAATTCGCTCGTTCAACGCCTGCTCAATCATAGGGTAAATCGACATCAATAAAACACTCCACCCGAACAAAAAATAAATCAGGCCAGCCTTCTGAGCTAATTTGCACCCATCACGGCATGGCTCACATTATCCGTGTCCTTTAATGCTTTTCAAGTTGTTTCCCACAAGGGTCGCTGCTGGCCGTTCATGTCGTCCTTATTCCGTATCAGCACCGGAAAGGTCGCGGATAATCACGTTATCAAACGCAACTTGCAAGCCCGCTTGCCCAAAGGTGCCAGCATCCAGCCCCACATTGGTATTGCTGCCCACGCCAGTATCGACAATTTCATGAACGACATTGCCATTCACCGAAAACGACAAATTGGCTCCCCTGGCCTCCACTTTTAAGCGATTAACGGTATTTAGCCCTTGATTGATCGCCGATGTAGCTGCCCAATCTTCGAGATATTGACTCCATGACCCATCTGCATTATGACGCTCCACCATGTACAAACCATTGCTGGTAATCTCAAAACGATAAAACTGGTCAGCACCACGTATGCGGGCTAAGACACCGTAACTACTTTCCGGGTTTCCTGTAATTTGCCTGGCATCTACTGCCAATGAAAAATTGTCCACTGCCGGCTCTTGCAAGGTGACATACTGCATTGTGTTGGGCTGGTTGATAGAAATGACTAACTGTTGATCTACCACGGCCGTTTGCCCAATCCCATCTCCTTCGACCAGCCAATCCCCCACCTCGCCGGGGATAAACTCATCCTGGAAGATGACATCACTCTCCTCTGGAGCCGCGTCACCCCCACGGCAAGCAACCAGAAAAACAAACAGTACACAGTACACAGTGAACAGTAAACAGCGAACAGTAACCTGAAAGCGGCGCATTTATGGCTCTACCACCCGGAAATCAGAAAACTCAACAACGGCCGTTCCCGGTTCAAGCGTACTCACAGCTAAACCAACATCACCAATCACAAAAGTAGGATCCGTCACCGTCGTCAAGGTAATTCCATTCACAGCCAGGCTCAGTTCTTGCCCGATACAACTCGTTCGTATTTGATTGGTGGCATTCCCCTGGTTGATAACATCTGAATATTGATACTCCCCATTTTCGGTGAGATAAGTAATAGAAGGGCTGTCACTGGTATATTTGCCAATACTGTAATAGCCATCGCCGCTGATGAGAAACACATAGAAATTTTCCTCATTTTGATAGCGGCAAATCGCGCCATACGCATTATCATTCGGTCCACTTACCTGGCGTGCATCAGTTGATATAATAACATCATCAAAACTCTGTCCCGGATTCGTCCACCAGATTTGGCCAGGCTGGCTGGTACTCATGCGCAGCACACCCTCATCTATCTCCACAACCGCACCACCACGGTTGTACAACGCCCAACCACAATCCTTTTCGCCTCCAAAATCATCCTGAAATAAGGCACCACTTTCTGTACATTCATCAACATCGTTGCCGCCAAGCGAACAAGCCACGAACAGCCATAACCCCACAGCAACACTACAAAGAAGTAACAATCTTTTTTTTATCAAACCACACCATCCTCATCTATTTGCACAGATTAACTCATCATTCGCGCAGGAACAGAATGTTCAGATAAAAATATTGCAAGAAGAACCATCTTCATGAGCAGAGATTTCAGTGATTGACACGTCAATCAGCCTCATTTTGACCTAAATCATCCAGCAATTTATGCACCGCTGAAACTTGCTCCTCCAAGGATTCCTGTTGACGGGAAGAATAAAGATAACAGCCCATCGCCACCAGCCATAATACAAAAATAACGGCCGTTACCACCAGCAAATTTGAAAACATGAGTTTTATTTCCTTTGGACTGACGATGAAATAACACACAGAATGACATCGTCCGTTTCAAGAAACGGGAAAGAAACGACTGCGTCATATTATTTAATTTCCGTTCCTTTGCCTTAGTTTCATCCTAAAAAGTGTACCAAAAACAGGGGAAGATGCACGATTGTCACCGCCGCGAGTCCCACAAAGGTTCTGCCTGACCCGCTTGTTTATTTTCATACCGAGACATCACAAACAAGGCATCCGAAAGCCGATTGAGATAGGGAACAACAAACTCGCCCACCGGTTCCTCACGAGATAAAGCAATCACGTCACGTTCCGCTCGACGGCAAACTGTACGAGCGACATGCAGCTGAGCCGCACCCTTCGTACCTCCTGGCAAGATAAAGTTTTCCAAAGAGCCGACCACCGCGTTCATCTCATCAATCAACTCTTCAATCTTTGCCACATCCACCCCACCAATCCCCGGTAATTCATATTTTTGCTTATCCTCTTCCAGAAAAGCGAGATCAGAACCAAGGTTAAACAGCTCATTTTGGATCCCGGGGAGAACGGCCGTTAACCGTTCACATAAGCCCAAAGCCAAAGCCATCCCCAGTTGAGCATTAAGCTCATCCACAGTGCCATACGCTTGAATCCGCCGAGACTCCTTAGCCACACGTTGGCCACCCGCTAAAGAAGTATCTCCAGCATCCCCCTTTTTTGTATAAATCTTAGTTAACCGAGGCATGATTTTCTCCAATAGTAACCATTCAGGCCTAATATTCCTCCTAACATAAGTTTAACCAGAGCTAAAAAACTTGACGAAGGTTAAGCAATCTCAAATTCGACCTTGACAAACAAGACAAGTTAGTTATAATTCCCGTCCTTCATTGCGGGGTAGAGCAGAGGCAGCTCGTCGGGCTCATAACCCGGAGGTCGCAGGTTCGAATCCTGTCCCCGCTATCAGCACTCAGCAAAACCACTTGCTGAGTGCTTTTTTTATGCCACAAACACATCACATAGGCATTACCCAAAGGGGAAATTTCTCCCCCGAAGGAGAAAATCCAAATTTCTTATAAAGATGGTGAGACGCGTCATTATCGATCTGGGTATTCAAGGTGATATGTTGATAACCTCGTTTTTGATACCCCTCAATAGCATGGGCAAAAATAGCTGTGCCAATCCCGCGCCCCTGCATATGGGGAGCAATCGTCAAGCGCACCAAATGCGCCCCCAAACGCCCTCCCGAGCTGATTTGGTAGCCAACTAACAGATCATCCAACAAAGCAACATCAAAACTCACTGCATCTCGCCGTGCCAAACGCAAAGTCTCTTGACTAAAGCGCCACAGCGGCTCAAAAACGGCCGTTTCCATTGCTGCCAACCTCTCAAAATCATCCACAGCAACCGGCCTGATCCGCAAATCAGGAACAGGCTTAATTAACGGCCGTTCCAAATCCTTCTTGATATACGTCTCAATAGCAGAAAACTCCAAAAAGCCCAAATCCGGCAGCACCTTAATAGGCCAGGGATCCATAACCAACCAGCCAACCTCAGTAACGGCCGTTTCCCGCAAATATTCCGTCATCACCGCAAACATCTCACCCAACACAACACATAGATCAAGTTGCGCCGAAACAGCAGCCAATCGCACCCAGGCAGCTGGCGCCGGATCCTGCGTCACCACCAGGCAAGCCAAAATTTCATCACGAGCCCAAAGCAGACCAGGCATTCGCCTCTCCGCTTTCATCTCAGCATCTTGGGGCACAACCAAAAATCCTGGATCACCCAACCAATCAACCGGCAAACGCCAATCAACATGATAATGGGCAAACCGCGTCGAGTTCAGCAGCCGCGTAATCGCAGCCGCATCCGCCGTCCGGGCAACCCGCAATGCTGATAGCAGCGCCAGTTCATAATTGGGAGGATCTAGCATTTGGTTTGCGGATTCCATAACGCTATTGTACACTACAAGCCTAAGATTCGACATAACTACTTATAGGAAAAACATGGGCCAGCAAGACAAAAATCGTCAACTAGAAACCACACTAGCTAACTTAAACAAACGCTTCGGTGATGGAGCCATCATGAAATTAGGTGATGCTTACCACCTGCAAGTAGACGTGATCCCCACCGGCTCCCTCTCCCTAGACATCGCCTTAGGTGTTGGCGGCGTGCCTAAAGGGCGCGTCATTGAAATTTACGGCCCTGAATCTTCCGGTAAAACCACCGTATGCCAACACATTGTAGCCGAGGCACAAAAACGGGGCGGCATCTGCGCCTTTGTAGACATGGAACACGCCCTCGACCCAAGCTACGCCAAAAAATGTGGTGTAGACATCAACAACCTCTACATCTCCCAACCCGATACCGGTGAACAAGCGCTAGAAATTGCCGATGCGCTCATTCGTTCCGGCACCATGGACATCGTAGTCGTAGACTCAGTAGCCGCCCTCGTTCCCCGGGCTGAAATAGAAGGGGAAATGGGCGACGCCCACGTTGGCTTACAAGCGCGTTTAATGTCACAAGCATTGCGTAAACTCTCTGGTGCCATCAAACAAACCAACACCGTCGTCATCTTTACCAATCAACTCCGCTCAAAAATCGGCGTCATGTTCGGCAACCCAGAAACAACCAGCGGCGGGAACGCCCTCAAGTTCTACGCCTCCGTACGCATGGACATCCGCCGCATCCAGGCCATCAAATCAGGCCCAGACATTGTGGGCAATCGCACCCGCATTAAAGTAAAGAAAAACAAAGTAGCCCCCCCATTCACCGAATGTGAATTTGACATCATGTATAACGAAGGCATATCCAAAACTGGCGATGTTTTGGATTTAGCTGTAAATTATGAACTCATAAACAAACGTGGCGCGTATTTCCGCTACGGAGAAACACTCTTAGGGCAAGGTCGGGAAAATGCTAAACGATACCTGGCAGAAAACCCCGCCATGCTGCTAGAACTTGAAAATCTAGTACGTGAAACGGCTGGATTACCAACGTTGGATGCGGTAGACACCACAGACGCATTCATCGACTAAAGAACGGAAATCAAAGAATACGACAAAGTCGTTTCCTTACCGTTCCTTGAACCTGACGATGCAATTCCGTATTTCATCATCAGTCCTATTCAGGTGTAGCCTGAGCCTGTCGTCGCAAGCAACACCAAGCTTCAACAAGCTCAACCCGCTGCGCCCTGCATAGATAAATAATTGAATACTTGAAACAACCCAAACGTTGGATTAAAAACGCTTACGGCGTTGACTGATTATTTTTCTACGTGTTAGCAGATCAAATTTCAAGGGAAAAGCGATTCGGTAAACATTACCGCACTGCAAACAACAAATAACTGAGCAAACCAGGCGTTGTTTTTGCACAAACCATAAACAACGATCGACTAAGACAACAACCTGTTTCAGGATCTGATTATAAAGAAGTCTAAAGCAGTCATTTAGAGAAGTCAGCTTCCCCACGGTTGTCAGACCTAATTTTTATCTTAGGCTAGAAACTATTTTCTGTTTGTATTCCGGCATTAGGATCGCGCGATACGATACTCTCATTGGTCAACAACAGGACAAACTTGAGGCTTCCCGCTTCATAGTTTTGGCATCAGCAACGGCCGTTATGCAAAGGTAACGGCCGTTTTCATTTTAAAATGGGAAAAATCACAGCACTGAGCCTCCAAAAACACAACCGAAAACGGGTAAACGTCTACATCGATAGCCACTTTGCCTTCAGTCTAGCCTACACAGCCGCTGCTCACTTACGCGTCGGGCAAGAACTTTCCCCAGACGAAACCAATGCGCTGAAAAGCCAAGACGCCATCGAAAAAGCCAAAGACAGCGCCTACCGTCTCATCAGCCTCCGCCCGCAAAGCATCGCGGAAATCCAACGGAGTTTGCGCAAAAAAAGATACGACATCCACATAATTGAGCAAGTCATTAACCATCTCATTGAACTAGATTTCCTCAACGACGAAACATTTGCTCAATATTGGGTTGAACAAAGAGATACATTCAACCCCCGCAGTCACATGGCACTGCGTCAGGAACTACAACAAAAAGGCGTCAGCCGGGACATCATCGACCAGGCCATCACAGCCTCCGACGAAACCGCTTCCGCCCGCGCTGCCGCCGAAAAAAAAGCAAGACAATTGACCCGCTACCCTGAAAAAGAATTCAAAAAAAAGCTGGGGCAATTTTTACAACGGAGAGGCTACCACTACACCCTCATCAAAGAAATCATTGATGAACTGTGGCAAGAAACAGCCAACATGACCAATTAAAAAACGAAGCGAGGATTCAGGGATTAGCGGATACATCAAAAAACCCCCTCATCTCCTAATTCCCGCTCAAAAAAAGCATTTGGTAGAGCTGGTACCTCCACCCATCTCTATACAGAAACTAGGAGAAATTTACAATGGAATTATGGATAGGCATCTTAGTCGGGGTCGTCCTCGGTGGGGCAATCGCTGCTGCAGCTACCTGGTATGTAACCAAACCCCGCACCGAAGAAACCCTAAATCAATTTAATCAGGAAATGAAGCGGAATCGTGCCGCAACAGAGAAAGAGTCCGAGCAGATTTTAAACGCCGCTCGGGGCGAGGCCAAGCAAATTCGTCAGGAAGCCGACAAAGTCATCGACAAACGGTACAAAGATTTAGCCAACGCCGAAGAGCGCGTAGATCGGCGCAGCGCCGCCCAAGACCGGCAAACCGCCAAATTTGAGCAGCGAGAAGCCAAACTCAACAAACGGCAAAGCCGCCTCGACAAACGCTTCAACGAAATCAACCGCATGGAAGGCGAACACCGGCAAAAACTAGAAGAAATCGCCAGCATGACCAGCGAAGAAGCTAAACAAGTGTTGCTAGATGATGTAGAAAAAGATGCCCGGCAAGATATGGCTCGCATCATGCGTGAAATTGAAGACGAAGCACGAGAAACAGCCGAAACCAAAGCACGCGGCTTGGTAGCCCTGGCTATTCAGCGCATCGCCAGTGACCAGGTGGCCGAGTTGACAGTTTCTGTGGTGCCATTGCCCAGTGAAGAGATGAAAGGGCGCATCATCGGTAGAAACGGCCGTAACATCCGCGCCTTTGAGCAGGCAGCCGGTGTAGACATCGTTGTGGATGACACACCAGAAGCAGTTACCGTTTCCAGTTTTGACTCAGTGCGTCGTGAAATAGCCCGTCGTGCCATGGAAAAACTCATCACCGATGGCCGCATCCACCCCGCCCGTATCGAGAAGCTCATCAAAGACTCCACCAAAGAAGTAGAGCAAGTCATCAAAGAAGCTGGCGAACAAGCCGCCTATGAAGCCAACGTTCATGGGCTGCACCCACAAATCTTGCGCATGTTGGGTCGCTTAAAATACCGCACATCTTACGGGCAGAATCAGCTCCATCACTCCATTGAAGCCGCCAAGATTGCCGCCGTGTTAGCATCCGAGTTAAAAGCAAATGTAGAGATGGCCAAAATGGGTGCCTTGCTCCACGATTTGGGCAAAGCAATGGATCACGAGCAAGAAGGCACCCACGCCATGCTTGGTGCTGAATACGCCAAACGTTTCCGCGTGCCGCCCGTCGTCGTCAACGCCATCGCATCCCACCATCACGAGGTTGAGCAAGAATCGATTGAAGCAATTATCGTAGAAGCGGCCGATGCCATCTCTGGTGCGCGTCCTGGCGCTCGTCGTGAGAGCCTGGAGAACTACATCAAGCGCGTACGCACATTAGAAGAAATCGCTACCGCTTATGATGGCGTGGAAAGTGCTTATGCCCTGCAAGCTGGTCGTGAAATCCGCATTCTGGTCAAACCAGGTGCCATCGATGATCTAGGAGCCATGCGTCTCTCCAAAGACATCGCCCGCACCATCGAAGACAGCATGCAGTATCCAGGCCAAATTCAAGTGACAGTCATCCGCGAAACGCGAGCGGTGGGTTACGCAAAATAAGCCCTCCCTCAGACTGACGATGAAATGAAACACGGAATTTCATCGTCAGTCCTTAGCAGACAAATTAACGAGTTTATGGAAAAATTCCAGCCATGCATTTAAATGCACTCAGGTTATGACGGAAAGTGGGAGCATTTACCAGGATGCACATTCAAATCCACCTTCGGCTCCCTCTGATGTTATTAGGAATCCTGCTGATAACGGCCGTTTTCTTACCAGATCGAGTGTGGAATACATTGTTAGTCGGCATTGGTGGCCTCTTCCTCATCGCCTTCATCTGGACATACGCCCTCGCCCAAAACCTCCACGTCAACCGTCAACTCCGCTTCGGCTGGGTCTCCATCGGCGACCGCTTAAGC
>PDQY01000142.1 GCA_002746795.1 Chloroflexota bacterium | reverse complement strand
TTGTAGGCGTCGATGGCCTCTGGATAACGGCCGTTATCGCGGTAAACATTGCCCAGAACATTTTGACACCAACTTTGAAGCTTAATGTCACCTATCTGGTGGGCGAGGTCAAAAGCTTGTTCACAACTTGTAATTGCTTGGGCAAGCTGTGTGGTGGCGGCATACAACGGCGCTAATGTGTATAAAAGCTTCGCCCGATTAGCGGTTGTTTCTGGCGTATGGGGTAGTTCAGCAAGCAATCGTTCACGGTAAGCTATTTTAGCGTTTGTATCTTGCCCAAACGTTTTGTTATCCCAATCTTGCCAGGGAACCTGAGATACATTTTTACGTATTTGCTCTGGGCCTGGTTCATCTAAAAAGGTCACCACCAAATGGCGGAAGGCCCAAAAGTCAGGGGCGTAGCGGGGTAAGAGACGTTCCTCTTCTTCCGTGAGCCACAACACCAGGCGCAGTTTGTAATCCACAAAATATTCGCGCCGAATGTTGAGCGCTCGATACGCATTTTGCCCATCATCACCACCACCAAAGCGTATGCCAGAAACAAAGAAAACAGTCTTGGCGCGGTCAGCGCGTTCTCGCAAATAGAGGGGCAGGTCATGGTTTTGCTCGTTGATGAAGACGCGGTCGGTGTCTTGCGCCAGATCCTGCAGGCGGCGGCGCAATGCCGCTTCCACCTCTTCGCGCACAAACTCAGAGCGGTAAACTGCCAGCGAGATACTGGGATGGTCAAATTTGATGGCGCGGTTGAGCTCTCTAAACACGCGGTCAATGCGCGTTGCGATGGTTTCGCTTTCCGTATATGGGGATGAGGGACTCATGATTCCAGCAGCAGTTCCTCGAGAACAGGATGAACATCATACCAGGAACCCTCGCTGCTGTCGTATTCTAACACAGCCAGCATTTGCAGCAGCGGGCCAATCTCTTGCGGGTCATGCTTGTCATTTCCCTTCCTAATGTCACGCAGGATATCAAGCTGCTCTTGGGTTAGCACGCGCCAGTATGTGTTGCGTAGTTCCGTGGCAGCTTGAGTCATGGCGGTTTCCGTGATGACTGCCTGGTCAGCATCTTGAGAAAAATCAAGGCTGTCGCGCAGCAGCCGCACCAGTTCGCGGAAGACACCGCCGCTCTTAGCAGCTGCTTTTTCAAGTGCCGCATCTGTGATCAAATTTTGTTTGATGCGCCGCAGCACAAATGTCTGCAAAAGCTGGTGGCCTGCCTCATTGCGTCTGCTTCGGTCTTGATGCTCATGCAAGGTGATATTGGGCAAGAAAATTGGTTCGATACGCACGGTGGGGAATTTTGGATCATAAAATAGGGAGCTGGAAATGGTGTAGACGATGGGGCAGGCAGGCTGGCGTAAAATGCCTTGTTGGTCAATAAAAATCTGGCGAGCGCGTCCCAGGTCGGTGATTTTGTCTAGATCGTCAATCAAAATGAGGGGCTGCTTACCTTCCTTGGCTGTGATCTCGTTGATGATATTGTTGATGAGGGTCACCAGGCCAGTGACATCACGTTCTAATACCTGCCGGATTTCGTGGCGGGTTTTGGGTTCCAACTTGATTTTGCTGCTTAGGTTAGCAAAGAGAGAGCCAATTTCAGCGCCAACTTCCCCTGTCAGGCGTCCTGCCTGGAGGGTAGTTACTTCTTCTTCCAGGGAGCCCCGCCAGGAGGCTAGTTCTTTTTGGAGCTGCTTATCGATGTCTTTGCTGCCCTCTTTCTCATACTGATTGTAAAGCCGCCCCCCCATTGCCAGTAGAACCTCCTTGAAATCTAAATCATTGAGGTCGGCATGGTCTCGGATGGAAAAGTGTACTGGCCAATATCGATCACGAATGTCACGGTTAGCCGCCAGGCGGTAAAGCTCTGTTGATTTACCGCAGCCCCGGTGTCCAGACAAGAAGTATTTGGGTGGCTTCATGTATGAGCGCAGCAGTTTTCGTTTAAGCCGTTTCATAACGGTGTCGGAGCGGTTAACGTAAAATGGATGATCTTTGCCTGTATCCGTTTGTAGAGGCAGATCAGGCTCAAAATTTGCCCAGGCTGTATCTAAATCAGCTGCCACGTGATATTCATGTTTGGATTCCATCAGTTTGTCCTTTCTGCTGCATGTGTTGGGGAGATTGTATCACAAAAATCGTTCATGGCGGTGTGTGGGGCGCCTCTTTTGTGTGGCGCAACCATGTCAGAACATGATGACCCGCCACAAAGCCGCTGGCAAAACAGGCCGTGAGCAGATACCCTCCAGTTGGGGCTTCCCAATCAAGCATTTCTCCAGCACAGAAGGTGCCAGGAATGGCCTGGAGCATCAGATGCTCATTTAATGAATTGAACGTAACCCCGCCAGCACTGCTAATGGCTTCATCCAAGGGGCGCGGCGCGATGAGGGGAATGGGCAAGGCTTTGATGGCCGCAGCGAGGCGGGCGGGGTTTGCGAAATCTTCTTGGCGCACAAATTCACGCAAGAGCCCTGTTTTCACACCTTTTAATCTGGTCTGGCTTTGGATGTGGCTGGCCTGGGAGCGCGAACCGCGCGGTTTGGCTAGACGCTGTTGCAGCCATGCTTGGGGGCGGTGCGGGGCGAGATCGAGGTAGATCACGGCCGTTTTGCTTGCCGAGGAGTGTTGTTGTTCTGCGGCTGACCTGGTGTCGCAGCTAGAGGTGGGCTGTGTTTGTTGCTGCCTGCGCTTTGCTTCAAGCTCATCCCGCACCAAGGCTGACACCGCATAAATCAAACTGCCTTCCACTCCCGTTTCCGTGATGAGACATTCACCCTGCTGCTTAAACGAATTTCCCAGAGAATCGGTAAATGAGAGGGTCACCGTTTTGAGTGGCTGTCCTGCAAACCGTTCCCGGAAATGTTTGCTCCAGGCTACATCAAAACCACAGTTGGCAGGGCGCAGTGCGGCCACTGTTACCCCACGTGCGGTTAACCAAGGCACCCAGGCTCCGTCAGATCCCAGTCGAGACCAACTACCACCTCCCACTGCCAGCACAACGGCTTTGGCGGAGACTTGACTCTCGCCCTCAGGGGTGGTGAAGCGTAAGGAGCCATCTGCATGCCACCCTTGCCAGCGGTGACGTAGGTGAAACGTGACCCCAGCATCTTGCAGGCGGGTGAGCCAGGCACGCAGCAGGGGGGAGGCTTTCATTTGCACGGGGAACACCCGCCCCGAACTCCCGACAAAGGTCTCGATGCCCAATCCAGCCGCCCAGGCGCGTAAATCATCAGGGCCGAAGGCTTGCAGCAGCGGCTCAATCTGTGGACGACGGCTACCGTACCGCGAGAGAAAACGTTCTCTATCTTCTGAATGGGTCAGATTGAGACCCCCTCGTCCTGCCAGCAAAAACTTGCGCCCTACGGATGGCATTGCCTCATACACAGCTGCGCGCACCCCAGCCTGGCTCAAAACTTCTGCAGCCATCAAGCCAGCGGGGCCACCGCCAATGATGGCGACGTGATCGTTGTGGATGTTATCGGTCATTGTCTTTTGTGTGCCGCTATCAATAGGTGATGGCGTTGATGGCGGCACTAAAAGTGACCTTTCCCCCTGAAAAATGGGGACTCATCTTGAGCTGGTCACTTTGCTATCACATAAAAGAAATCTCTTGCTGATTGGCGCAGGTAGCGGTCGATGGTGGTGTTCATGCCTTTAGCCAGGAGCGGCTCGGGGATGGGCTGGCCATCTCTGTAATGAATGGCAGCGAAGTGAACCCAGGATTCGTTGATGTCGAGGAGGAGGCTGTTGTGGGCATGAACGGCCGTTAACACTTCTGCTAACGCTGGCATACTCAAACTGGGTCCAGCAACGAAGTAGAGAACCTGGCGGGCTTCATCAATACCCAGCGCCGACCGCCAGGTAACGACGTCTCCTTCGATGCTGCTGCCCCAGGTGGCGGCGGAGCCATTGTAAACCCGTTCGTTGATGGTGCCGTTGTGGGTGATGAGGCGGGCATTTTGCCGCCATGATGTGTAGGGGCCACCATCAGCGGTGATGTCATTGCCCCATTCGCCGATAGCGATGCTGCTGTCTTCGGCGATGGTGATGGTGGCGTATCCATCTTTGGCTGGCAGGGCGACCAGGCCATCTGCCATGGCTCCATACGCCCCGTGCGTGCCCATGAAACCGCCGTTGAAAGTGGCTAACACATTGCCCGAATCTTTGTCGTCGGCGTCCATGTAGCCGATGCCGCGAGGCCCACCGGGCAGCGCTGGCTCTTCGGAGCCAAGCACATATTTCAGGTCTATTTGGTTCAGGTCAAAGGCGACGACAGCTGCCAGGGCATACGGCCGTTCTTTATCTGGCTGTAAAAAAGTGCGCAAGGCGACGACCGCTCCTGCCTGGTTGGTAAGGTAAGGCTGCCATATGCCCGCGCCCTCTAATTCACCAAAGGGGGTGGCCGGGGGTAATGTCCACTGGTCAGGTGTGGGTGATGGCATTGGGCTGGGAACGGCCGTTGGTGGGGGAGTGGCTGTATGCGTGTTGGTTGGTTCGTGGGTGGGTTGGCGGGTGGGTGTGGGCGGCGGCGGGGGAACGGCGGTGGGGGCAACCGAAGTGGCTGGCAACGTTGGCATTTCCCAGGGGGCTTCAGCTTCAGCCAGGCCACTGTCGTACTGGACTTGTCTGACGTTATCTTGCAGCGTGAAGTAGATCGTTTCCAGCTGTCCGACAGCTGCGTTGCCCAGCACGCTGCGCAGCATGCTGGCTCCTTGAGCTGCCACGTTAGGCGCCAATGTCAGCCCGAGCAATCCAGCGCCACACAGCAAAATCAATAAACTGCCAATCAGGAGAATCACTCGTTTTTTGGACATATGGCTTGGGATTTTAGATGAAAAGGAAGAGAAGACCAAGAACCCGCTCTCTGCTCTCCGCTCTCCACTCTACATGCGGAAGGTGCCGTAACGGCCGTTTCCCAGAGGGGCATTGAGAGAAGCTGAAAACGCCAACGCCAAGGCTTCTCTTGTTTTAGCCGGGTCGAGGATGCCATCGTCCCATAAACGGGCCGTGGCAAAATAGGGATCGCTTTCGTGGGTGTATTTGTCCAGAATGGGTTGCTTGAAGCTGATCTCTGCCGCAGCCGTAGCTTGGGCTGTTTTTTCCTCAAGCTGGCTGAGAATGCGATTCTGGCCGACGGTCCACAAGACGTTGGCGGCGGATTCGCCACTCATGACGCTGATGCGGCTGTTGGGCCAGGTGAAGAGGAAGCGAGGATCATAACCGCGCCCGCTCATGCCGTAGTTGCCTGCGCCGTGACTGACCCCGTGGAAGAGGGTGATGCGGGGCACATTGACAGTGGAAACGGCCGTTACCATCTTAGCGCCATCCTTGGCAATGCCCTTACTCTCATATTGCTTGCCCACCATAAACCCGGTGATATTTTGCATAAACAACAAGGGTGTGCCGCGCTGACCACACAGCTGAATAAAATGGGCAGCTTTCTGTGCCGACTCGCTGAACAGCAGGCCATTATTAGCCACAATCCCCACTGGAATCCCATGAATGTGGGCAAATCCACAGACAATCGTGACACCATACCGCGCTTTAAATTCGCTAAAACGAGAGCCATCCACCAGACGGGCAATCACTTCGCGCACATCGTATTGGTGGCGGTGGTCAGCGGGAATGACGCCGTACAGTTCTTCAGGATCATAGGCGGGATCTTCTGGTGTTTGCATGGCGGCAGGTATCGCTTTGCGCCGGTTAAGGTGTTGGGCAATTTCGCGCACCTTTTCCAGCGCTTCTGTCTCGTCATGGGCAAAGTGATCGGCTACGCCGCTGAGGCGGGTATGCACATCTGCTCCGCCCAGCTCTTCTGCGGTCACCTCTTCGCCGGTGGCTGCTTTAACCAGGGGAGGGCCACCGAGGAAGATGGTGCCATTGCCTTTAACGATGATGGTTTCATCACACATGGCTGGAATGTATGCGCCACCAGCGGTGCAAGACCCCAACACGGCAGAAATCTGGGTGATTTGCTGTCCCGACATACGGGCGATGTTGTAAAAAATACGTCCAAAATGATCACGGTCTGGAAAAACGTCTGCTTGCAAAGGGAGAAAGGCTCCGCCTGAATCGACGAGATAAATGCAGGGCAAGTTGTTTTCTTCGGCAATGGTTTGGGCACGCAGATGCTTTTTGACTGTTTCTGGGAAGTAGGTGCCCCCTTTGACGGTGGGATCGTTGGCGATGATCATGCATTCGACGCCTTGCACGCAGCCCACACCAGTGACGATGCCGGCGCTGGGGGCTTCGTTGTTGTACATTTCCCAGCATGCTAATGGAGAGAGTTCTAAAAATGGGCTGTTGTCGTCGAGCAGCGCCTCGATTCGTTCCCGCGCGAGCAGTTTGTTACGGTCGCGTTGGCGGTTGATGATGCGTTGAGGGCGGTCGGCAGCGGCGGCGCGTTGGCGGTCGCACAGCTGTTCGGCCAGGGCTTTGTTGTGGGTGTAGTTTGCTTTGTAGTCTGCACTGGTTGTGTGAATGTGGGAAATAATTTGGCTCACGGGATTTGTCCTTTTTTATCACGTTTTGACACAATTTATTGACAGGTTTTCCCAGCGAAATTCTTCGACTAAATCTGGACGGTCAAAGAAGTACTCTTCAAGCGTGGGTTCGATTTCCATTTGCCAGATGGAGGGGAGTGCGGTGTGCAGGTTGTGGCTGAGGAAGTAGGTGTGGCCGAGGTGGTAGTGCGGGTCGCCGATCTGGTTGTTGAGACGCTGCAGGGTGGTGATGAGGGGCGCGGGGTTGAAATCAGTGTAGCTGTGGAAGCGTGCCAGCAGGTCGTAGTTGGGTTGCAGCTGGATGAAGGCGAAGCGACGGCGCAGGGCGTGGTCTACCAGGGCGATGGAGCGGTCGGCGGTGTTCATGGTGCCCAGGATGATGATGTTGCCGGGCAAACTGAATGTGCCGCCTCCAGCCAGCGGGATGGTTTTGTCTCGGTATTCAAGCAGGAGCATCAATTCCCCGAAAACGGCCGTTATATTTCCCCTGTTGATCTCATCAATGATAAAGACACAGGTGTCCTCTTGTTGGCTGGCTTCCTGGCAGAATTGGAGGAAGCGACCGGGTATCATTTTGTAGGTGAGTGTGCCATCTGGGGTGGAAAACGGCCGTAAGCCCTGTATAAAATCTTCGTAGGCATAGGCGGTGTGGAACTGCACCATCTCAATGAGACCATCGCCGCCGCCTGCCAAATGCCGGGCGATGTGCCGAGCGGCGTGCGTTTTGCCTGTGCCTGGTGGTCCGTAGAAGATAGCCTGCCCTTTGCGCTGGATACCGGTAAGCCAGCGCTCAACTTCGGCTGGGGAGACGCCGATGTTGGTGGCGCAGTCGGATAGTTTGTAGTCTGGTTGTCCGGTCGGCGAGTAGACGGGTGGGGGCTCTTGGAAAATGGAGGCTGCGCCTGTTGAAGCTGGTTGTGTGGTAGAAGCTGTTTCCGGTAAGGGGGCTGGCTTTGATTTGGGAATGTCGAAGTCAACCTGGCCTTTGGCATTGAGGTGGCCTGTCCGTTTTTTACTCTCGCGGAAGCAGACCCAGATGCAGCTTTGCACATCGACCATATCTTGGGCGCCGTAGGCTTGCAATGCTTTGAGCAGTTCTTGAGCATAGTCGCGGAAGAGGCGGTAGGTTTCGCTGTCTGGCGGGGCGGTGATGGTGCCGCTTTCGCCCATGAATTTGAGGAACCAGCTGGCGGCTTGCGGCTTGACAAAAATGTCCTTGTCTGGGTGGGTGATGAAGAGCAGGTAGGTGGGCAGCGGCCATTTGTTGGGCAGATCATGGGTGGTCAGGCTGGTGCTAAATGTTTGCAAGCGCAGCGGGGTGGCGGCGTCACCGTAGAGCAGCTGACGCACCTGGGTGCAGAAGTTGGCTTTGTTGAGGGCAGGTTGGTGGAAAACGGCCGTGTCTCCTGCCGAGGGCACGCGCCGCCAGAGCAAGTTGTTATCTTTTGCTAACTTGTCCAGCCGCGAGAGGATCTCATCGTATGCCCCGTCAGTCAACAAGGCATCCAAGGTTTCCTGGTTAATGAGTTCGTGTGCTTTGGCAATGGTGGCGCGTTTGTAAGCCAACTCATCTTCCCAAAATGGTGGATGCGCAAAATCTTGCCAATCTGGGTAGCGTAGACGGATGAGAGCAAGCAGCTCGGAAACCTGCCGTTCAGTAATCATGACCCCCCTGTTTTTACTTCATCGTCAGTCCTCAGTGACCGTCTAACAATTCGTCCCCGTTTTTCAGGGGGAAAGGTCACTGGCAGTGCCGTCATCAATG
>PDQY01000141.1 GCA_002746795.1 Chloroflexota bacterium | reverse complement strand
ATCCATCTGCGCCAACTGCAACTTTGGCGGGCTAGTGTGATATGCCATCACTGGTCCTTCGTAAAACTATCGTAAAATGATGTAAAAATTTTACGATAACTATTTTAGTTACCACCAGCCTAAGTGTGACCACTGTCAAAAATTTGGTCTTTGTAGAGTGGATACTCTCGAAGGAGGGGATAAATTTGAAATTTTTACGATCGTTGGCACTTTCAACGGCGGTGATCTTAATTTTGAGTGCATGTGGATCAGATGTTGATTCAAACAAGGTAGCGACCACAAAACTTACGGTATTTGCTGCTAAAAGTTTGACTCGGGCATTCACGCAAATCGATGAAGAAATAATCCAGAAAAAATATCCGCAGCTTTCGGTTACTTTTTCTTTCGATGGCTCTAATACTTTAGTTAAACAGATTTTTGAGGGCGCGCCGGCAGATGTTTTAGCAACTGCAGATCAGCAGAATATGGCTAATGCTGCCACCCAGGGGCTTGTTGAAGATGTTCAACCGTTTGCTTCGAATATATTGGCCTTGATTGTTCCAACAGGCAATCCGGCTAATATCACTGGACTCAACTCCTCACTTAATGGCACAAAACTTGTCATCTGTGCTGCGAGGGTACCATGTGGTAATGCGACGCTGCGGCTTGCTGAAAAGCTGGGGATCACCCTAAATCCGGTATCTGAAGAAAAAAATGTTGGCGATGTGCGCTCAAAAGTTGAAAAAGGTGAGGCTGATGCTGGTTTGGTATACATCACTGATGCCCGCTCTTGTGGGGACAAAGTTGAGATAATTGAAGTGCCAGGAATAGACCAAGTCATCAACATATACCCGATTGCCGTTGTTAAAGGAACTGATCAACCCTCTGCAGCGAAAACCTTCATTGAGGTGGTGTTGAGCCCAGCAGGACAGCAAATTCTTGCCGAATATGGGTTCAAGGGGTACTCAAGTTAGGTGACAACTAAGCAGCTGAAAGTCAAAACATATGGGACGCAGATCGCAGTACCAGGCGGCGGGCACACCGCCATTGTTATTGGCTCCTGCCGCTTTAGCTTTGCTGTTTTTAATCATTCCGCTGATTGCGACCCTGTTACAGGTTGATTTTGTTAACCTATTCAAACTTCTTTCCACCAAACCAGCCCAGGATGCGTTGTGGTTGAGCCTGGCAACCTGTGTAACCAGTACCGCATTGTGTTTCGTACTTGGTGTTCCACTCGCCTTGTCGTTGGCACGAGCTCAAGATAGTTGGTTTCCTCGGCTAGTTCGCACTCTTTCCACCCTTCCGATGGTATTACCCCCAGTGGTAGCAGGTCTTGCACTACTCATTACTTGGGGACGACGGGGTCTGTTGGGTAAACAGCTGTCAGTACTGGGAATTGAAATCGGTTTTACCTCAATTGCTGTTGTTTTGGCCCAAACATTTGTTGCTATGCCGTTTTTGGTTACATCACTGGAAGGTGCGCTACGGACTCGAGGTTTTGACGACGAAGAAATGGCCCGCATCCTTGGGGCCTCACGCACGAAAACACTTTTTACTATTACTTTACCGTTGTCATCACCAGCCATTATGTCCTCAACAGCGCTTGCTTTTAGTCGTGCTCTTGGCGAGTTTGGTGCCACAATCTCTTTTGCGGGATCACTTCAGGGCGTGACGCGAACACTTCCGCTCGAAATCTATCTGCAAACTGAGAATGATATTGATTTAGCGCTCGCCCTTTCGCTGGTTTTGGTGGCGACCGCATTTGTGTTGGTTGGCTTATCGTCTTCGTTGAATTCTTGGTGGCACCAGAAACTTATCTCGGGTAACGAACCTAGCCAGGCAAGTTCAACTGATCTTTTAGACGTGGACGAATTAAGTCCAGATTTTTTCCCTCCCGATACCCCCGGCGTTGGAGTACACGTTAAAGCAAAGATTCCGGTGCGGCATATTGATGTTGATATTGAATTCAAACCTGGTTCGTGTACAGCTCTGATGGGTCCTAATGGGGCTGGAAAGTCAACCATTCTTTCCTTGATTGCAGGCAGTTTGATAGCCCCAGATTGCACGGTTACTTGGAGTAGAGATGAACCTCCTCGGATTGCTTTATTAGCGCAAAACCCGACGCTCTTCCCACATATGAGTGTGCTAAATAACGTTGTATACGGTCTTAGATGTCAAGGAGTAAACCGAAAAGATGCCAAGGAGGCAGCGCTGGGGGAACTGCGTGCCCTTGGGATGGTGGCTTTGGCTGATCGTCGTCCCAACCAACTATCGGGCGGACAAGCCCAACGAGTGGCAATTGCCCGCGCAATGGTAGTTAAACCAGAAATTGCACTCCTTGATGAGCCAACTGCCTCACTTGATATTGAAATAGCAAAAAACCTTCGCAAACTACTAAAACGGCGCCTGGGAGGGGTGACGATGATTCTAGTTACCCATGATCTAGCTGAGGCAGCCGCATTCAATGCGCAAATCGTGCAACTACACCGCGGGAAATTAGCTAATCGCAAATAATTCCGGTATCCTACGTTTTCGCAATTTAAGCCTCTGGTAAAATTTTAATTCCCGTTAGAGAAAATGACTCTAATGGACGAAAGTAAATCTCCTAGTCTTTCGAGATTTCCGCAGTCTTTCGAGACATTTTCCGTTCTGACGGTTTCGGCTCCGATAGAAGCCACTCGGGAATTGAAGGAGGGCTTATGAATATCATCGTCGAAGGCAGTAAAGATAAGGACGGTACCCCCTATGCTGTGGGTACTCCAAACGCCACTGAAGACGTATATAACCACGTCAAACCCGGTAGAAAACGGGCGAACTTTTTCCGCTATTTCCGGTTCAATCTGCCGCGACTAACCAAAGTTATTTTGGTACTTGTGGTAGCTGCTATCGGAGGTTGCGCCCTTGGGGTAGCTGTTTCTGGGCATCCACCGTTCCCACATGGTGAAATAGCGCTTTGGATTGTTGCTTTACTAGCAGCAGTCTATGTGGTGCTTGCAGTTTTCACTCGGATCGCAATCTGGGACTACGGCAGCATGATCGCTGCTGGGGCCTGCATTGTTTACCTCGGCGGAATTCTTGGAAATGCTCCTTTCGTTTGGAACGGCGCATCACTTTATTTAGCGGCAACCTGGAACCTGATGCTTTTTACGTCGTTGGCATATTTCGTACTCAACTGGGCGGTTAACTTCGGGATTCTGGTTGTTTGGCCTGACACTCAGGGTTTCACCGATTAGGAGGGCAGGCAAATGGTATTTGATTTTCCATGGTGGCTACGTGTTGAGCACTTCGTCAACATTATTTTTGTCACCTTCTTTATCCGGTCAGGTATTGAGGTACTTGGTACCTATCCGCGCCTACACACCAGTGTGCACAACAAACCTGGTGGTCAGTGGGCTGAATTCACTATCAAATCAAAACCCAAACACAAATACTATGCGGTAGGCAGTGAATACGAAGATTATTCACCGATCATTTCACTACCTGGCCGTGGTCTTTTAGGTTTGGGCCGCTACTGGCATTTCATGACAGTGATGGGGTATGTGACATTTTTCATCATCTACTACATTTTGTTGTTTGCAACTGGCCAGTGGCTGCGCTATATCCCACCAAGCCTGTCGTCCTTTGGCGAAGCGGCACAAAATATGGTTTCCTATCTGGCTTTTGTTCCACCCGAACCAATGCCGGGATATCCATTTAATGCTGCCCAGCAGTTGGCCTATGCCAGCGCAATCTTCATCTTGCCGCCTTTTATGATTTTCACCGGTTTGATGCAGTCGCCGGCTGTTAATACACACTGGCCGAAACTCACCAAAGCACTCGGCGGACGGCAGATGATTCGTTCTGCGCACTGGTGGGGTCTGATTGGCTACCTGTTATTCATTATCGGTCACGTCGGAATGGTTGTTATTCACGGTTATGGCCATGAAGTCTCCAAGATGGTTTTCGGTAATTCCGAAAGCCCAGTCGCCGGTGGTGTGATCTTTGGTATTGGGCTGGCTTTCGTGGTGTTCCTACATATTTGGGCTACTCGTAGCTCACTGGAGAAACCCCGCAAAGTTGAGAAATTGCACAATATCATCGTCCGGCCGCTGACTCGTCAGCTGATGAAACTTGAATCTCGTCAGCATCTTGATCCCGAGAATGTGACTGAACATTTCCGGGCTTCTGGTTGTCCACCAGAGGTTGATGAGTACTTGGCTATGGTCGTACACAATTATCAGGACTATTACCTTGAGGTTGGTGGTCTAGTTGAGAAACCGATGACATTGACGATTGCTGAGCTTCGTGAAATTGCTGACGGTTATCAGCAGACCACTATGCATAACTGTGTACAGGGCTTCTCCTCAATTGGTACTTGGGGTGGGGTGCCGCTGCCGGTGCTACTTGATTTGGTGAAACCATTGCCGGGAGCAACCGATGTGATTTTCAAGTGTTTCCAGTGCATGGGACGCGATGACGATCTGTATCCGGAAGGTTTCTACTACGACTCCGCTCCGATGATGGAAGCTACCCAGCCACAAACCTTGGTTGCAATCAGTCTCAACGGTGAAGATGTGCCGATCAAGAATGGCGCGCCGATGCGTATCCGGCAGGAAATTTCTTGTGGTTTCCGTTCTGCGAAATGGGTGGAACGTATCGAAGTAGTTAACCGCTACGACATCATCGGCAGGAGCCGTGGTGGCTGGTTCGAAGACTTCGACAACTACGACCGTATGCAGATGATTTAGGAGTGAGATATGTATCCCCTATACCAAGACATGATGCTTACCGAAGAGCAACAACAAATCGTGCTTGACTATATCCGCGAGGTCGATTTCCATATTCCTGGAACAAGTCCAGAAGATTACACCGTAGTTCCGCTGGCTAAATACGTGGGCTGGAATTTCAAATCTGAAGACCTTGAGGCTTATGCGGTTGGGCTGATCTGTACAAAACCTGGCTACGAAAAACACCATACGTTTATTCGGATGAGTCGTGGTCAGTTGTTGGCCCAAGCAGAAGCTCCTCGGCTACCAGTCAACGAACCGGTACTCGCCAATGAGGTATTACGAATGCAACGTTGGCGTGATTCACCTACCGGGCCAGTTCGTACCGGTATTGAGTCTTATACCGAAGCAGACGGCTCAGTTCCAGGTGTCGACCATGACCTCACCGAATTGCACGATGTCTTAGCCGATATTGAGGCGTTCGCCGCGGCCGGTCGGACTGCTACCTGTGAGGGGCAATTTGATCTGGCGGTGGATTTCGGCACCCTATTGGCTGGGCGGTATCCCCGTTTGAAGTATTACGAAGAAGAAGGTCAACTAAAACCTGACCAGCTTGACCGTCTGAAGCGTTTCGAAGATAAGGCGACTGAGATGGAAGAGACCCTAGAGCGGCTGAATCTTCCTAATTTGAAACGTGTCGCAACTCCAGAACGCCGACGTCATCCACAACACAACTAAAGACTCACAAAGGAGTCCGCTATGCCATTTGCAAACGAAATCGGCTTGATTGCGCCGTTCTCACTGCTGTTAGCTTTTGCTTTGCTAAACCTTGGCAAGTTGACCGCAGACCATTACACCTACCAGTGGATGAACGTCATCGGAGCAGCAGCTTTGACATATTCGGTGATTAGTCCACTGAACCTCGGGGTATTTATTACCGAGGCGTTATGGACCCTGATCGGTGTTTATGGGGTGGTCAAGATTTACCTCAAACGCCGCAAACAAGCTAATGAACCAGATCCAACTCCGAAAACTGCCTAAGCGTTAGCCGCTGAGCATAAGAAAGCGAGACAACATGCCTGATGTAATGCCAGCACTACAGATCGTATCGATGATCGGTTCGGTGTTATTTATTCTCGGCTTCGGCGCGCTTAATCTCGGATTAGTTAACTCGGAGTCGTACAGTTATCAGTTTGCCAATATTTTTGGCGCACTATGTTTTACCTACACCGCAATTGCACCATTCAACCCGGGGTTATTTATCACCGAGTTTTTGTGGGCACTTATCGGGATTTACGGGGTATGGAAAATCGTATCCATTACCAAAAAACGTAAACTCGCCGCCGAAGGGCCATTAGCAACCGAAGAAATGGATTCCTAGAATCCTACGGCTGGTATCTAGGCCACCGTTATGAAAATAATTCCGTTACTAGGGAGGGCCCCGACATCAGCTCGGGGCCAGTCCCAGCTAATTGATACTTATGGCCGCGTAGCACGTGATTTGCGGGTATCACTAACTGATCGGTGTAATTTGCGCTGTACATATTGCATGCCTGAAGACGGCGTGGGTTGGTGTTCTACCGAGCAGGTATTGACTACCGAGGAATTCAATCGACTAATCCGAATAGCAGTTGAAGACCTTGGTATCCGTCAAGTCCGGTTCACCGGCGGTGAACCACTACTGCATCGCGGCCTGGAAAATATTATCGCCGCAACTAAAAACTTGATCACTGATGAAGGTGTTGCGCCGGTAACTGCAATTACCACAAATGGTATTGGCCTAGATAAACGAGCTGCTGGTCTAAAAGAAGCTGGCCTTGACCGGGTCAATATTTCTCTTGATTCCATCAACCGGGAACATTACGCCCAATTGACTCGTCGCGATCGACTCCCCAGTGTCCTTGCTGGGTTAGAAGCAGCTTTCGATTACGGTTTTCAACCTGTTAAGGCCAATGCTGTCATAATGCGCGGCGTCAATGAAGATGATGTGCTTCCGCTCACCGAGTTTGCGTTGCGTCGTGGTTTCCAGTTGCGGTTCATTGAACAGATGCCACTTGGTCCAGCCGGAGTTTGGACGAACAAGGATATGGTCACCGCAGAGCAGATCATGAAAATATTGCAGACCCGTTTTGATTTGAGTCCAGCAGCCGAAAACCGCGGATCAGCCCCAGCAGCGTTGTGGGAGGTAGTTGATCGGACCGATCCGCAGTTGAGTGGACGCATCGGCATCATCGCTTCGGTATCACAATCATTTTGCGGAGACTGCGACCGGACCAGACTCACTTACGATGGTTGTATTCGAAGCTGTTTATTTAGCAACGAAGAAACTTCATTGCGTGAGCTGTGTCGCTCTGGTGCCAGCGATAACGAAATCGCAACGACTTGGCGCCAAGCGATGTTTTTCAAACCAGCCGGCCACGGTATCGACGACCCGGATTTTTGCCAACCAGATCGTGGCATGTCCCAAATCGGCGGCTGATAACTTAATGTGATGACCGACGATCTTACTTTCAGCCATCTGGATACCCGCGGCCAGGCCAGGATGGTTGACGTTAGCGCAAAACCACCATCAGTTCGTACCGCAACTGCTCGTGGCGAGGTCGCCTGTTCAGCTGATGTTCTTACTGCCTTACGGGAAGGTACCGTCCCCAAAGGAGATGTATTAGCTGTTGCCCGAGTAGCTGGAATTGCAGCCGCCAAACGAGTCCCCGATCTATTGCCACTTGCCCACACCATCGGAGTGCACGGCTGTGAGGTCAACCTGGTTATTGCAGATGATCACATTGCCATCGAGGCAACTGTGAAAACCGCAGACCGCACCGGCGTAGAAATGGAAGCCCTAACTGCAGTCTCAGTTGCCGCCTTGGCAGTAATCGATATGGTCAAAGGCGTCGACCGTAGCGCCATTATTCGCCGTTGCGGGATCGTCGCAAAATCAGGTGGTCGCTCAGGTTTCTGGTCACGAGAGCTGCCAACCTAAACCTAGATAACTGCCCCCCCCGACATGGTTAATCTAACTTTACTGCGGGAGCCCTCTCCCCGACCCTCCCCCACAGGGGGAGGGAGAAAAAAGCAGCTGAACCACCCAAAATAACGACCTTGACCAACATACTTGTTGGGGCCCCCTCCCCCTGTGGGGGAGGGTCGGGGAGAGGGCAAAAACCCTAGTCACCAAACACTTTAGATGTGCAGCTAAGACTTCCGGGAGAGGGCAAAAACCCTAGTCACCACACACTTTAGATGTGCAGCTAAGACTAGGTTCCAGCGGTAGATACTCCCAGCATCCGCTGATGAAATCGTAAACCGCGACTGTACCAATCAAGGGATTACCTAAACCGGTCAATAATTTGATTGTCTCAGTTGCCATCATGGCTGCTGCCATCGCGACTACTGGGCCAAGTACACCGGCATCTACACAACTTTGCTGGTTTTTGGGTGGGAATGGATAGAGGTCTTCATATACCGGACCATGGCCGGAGTAAAAAACAGTCATTTGGGCTTCATAGCCGAGTACCGCTGCCCAGATATGTGGAATACCTAATTGTTTACTGGCTGCTGAAATACAGTGTCGAGACAAGAAATTATCACTAGCATCAATAACAACATCACTATTGCCTAGCAGCTGGATGGCATTATCGGAATCTAGTCTGACCTGGTGGGTTGTTACCTGCACAGTGGAGTTTATCTCGG
>PDQY01000140.1 GCA_002746795.1 Chloroflexota bacterium | reverse complement strand
AGGTTTTGTATAATAATCTGCTCGACCCAAATTCAAATGAATGTCTTTTGACACCATCCAATCTCTGGAGGACTCCATAAAATTATTTTTGCGGCAGCAAACAGGATGCCAAGGGAAAGCGTTGTCGCCAAATGGGTATTATTATCCCTCGCTTGGGGCAACAAAGCCGTTGTGAATTGTGAATGGGGAATTGTGAATTGTGAATGGTGAATGGGGAATTGTGAATTGTGAATTGTGAATTGTGAATGGTGAATGGGGAATGGGGAATTGTGAATTGTGAATGATTGGTTTGTTGCGGATAATAGCAGCGGAATTTATGGAAATGCGACATGAATTTAAGGGTGTTCATATATTTTTGCTGGTGGGGCTGATTTTGGGGGCAGCGCTGCTTTATTTTCCACCTTACAAATGGGCCTGGGTGGGTGACGACTATGTGCAGTTTGATTATGTGCTGACATTTCTGAAACGGCCGTTATCTGCCATTAAGCTGCTCAATCCCTACACGCTGCCCTGGTATTATCGCCCAACACAAAATTGGTGGTTTTTGGGCAATCGCATCGCTTTTGGCCTGAATCCAGCTGCGTTTTACTGGCAAATGGTGTTGTGGCACTCCCTGGCAATCGCTCTGGTGTATCGCGTGCTGCGACAGTTTAGAGTCCGGTCGTTTTCGGCGGTGCTGGCAACGGCTCTATTCGCTATCCACGGACATTACGTGGACGTGGTAGGCTGGAATAGCAGTGTGGCCATTGTCATGGCAGCGCTGTTCTCATTGGCGTCGTTAAGTGCTTATAAAAGTTATTTAGCAGCAAAGGACACGCAGAAAAACCAATATTTAATATGGTCATTTTTATTTTTTCTATTGGCAATGGTAACACATGAGGAAGCTGTTTTGTTGCCAATGTTTTTTGTGATGCTGACGTTGGTGACAGGCAGCCGACAGCAGGCAAAGGGCACCGCTCTTTCACTGGCCAACTCACCAACTATCCCACAAATTGCAACCTTGATAGCCATGTTACTGTTGACGGGAATCTTCAGCATCATCCAGTTTATACGCCCCAATCTCACTATCGCCCTTCGAGAAGTCCCAACCGCGCAATGGTGGGATGTCATCTCTCCGACACATATGGGGCAGTTCGTGCGTGATGTAACGCTGCGGTACACGTTGACCCAGAACTGGGAGCTAGCACAAGGCGCAACGCCTTTCCTTTTAGCGATTGTGGTGCTGCTGCTCTTAGGCATTTGGTTTTTGCTGGGTAACTGGACAATACGGCTGGGGCTAATTTGGGTAGGATTGCATTTGAGCCTGATTTATGTGACGCTGTGGCAATCCAAACCAGAGTTGTTAGCCGGGCGACATTTTTATCAAGCCTCATGGGGGCTGGCGCTGGCAGTTGGTGCCAGTATTGACCTGTTGCCGGAAGTGGATAGCCTGCAAATCAAGGTTGGGCGGTGGCGGGTTCCGGTGGTGATGGCTGGAATTGTGGGGGTGGTGACGGGAATCCTCATCAGCCATGTTCTTAACGCTCAAGCCGCCCAGCAAAGATGGGTGGCACGTACTGAAATCGACCAATCGGTGAAGGCGCAAATGCAACTGCTGCTGCCAGAACTAAATAAAGACACACGTGTGTTTACCCATCGTTTTTCCCTTACTCCCGCTTTTTTCCGTGCTGTCACAGAAATCTGGTATGAACTGGATGAACCCTTGCCACAACCCAGCGGTAGGTTTGCGCAGTTGCAAAAACATGGTCGTGCCACCAACGAGTTTTATGTCTTTGATTATGAGGAGGGCACGCTCTACAATCTGATGCCAGAACTACAAGAAGCGGCCGAGACTATCTTCCTCTGGAGCCAGGAACCCCGCCTGGATGTTGTGAGCCCAAACGGTGAGGTGGTAGAGATTGACACAGAAAGGGGTAAATATGATTTTGCTATCCTCGGTGAGAAACAGCGACGATTTGCGGTTAGTCTGGAACCAGTTGAGGTGGTGGAGGGCTGGCTGTCGCTGACTTATGTCATGCCAACGGTACCTGAAAACGGCCGTTTACGGCTGTCCATCTTCTCCAACGTGGTTTCTGGCGCACCGGCGCGTGTTTGCCTGGATCCCCTTCCCGGAGATACCATCACTATTTTTGAGGGCACAGTCACCAACAATTGGCTTGAGATTTCAGAGCCGATGGAGGAGTTTACGGGAAAGAGGATAGTGGTGAGATTGGAAACGGCCGTTCCGCCCGGGGGCACAGTCTATTGGGGCAACCCTAGATTTGCAGTTGATTAACTCTTTCACTACGTCATCACCTCTGGTAGTTGTTTTCTAGAATGAAACGGTTAAACTCAAGCATGATAAAACAAAGGCAAACAGGCCAATGGGGGGCATGACTGACATTTGTCTTTCATCCTTGGTTGTTCGCCAAATAATCATAGGAGAACTAAAACATGAGCTTAATTGGGAATATTTTATGGTTAATCTTCGGTGGTTTTATCGCTGGTATGGGTTATATCATCGGTGGCTTACTGCTTTGTCTGACAATCGTAGGCATTCCGTTTGGTATGCAATCCATTCGCATTGGTGTGGCAAATTTCACGCCGTTTGGCAAAGAAATTGGTGACGCAAATCGCTCAAGAAATGTCTTAAGCTTAATCTTCGACATTATCTGGATTATCTTGTTCGGTTGGGAAATCGCCATTGCCCATCTTCTCAGTGCCGGTGTGTTAGCTATCACTATCGTTGGCATGCCCTTTGCCATGCAGCATCTGAAGCTGATCCCTGTGGCACTGTTCCCCTTCAACTACGAGCTAAAATAACTGTCAATCATCCCTGAGAACGGGTCAGTAACAACAAAAACTCCTGACATCTACAAGCATTTACACGCCCACATTGGCAAAAAGTTGTCGGGAGTTTTTTTATTGACAGCCATCCATTTCATTGTTAAAAAGGATTTATGAGCTATAAAGTTTTAGTAGTTGAGGATGAGCTCACGCTCCTTGAGACCTTGGAATACAACCTCTCACACCAGGGATATCAAGTTTTCATAGCAGACAACGGCCGCGATGCGCTCACCATTGCTCGAGATAACCGGCCGGACCTTGTGGTGCTGGATGTGATGTTGCCTGGTATCGATGGCTTTGAAGTATGCCGCATTTTGCGCAAAAAGCTGAGTATGCCCATCATTATGCTCACAGCACGCAGTGAAGAAGTTGACAAAATTGTGGGTCTGGAGATGGGAGCCGATGATTATTTAACCAAACCATTTAGCATGAGAGAACTGTTAGCACGGGTAAAGGCGTTGCTGCGCCGTGTTGAATTGGTTCGGGAAGATATTGCCTCAGAAAAAGTTGAACCAGGCACATCAGTGCCCAAGGGCAAAGCGACAACTCTCACTTTTAATAACCTGACCATCGACCAAAACCGCCGAGAAGTCCGGTTGGATGAAAAAGCGATACGGATGAAGCCAAAAGAGTTTGAACTTCTTTACTTTCTGGCGCGGAATAAGGGAATGGCATTATCCCGGGATTTGATTTTGGAACGAGTGTGGGGTTGGTCTTATGATGGCAACAGCCGCACGGTTGACGTGCATGTACGGTGGCTGCGCGAAAAAATCGAACCTGATCCCCAAAATACTTCTCGTATTGTCACGGTGCGCGGCATTGGTTATCGTTTTGATGGCTAGTTTCTCATGATGTCTCGGATGCGCTGGCGCATCATTCTCCCCTACGCGGTTCTCGTCATTCTTATGATGGGAGGCCTTTATTTCAACCTATCTCAACCTTCTTGTTATCGCCATACAACTTGCATCAGAACGGCCGTTTTCATCACAGCAAGCCTTCTCATCCTAGCTTCAACTGTGATAGGTCTCATCATCTCCTCACGCCTCGAAAAACAGCTCAATCATTTATCTGACTTAAGCAAACGTCTCATTGCCGGCAATAGACACGCCCCTCTCCCCCGCCATGAACAAGGAGAAATCGGAGTGTTTGCCCGCACATTTAGCCAGTTAGTAGACCACGATAATGACTTAATTCTCAAGCTTCAAGAGGAACGCGATCAACTATCCAAAGTCCTGGTATACATGGCAGACGGAGTCATCATCGCCGATCCACTCGGACACGTTCGTCAGATCAATCCAGCCGCCTGCCGCCTACTGGGCACCACAGCAGATAAAGCAGTGGAGCATATGCTGGCTGAAGTGCTGCGTCATCATGAACTCATCGGTTTATGGCAGCGCTGCCAGCAAGAAAATGAAGAACAATTTGCAGCTATTGAAGTGGAACAAAACCTATTTCTGCAAGCTGTCATGACCCCATACCAACACAAAGATTTTCAAGCCTACCTCGTTATCCTGCAAGATCTCACAACCATTCGTCGCCTGGAAACAGTACGTCGTGACTTCATCAGCAATATCTCTCACGAACTGCGCACCCCTCTAGCTTCTCTGCGTGCGGTTGTCGAAACGCTACAAGTAAGCGCCTTAGAAGATCCACCAGCCGCCCGCCGTTTTTTGAGCCGAGCCGAACATGAAGTAGACACAATCATGCAAATGGTAGAAGAACTATTGGAGCTCTCCCGAATTGAGTCAGGACGTGTCCCCATCAGGCTCTCGCCAACGGCCGTTACCGACCTCATTGAAATCCCTGTGGAGCGATTCAAAGCACAAGCAGACCGAGACCATATTGACCTGATCCTAAATTTGCCCTCAGACTTGCCCTTTGTGCTGGCCGATGCCGACCGGATGCAGCAGGTGATCAACAATCTAGTTCACAACGCCCTCAAGTTCACCCCTGAAGGCTCCATCACCATTTCAGCTCTCAGATCTAAAGACACACCCAAATCAGTCCGTAAACACATCCGAGGTATGCCTCCTTCTGTGGTTTTCAGCGTCAAAGATACTGGTTCAGGCATACCAGCCGATGACCTGCCTCGAATCTTCGAACGCTTTTACAAATCAGACCGTGCCCGCACCCGAGGCCAAGGCGGCACCGGTTTAGGTCTCGCCATCGCCCGGCACATCATCCACGCCCACCACGGTATCATCTGGGCCGAAAGCAAAGAAAACAAAGGCAGCACCTTCTACTTCACCCTGCGCACAGCATAAAAATTGACAATGGCGCCAGATAATTTTAAACAGCAGCATAAAGCCTTCCACAAAGCCCAAGCTCATATCAAACAAACCCATCTCAGGCAGCATCCTGCACATTTGGGCAAACAATTCCATTGCCGTCCCTTAACCAATCGTTAACAAACCCTTAGCCAAACGTTAACTACGAAAAATAGAGTGTGTGATAAGCTTCAAATCATAATTGTGTCTGTCTATTATCAGCATTTTCTGGATGCGCCCATAGAAGCAATATTTTTGCTGAATTAACAAATGGGAAGCGGGCTAGACAGATAACCTTAAACCATTTCCAAAGCCCGCAAACACATTCTATTCTTCTATTGGAGGAGACTATGAGATCCAAGTTTTTTGTATTGATACTTGTGCTGGCCGCCCTGGCGCTGGCAGCATGTGGTGGCAGCGGTGACCTCACGCCAGAACCTGAAGTCATCACTGAAACCGTTACAGTTGAAGTTTCCCCCGCAGCAGAAACCGAAACGGAAACCGAAGCAGGGGCAGAAACCGTTGTGGCAACCGTCGCAGCAGCCGAAGAGATGGCAGCAACAGGCCTCCCCCCAGTTGATCCGCTGCGCATCACGGGTGACATCGTCACCGCTGGCAGTTCCACCGTCTTTCCCCTCTCCGAACGCATGGCAGAACGCTTCCAAAACGAAGGCTACGCTGACCAAATCACCATAGACTCCATCGGGTCTGGGGCTGGCTTTGAGCGCTTCTGTGAGGCCGGCGAAACTGACATTTCCAACGCTTCTCGTCCCATCAAAGGCGCTGAAATCGAAAACTGCGCCGCCCTCGATCCGGCACGCACCCCCATCGAATTCCGCGTGGGGACTGACGCATTGGCTGTCACCGTCTCCGCTGAAAACGACTTCGTGGACGACATCACCATGGATGAATTAGCTGCCATTTTCTCCACAGCAACAACCTGGGCTGATGTCCGCGCCGATTGGCCAGCCAAGCCCATCCAACGCTTCATCCCCGGCACCGACTCCGGCACCTTCGACTTCTTTGTTGAAGAAGTCTTTGATAAAAGCGCCGAACCGATTCTCTCCGCCAGCAATCTCCAGTTATCTGAAGATGACAATGTGCTGGTGCAAGGCATCTCCGGCAGCCCTTACGCCATCGGCTTCTTCGGCTATGCCTACTACCAGGAAAACCAAGACATCCTCCACATCTCCGGTATCGAAGGAGTAATGCCTTCTGACACTTCTGTGGAAGACGGCTCCTACGCTTTGGCTCGCCCGCTCTTCATCTACTCCGATGCAGGCATTATGCAAGCCAAGCCACAAGTTGCCAACTTCATCAACTTCTACCTCACCTACGTCAACGAAGAAGTTGTCAATGTTGGTTACTTCCCCGCTAGCGAGGCTGCTATCGCCGATGCACAAGCGAAGTGGCTGGAGGCTATGGCGCAATAATTGAGTAATTTGGCGGGATGGACTATCCATTCCGCCATCAACGAAAAGTTATCTTCAACCCCAGGGGAGTTCGCAATCCGTTCTGACAATGATAAACTTAATGTGGTTATGAGTCTGGTTGGGATCCATCACGGACTAATCAGGGGGGCACGTTATGGATCCCAGCACAGATTCTGAAAATATCAGGGATAAGGAGAAAGAAACCCATATGGCACCTCAGAGTTCTGCCTCGCCAATGGCAACCCCCTCAAGTGATAGGTCATTAGCAAAAAAGCCCCGGATTGGGGAAACCATGATTCAAGTTTCCTTGTTTGCTTGTGGTGTCATTTCCATTTTCACCACCATTGGCATTGTCTTGGTGCTTCTAGGCACGGCTTTGCAATTTTTTGCGTTACCAGAAGTTACCTTAACAGAATTTTTTACTGGCACAGTTTGGCAGCCTACCATCGGCAAATTTGGCATCATGCCATTACTGTTGGGCACGCTCATGAGCAGCTTCATCGCTATGATTGTAGCCTTACCCATTGGGTTGTTAACAGCCATTTACCTCAGTGAATATGCTTCCAGCCGGACAAGAAACATTCTCAAGCCCGTTCTTGAGATTTTGGCTGGTATCCCCACAGTGGTTTATGGTTATTTTGCGCTGCAATTTATGACGCAAATGTTACGCCGTGTTTTGGGGCAAGATACAGTGCAAATTTTCAACGTCGCGTCTGCTGGCATTGTGGTGGGCATTTTGATTATTCCTCTGGTCACTTCGCTCAGTGAAGATGCGATCCATGCGGTGCCTGATTCACTACGCCAGGGGGCTTTGGCGCTCGGTGCGACCCGTTGGGAAACGGCGCGGCAAATTATTGTGCCCGCCTCACTATCAGGCATTACGGCCGCTTTTGTGGTTGCTATTTCTCGTGCAGTTGGCGAAACGATGATTGTAGCCATTGCGGCCGGTGCTGGCCCCAGAAACTTTGAATTGGGGCAGGACTCCATACTAGGTTTCGTCCTTAACCCGTTCATTGCTGCGGAAACGATGACAGGCCATATGGTCAGAATTAGTGGTGGCGACTTAAGCTACGAATCGGTGGAGTATTACAGTATTTTTGCCATCGGTCTGCTGTTGTTTGTGATGACTTTGGGCTTGAACCTGATTGCACGCCGCATTGTAACCCGATACCGTGAGGTGTATGAATGAGCGCACAACAAGAAAATCTCCACGAACATCATACGCCAGATCCTAATTGGGGCTATCCCCATGGCTCCGCGTTAACTAGCCAAATCAAACGACGTTATCGGGGCGGACAAATTTGGTATGTGCTGCTCATGGGATCGCTGATTATTGCGATTCTGACTTTGATGGCACTGCTGTATACGATTATCAATGATGCTTTTGGCTTGCTGGCAATTGAATACCAAAATGACCCGAATCGCATTGTTTTAGAGAAGCAAGAAGAGATGTTGCTTGCAGATGTGAATACGTTTGACAGTGAAAATGACAATATGTTAGCTGCCCGAATTGCTGACGATCCTAATGCCATTGGGTTTTTTGGCTATGCTTATTACCAGGAGAACCAGGAAAATTTGAAGTTGTTGTCGATTGAAGGTGTGGCACCCAATGCCAGCACAGTTACCGATGGTAGTTATCCTCTTTCTCGCCCATTGTATTTGTACAGTGATGCAGATGTGTTGCAAAGTAACCAGGCAGCAAATGTTTTCCTTAATTATTATCTCACCCATGTGAATAATGAGATCGACGATGTTGGCTATTTCCCGCTTGGTGCTGAGGCGATGTCACATTCTCAACAAGTGTGGATAACAGCCAATGAGTTGGCATTAGCCCCAGGGCAATGGGCAGCTATCAACCCTGATGGGGTTGGCGGGGCTGTGACCATTGCTG
>PDQY01000159.1 GCA_002746795.1 Chloroflexota bacterium | reverse complement strand
ATTCGTACCCATGAGTACAGTTTGTCCAATTATCTGTAAAACATGTATCGTTTGCGAGATGGCAATTGACATGACTCTTTCCTTGTAGATTTGACATTAGGAACGAGCAATGGTGCCTCTGCTTTGCATGGTGTGAAGATGGTGTTTTTGATGTCGGAATTTGGGTGACAGGTTAGAAGCTGAAGTCAAAATTTTTACGTCAGCGTAGTGCTCGAATACTCCACAAGATGGCGATATATATCTCTTGGAAATCTGGGAGATAGGTGTACAATGTGATGTCAAATTCGGTAGGTAGGGAGCCGAGATATGTATGACTTTTGATATAGAATTAAGGTCGGGCGTATTGTTCAGGCTCAACGCCTGGAGAAAAGGGGAACTCTCATAAGCTGCCTGTAATGGAGATAGATATGGAAATAAAGCTAAAAATTCTCACTCCTATTTGGACCGGCGGTGTGGAAACCGGCAAGATGGATCGCCTGCACGAGACTGGCATCATCGGCTCGTTGCGCTGGTGGTACGAGATCATTGTGCGGGGGCTGGGCGGGGATGTATGTGATCCAACTTCAGATAATCCGGCGGATCGCTGTCAGTTTGATACTAAAGCGTATGAAAAGACGAAAAACATTGAAGATGGACTGGCTGGCGTGTGTCCCGTTTGCCGCTTGTTCGGCTGTACTGGTTGGAAACGTCGTTTTGAATTACAAGTATTAACCGCGTCCCTCAAACCGTTTTGGTTGGCGACAAAGGACAAATCTAAGAAGCCCAATCATCGGTGGCTTTCTAAAATTTATGACATCAATAGTAATCTTGCTTTAGACGAGCTTACGCTTCGCTTTCGTTGGGTGGATGGTGATAAAAGTCAGCACGAGATCATGAAAGCACTCCTTTTGCTTGTGTCTCAATTGGGCGCAATTGGTTCCAAGCCACAATATGGTTTTGGTATTGTTCACAATGAGCTTTCCTTTTCAGTGAAAGACAGTCTATTCATACTCCGCAGGAAGATCATTGACCCGAAGCCCACGAAAAATTTATCTAGTACATATCCCTCGCTAGGTAACTACTGGCTTCTGCAATGTACTGTCCAAAAGCAAAACGTTGATCAGGTATTCCCTTCGTGTTCTGTAGGCGTAGTTGGAGATAAGGCAACATGCAAAAAATATTGGTCACGGCTTTTGCCTGTCTCTTTCGACATTCGCTACAAGTTACCTGGTTCTATACCTGGTTCTAATGACAAGGGATTGCGCAAATCTTACTGTTCACAGCACGGGGAAGTGGCTGCACGCAAAATCTTTGGAACCTTAAAGGGAGGTGAGGAGGGTAAACGTGCCAGCACTGTTTTTGTCAGTCATCTTTACAAAGAAGAAACTGAGGCTGACTACCAACTACGAGTTTGGGGATTTACAGATCCTGAATTGGCAGGCGAAATAGAGGCAAGTCTGAAAAATATTTTCCCGCAACTCACGCTGAAGCGAAAGGTGATAGGAAAAGAGCTTTTAGCCGAAAAAGAGGTGAAGACATGAATGAGGAAGACAGGAGTTTAGATTACTATGCCACTTTAGGACAAAAAGAGTTCCAACAGGGCTCCCGTAGTAAATGGGCAAAGACGCGGCTAAAGGTTGATTTGGGAAAGATTCCACCTGTTCTCACGCCTCCTCTGATTGATTTGTACTCCCTACCGTTTGGCTCGTTCTCAATCCAATTTAAGTTTGAATTGCTCAAGCCATACTTATCCCGGGACGACAACCAGTTTTACATTGTGGATAACCCCATTGTGCGGGACAAAGTATTTCGTTTCCCAATGGTGCGTCCCACTGCCTGGAAAGGTGCATTGCGTCACGCCCTGTGGCAACTGGGCTCTCAAGAAGAAGATGAGTCAATCAAGCGGCTGTTTGGCGTGGCCAATGATGACGAGCCGCAGGAAGGGAACAGCGGCCGTCTCTACTTCTACCCCTCTTTTTTCACCCAAACCAGTATGGAAGTCATTAACCCACACAACCGAGAAAAACGCATAGGCAAGAATCCCATCCTCATCGAATCGGTTCCTATCGGCGCTAAAGCCACTTTCACCCTGCTTTACACCCCTCTCGACCGCATTAACAAAGATAAGGCCGAAACCCGCCGACAAATCTTGGCTGACCTGCAACGAGTGGCCGACGGACTAAAAGCGATGTTCACCATGTATGGCTTTGGAGCCAAGACCAGCAGTGGTTTTGGATTGGCACGCACCACGGTTAAAGATGGCACGCTGGTGGTAAAACTTCCAGATATTGCTTTTCCCCAGGCCGAGGCAGCAACAGTCCAAAAGCCTGATGATGAATACCTGAAATATTTAGATGAAAGCGGGCGGATTCAACCTGCCTTCGCAGGTAGTGGTGGAGTTGGGTTTATGAGTAATAGTGAATATAAAAAGACAGGAAAACAAAGCGGCGGTGGAAGTCTATCGGAGTTCAGAAAATTCAGGCAATGGTATAGGGAACATAGTGAACAGTGGCAAGCATCGCTCAAAGCCGCCACTCCAGAGACAACCTATCCAACGTTCTCTTTTGAACAGTTTGATCAGCTAAAGGAATCGTTGCGCCAAGCAGGAGGTGACGTATGAACCAACTTGAAAAACTTGCCCAACACCGTGAGGCCATTCTGTTGGCGGAAGTGGTTGGCTGGCTGCACGATTATTATAAATGTTCCGAAGAACAGTTGCAGGTACAGTCGGCTAATAAGGAACAGTTGCAGGCGCTAAGGAATCGCCATATTTCAGGGATTGAGCGTGGTGGACAGTCTAGCGAACTAACGAATCGTTTTAGTAACCTTGATTCAGCATCACTCACAATTTTATCTGAGACAGAGAAAATACCTGATTTGCTTAATAGGCCTCGTACGGTACGTGTTGTTACTGACTTACGACGATATCTTTCTCGTTGTCACAACACGGCTCATTTTGACAAGCAAGATCCTCTTGACGAGCAGGGTTCGAAGTATCTAAATAATAATAAACAAAACTACCCGGGGACACAAATTAGTACAGCCTTTGGCTTTGAAACGGCCGTTAGCACGAATTTAACCCCGCAACTATGGACACTGCCCTGGAATGATGTGGCCACTTTCAGCAAAACGAAACGACATAGATTGCTCAACGCTGTACAATCATTGTTTACGACAGTTGGAGCCGACACACGCCGACCTATTAATGAAATCAGCCTGTGGGATTGGGGGGTGTTGGTTGGCGCACTCTATAAAACGGCCGTTGCGGCTATGGTTCTTGGTCATCAGCTTGACGATAGTGATTTGCGCTGGCGATTGCTTGCCGTTCGCACCGATGCGCTGACATATTTGACCAATAGTTTTCGCCTGTCAGACCTGATGGCTCGGAAAAAGATGTTGCAAACAGCCTTCAATAAGGTGCGAACCCTGCTCGAAGAAACGTATCCGTTAGCTGCGGAAGTGTACCGGGATGAAAACGGCTCTCTTTATGTAGTGCCTGACTTACTTGACTTACTTACTTTACAAGACAATAACAATCAAACACTCCAATCCCATATCCAACAACAGTTTACAACAGATGGGGAAATTGCTCCGCAAATTACACTTGACCCAACGGCCTGGTGGGGTCAAGATCCTAAACGGACAGGCGAGGACGAAATTCCACCGGCTGGAGCCATCCTCTCATCACCAACAGCCCTGCAAAGCGATGCCTTAGCCATTAGTGAAGCATGGCGCGGTAAACGACAAACAATTTGTCCCATTTGCGGACTCCGTCCCTGCGTCAGCAAACAACTGGGCTATTGTCAGGTTTGCGGAGAACGACGCAAGGGGCGCGTGGGCGAATGGCTTAAGGATCAGCGCCAAACGATCTGGCTGGATGAAGTGGCGGATAGCAATGGCCGTCTTGCCCTCATTACCGGCACATTTGACCTGACCAACTGGCTGGATGGTTCCCTGGTTGCAACGCTGCTCGTACAAGAGCCGGGCAATGGTAACTCGGCTGTACCCAAAACCCCGTCCTTTGCCCGCCTGCGCCGCATCTGGCGAACCACGCAGCGTTTCTGGGAACAGGTTCAATCCGAAACCAACCGGTACTTGACTGATTCTCGCCAGCGCCTCACGATTGAGTTAGCTAACCCATCCACATTGACGCCAAACCAGACGTACGAACTGGACTTAGACGGAACTACCCACATGAGCGTTCTCTGGGATGGCTCCCATCTCATCAGCACTGACAATCTTTCCTATACAGCTATTCAACTTGGCATCCAACCAGAACAGCGCAAAACCCCCGTAGATGCTGCCCTTGCTGTTGGGGTGTGGCTTGAAGAAAACAACCAAACTGTGTTTCAACTCAATTCCGATGATGAGAAGAACATTCAATATGATGTCAAAATAGTCGGCATTGATTACCAGGATACTGACTACGCTGCTACCATCCCCATCTTTGCCCAACCTCGCACGTTCATGGCTCTTGTGCCTGCGGACAAGGCATTGGCTGTGATCAACCCTATCAAAAGCAAGTTTGAACTGGAAATGGGCAAGGTGCGCAACCGTCTGCCCCTGCATCTGGGGGCACTCTTCTTCCACCGGCGCACACCCTTGCGCGTGGCGCTGGATGCCGGGCAAAGAATGTTGAAGTATGATGGGAGAAAGGCTCACGATGAGGTCTGGCAGATTGCGGAAACGAAACAGTCTGATCAAACTATTGCTATCACACTAAAGCAGCACGACCGTTCCTTCGTCTGGAGCATCCCCGCCAGGATGGGCGATGAACAAACGGAAGATAAATGGTACCCCTACGTCTTCATTCAGAACGATGTGAGCGGTCGTAAACGTATCTTCAAGGGGCAGCGTCCCCAAAGCGATAGCGCAGGCGAAGAATACTGGCTTGTCCACGCCGCGGAACTTCAGGTCGGCGACGAGGTGTACTTCACACCCGCCACCTTCGACTTCGAGTGGCTGACCAGCGCCGGCCAGCGGTTTGAGATCGCCTATGATGGACAAGGTAAACGGCGAAACCATCTTACCCGCCCCTACTTCCTTGATGAACTCACTGCCCTTCAGGAAGTATGGGATCTGGTTGCTGGGTTGAACGGCCTGACCAGCAGCCAAATTTATGCCTTGCGCGATTTGGTTGAAACTAAACGGGAAGGCTGGCAGCCAACAGCGGCACAATGCCAGCGGAATGGTATGTTTTACCAGTTTTGCCACGATGCTGTCCGCAACGCCAACTGGAAAAAGGAACCAACCCAGGAACAGATTAATCGGCTGACGGACTGGATAGTCTCTGGTTTATTCACCGATACAATTCGCCTTTACATGGGCATTATGAAGCAGAAACCCCAACGGGAGGACAAAAACAATGAGTAATTCTTACAGACAAGAACGCTACGTAATTATGACCCTGGATCCGGTACACGTGGGCACAGGGGGCAACCGTCTGGGTCGAGTTGACCTAAGTATCGTGCGTGAACCAGGCACTCGCTTGCCTAAAATCCCTGGTACGACCCTGCACGGAGCCATTCGCCAGTATGCCGCTATCTGCTACGATGACCTGAGTACGGCTGGTGGCGGTAAAAACCAGAACGACAGACACCCTGTCAACTACACCTTTGGCAGTATCAAAGAGGCTGGCGGCAACGGTGGTCAAAGCGGGCAGGTCAGCATCAATGATGCCAGACTGCTCCTCTTTCCCGTCCACTCTCTCGCCGGTCCGGTGTGGGTCACCTGCCCTGGCATTTTGAGAGAGTTTGGAGTTGATAAAGAAGCTCCTATTACAGAAAAAAACGGAGCCAAGATTCAGATGGTTGCGTTATCCTCCGATTTGCAAGCGCACACCCACCTAAACCTGGGCTGGCTAATGTTGCCCAAAACAGAGGATACTTTTTGCTGGCCGGAGGAGATCAACCACGTGCCGCCGGAAATCAACAGTTGCACTGCCCTTGTATCTGACAAGTTGTTTAGCCAGATTGTCAACAGTAATCTTGAGGTGCGTACCTCCGTTAGCATTGACCCTGTCACCGGCGCAGCTGCAGATAAAGCGCTCTTTACCTACGAAGCCATCCCCCGCGCTACCATCCTCTGGTTGGATGTCGTGGAAGACGATTTCAGAGGCACATTTCCCGCTGACCATACCAAAGCTCAGGAACTTGGTCACACAAAACCACTGGATGTGGTCACTGCTGGTCTCAAACTGGCTGAAATGCTTGGCATCGGCGGCATGGGCACCCGAGGGTTTGGCCGCATCCGTCTGCTCAAAGGAGGGGATGTAAAATGACACAGCTAAACCTGGATCAACTCGCCGCCCAATATGCCCAAAAAATTGTCCAGGATGGGCAGGATGGCCTTGAAAATCTGATCACCAAAACATTAGGCGTTTTACAGGAACAAGGCGTGTACGCTTGCTTGCTCTTTCTTTTTTCCCGTACCGGAAACGAGAAAAATCTTGCAGAAACGACCCGTTCCCATCTATACAACCTGCTCAAAGAACTGCCCGTTTTTCAGAAAAGTACGCTCAATGACCAGAACGCGCTCAAATTCTTCAGCGACAGCGTCTGCAATGACCTGGATACGTTGCTTCTGGTCAAAGAACTGTACGAACAAACCCTCATCTATGCTCGCTATGGGGCAAAGGCGGTGGGCCAATGAGCTGGCATCGATACGATTTGGTCTTTCGTCTGCTGGCGCCTTTGCACATTGGCTGGCGCAAGACCAGCAACCTACAGCAGACCCGAGGCTATGTGCCGGGCAAAAATCAGTGGGCCGCCCTTACTGCCCGACTCACCCGGGATTATGACAACGACACAAATGCCCTGCGGTATCAAGAAATTGGTGAACAGGTGTTGGAGCATTTTCGCTTCAGTTATCTCTATCCAGCCCTGTCCGATGAGGCCGGGTACACAGTCCACTATCCGTGGGAAGACGACTTTGACTACCTCTTTCTTGATAGCTATGCCAGTGCTGCCCTCGACTATACAAGCCAATCAGCTGCCGATGGCCTGCTGCACGAAACAGAGTTCATTGCTTCGAATACCCGCGACGGCCGTCCTGTATATCTTGTTGGCACGGTGTATGTCCAAACTCACTTGCCTGGACCGCTAGATAAATGGCAAGATGCCCTCAACAAGTTTCAATTCGGAGGCGAACGAGGCTATGGTTGGGGATCAATGCGGAAGGTCACCTGTGAAAGGGATGAGGCGTATAATGAGGATGAACCAAAGATGCTGGTAGCGAAAAACGGCTGTATCACCGCTCACCTCAAAACAGAAAACATGACCGGCATTACCGGTCCTGTTGAAGCCCTCATCGGCTGGGAACGCAATCACGAGGATGGCAAGCCTAATTGGTCACTCAGCAAGAAGGCCGTTGTTTGCTATGCGCCAGGGGCAAACGTTGAGGAAGAGACCCTCTTTGCCATTAGTCATTATGGCATCTGGGAAAAAGTGACCAGTTAGCGGATCAGGTTAGGTGGCCCAGGGAATGGTTCGGGGGGAGTATTCAGGAAACAGGTATGCGCTCAACAATCACATGGTACGGAGTGCGCCATTTTATGGCGAAAGATCATGTGCAGCCAATGTGCGTTGCATCATCAAATTCTGATAACCCATATGCACTTTACTTTCCGCTAACGCGGCATTGACAAAAAGCTTTGAACTATAACTCAAAGCGCTGAACATTAAAAAATTGGTTGAAAAACCGTATCAAATTGATGTGAACGGCTAAGTTGGCACTTTTTGCCGTCGATGATCTGCCACGCCCTTCGGTAAGTGAGCCGTAACCGACGCCTTTTTACAAAGTTTGGGGTCAGAAAGGGCATCTTCAGGAAATTTCTCAGCCGATAAGACGCGATGCAACCGACCTGGCATTTTTTTGGTGTCTATCTCAAAAGCCAGTTGGTAATGGCGGGAGAATCGCAGCCAAGTATGTCAAGATATTGCCTAACAAAAATGCCAATTTAGGTAAGCAGTTGCCAGACTCAGAGGCAAAGACAAATTGTCAGTGTAATCCCCACATTTGCTTAGCGGCCAACGGGATTTGCCCCACAGGCCAACGGTCAAGGTAAAGACTGAAGATAGTGAACGGTTGCGCTTGTGCCAGATTTGTTCCCAAAACGAGAGGTGTCTTGTACCGCGGGTCAAAGAAACCCCAAATCGTAAAGGTTTTGGTTGCTTCAGCGGTATTCTTTGTCCTGCTGCCTACCCGACATCACATATCAGGCCAAAGCCAACGCCTCGAACAGCTCGTCCTGCCAAGCTGTGAAACATTTTTCCTGACCACCCTGGCAGCTTAAAGCGCCAAATGGCTGTCCAATCAACAGCAACCGGTCGGTACCCTTCATAGGTATGGCTGACCCATTGACCTTCAGCCAAAACATGGCTGCGCCAGTGCTTGATTAGTTCCTCGCTCCGCCACACGCCATGACGAAATGCGCCCCAGATGCGATAGCATTCCTCTGGCATGAATCCATTGGCGGTTAAGGCAGGAAAGAGTGCCCGTCGGCTGTGTCAGAAGGAGCCATTTA
>PDQY01000158.1 GCA_002746795.1 Chloroflexota bacterium | reverse complement strand
ACAAAGCAGCTACTTATGAGCAGCTAAAAACAGAGTTAGCGCAGCAGCACCAATCAGACATAACGGCGTACACCAACGCCAAATCAGATTTCATTCAGGAAATGATTGAGGAAGCCCTTGCCTGGGATCGTGAAGCGAAACGGCCGTTACGCATCCTGATCACCTCCCGCCTACAACTGATTGCCCTCTCACAACCTCAACTTGAAAGTTGTGTACAAGACCCCTCTCTGCTCGCGGCAAACCTCAAGCTTCCCTTGGCCGAGGGCATATTCAACCCAATTGTGCGCCAAGCAAGCTGCATCAAAGTATCAACAATGCAGCTAACCAAACCAGAGCGGCATCACTGGCAAACTTACTGGCTTATTGTGCGTCGTGACAAGAACATCGGGATCGGCACCATTGGCTTCAAAGGGGAACCCGACCCACAGCAATACAAAGTAGAAATCGGCTATGGGCTTTCCCCACACCATCGTCAACAAGGCTTCATGACAGAAGCCGCGCAAACACTCACTCGTTGGGCCTTGGCTCAATCAGATTGCCTCGGCATCTTTGCCACCACAGATCCCGATAACGTCACATCCCATCGCGTTCTCGAAAACAGCGGCTATGTGCAGAAAGGCATGAAAGATGACGCTTGGCTTTGGGAAATAAACGATTGACAAAGGAGCAATAACCCCGGCACGCCCTCAAGGATAGAGCGTTCGCCTGGAAACCAAGGAGAGCAAATGAAAATTCAACAAGTCGCTGGATTTGCATGTGAAAATGTGACAGGGCTGGTCGTTGTCATTGATGTGCTGCGAGCTTTTACCACGGCGGCATTTGCTTTTGCCGCTGGGGCAAAAGAGATATTCCTTGTCAGTGGCATTGAGGAAGCGTTTGACCTGAGAGAGAAGATACCAGATGCACTGCTCATGGGCGAAAATGGCGGCGTTTTTATCCCTGGCTTCGATTATGGAAATTCGCCAGCAGCCTTGATCGGTGAAACCTTGAACGGCCGTTCCCTCATCCAACGTACATCTGCGGGCACACAAAGCGTCATCAACAGCAAAAATGCAAACCAGATTTTAGTGAGCAGTTTTGTGGTAGCGAAGGCCACCGTCCAGCACATTCGCGCCCTGGCTCCAGCACAAGTCACCTTTGTCAACAGTGGCGTCCACCCGACAAAAGAAGGATTCGGCCATGAAGACATCATCTGCTCCGATTATCTCACCGCCTGGCTTGCAGGAAATCATCCAGACCCAGACCCTTATCTGCAACACGTCCTGGAGTGCCCAACCAGCATCAAATTCCAAAATGCACCCAACCCCAGCTTACAAGACGATCTCAAATGTGCCATAGAGCTGGATCGTTTCCCCTTTGCCCTCCCCGTCCACCGACAAAATGGCATGCATATCCTACGCCCACATCCCCCTCATCCCTCATAATGTCTCCTTCATCTTTCAAAAACTGGACATATCTAAGGCAAAGTGTCAAAATTAAGAGACACAAAAACAATCATCATCAATCCTTAACACCAAACACAGTTCACGAAAAACATGGAACCCATCCGCATAGAACTTCCCACAGGTCTCGACGTTGGCGGCGTCAACGTTTATTTATTCAAACAGCCAGAACCAGTGCTGATTGATGCTGGTGTCAAATCAGAAGAAAGCTGGGAGGCGCTGCAATTTGGGCTGGCAGAGCATAACCTGACTGTCATGGATCTCTCCCGCGTCATCATCACCCATCCCCACATCGATCATTTTGGTGGCGCAGGCATGATTCAAGCCCACAGCGACGCCGATGTGTGGGTTTGCGAACTAGGCAAGCCATGGCTCACCGCTACCCACGACATGTGGGCCAAGCGTCTCCGCTATTACAAACAAGAGTTTCTGATTCGCGTTGGTCTAGACGAAATGGAGGCTAACATCATTCTGGCAGGCATGAAAGCTGTCGCCCAGAAAAGCGAAGCTGTCAACGCCGAACGACTACACACGTTCGCCAAAGATGGCACCTTACAGCTAGGGGGCATGGCATGGCAGGTGATTCACACCCCGGGGCACAACAGTGCCATGACCTGTTTTTACCAGCCAGACACAAAAATGTTGCTATCCGCCGACCAACTGCTCAAAACAACGCCAACACCTGTGGTAGAACGGCCGTTACCCTCAGCAAAACGTACGCCCTCCCTCCCGCAATTCATGGCCTCCATGAACCACATTGCCGCTCTCGACATTGAAGCTGTCTATCCAGGTCACGGACGGCCGTTCGGCACAAAATACGGCCTCGACCATCATATCATCATCAACAAACAGTACAGCCGCATCCACAGTCGTAAAGCTGACTGCCTGACCCACATCCAAGCAGGTTGCCACGTTCCCGCCCAACTTGTTGACAAAATGTACGCCCACCATCCGCTCCAATTCCGCTTCGCTGGCCTCTGGATGCTCATCGGCTACTTAGACCTCCTCCTCGCCAATGGTGACATCCGGCAAGAGACAGTAGATGGGGTGTGGCATTTTTATGCAACAGAAAATTAAAGATTGGAGTATAAATATGCAACCGTTTAACCAATCACCACCCCAACTGGGAAACCAATATCATGAGGATCGTGTCTTGCGCTCCTATCTCAAGCGAACCATTCCCGGCGAGATGCTCAAAGCACTCGAGCCTGAATGGCAAGAGCTGGGTGCCCTTTCTGGCGGCGAACTCTATCAAATGCAGCTCGCCGACCGGCTCAACGAACCTATGTTGACACAATGGGACGCTTGGGGCAACCGTATCGACCACATCGAAGTCACCCCCCTCTGGCAGCAGGCAGAAAAACTGGCCGCCACGTTCGGCATTGTGGCAGCTGCTTATGATGGGCATAACGGCCGTTACAATCGCATCGATCAGTTCACCCGTGCCTACCTCTTCCACCCCTCCACCGACGTATACACCTGCCCGCTAGCCATGACCGATGGCGCAGCCCGCACATTGCTCAAAGCCGGCAATCAAACCTTAATCAAACAAGCTGTGCCCCATCTCACCAGCCGGGATCCAGCCACATTTTGGACCAGCGGACAATGGATGACTGAAGCAACCGGCGGCTCAGACGTAGGACGCTCCGAAACAACAGCACGTTTTGAAAATGGAACCTGGCGTCTGTATGGACGTAAATGGTTCACCAGCGCCACCACCAGCCAAATCGCGCTGACATTAGCCCGTCCCCAAGGCAATGCCAACGGCGGCAAAGGATTAGCCCTTTTCTACGTCAAACTGCGTGATGAAAACGGCAAACTGCAACAAATTGAAGTCGCTCGCCTGAAAGACAAATTAGGCACGCGCAAAGTGCCCACAGCAGAACTATATTTACATGGCACACCAGCCATTCCTGTGATGGAATTGGCGAATGGCGTCCGCAATATGGTGCCAATGCTTCATTTGACCCGCACCTGGAACAGCGTCACCGCCGTTTCCTTCATGCGGCGCGGATTAGCCTTAGCTCGTGACTACGCGCAAAAACGAATCGCGTTTGGCGCCAACTTGTCCCAAAAATCACTCCACCTCGATACCCTGGCCACCTTGCAAGCCGAATTTGAAGCCGCCTTCATGCTCAGTTTCTTCGTAGTCGAACTGATAGGCAAAGAAGAACATGGCGAACTCACAGAAGAAGAAGGCCATCTGCTGCGCTTATTAACCTCCCTCAACAAACTAATCACCGGCAAACAAGCCGTGGCCACAGCCAGTGAAGTGGTAGAATCCTTCGGTGGTGCTGGCTACGTAGAGGATACCGGACTTCCCCTGCTGCTGCGTGACAGCCAGGTTCTGCCTATTTGGGAAGGCACCACCAACGTACTCGCCCTGGACGCCCTGCGTGCTATCGCCAAAGAAGAAGGAGAAGGCTTGCGTATCCTGAAAGCCAAAACAGCACAGATCGCCCACACAGTCCAGCACCCCCAATTAGTCACACTCGCCCAAAATGCGGTAACGGCCGTTAACCATGCCGAACAAGCACTCATGGCAGCGATGGCACAAGGACAGCCAGTCGTCGAAGCGGGTGCCCGTCGTTTTGCCCTCACCTTGGGGCGAGCCTTCGAACTCGCGCTTTTGCTTGAACAGGCACAATGGTCACTTATACACGAAAAAGACAGCCATTTTCTGGCGGCAGCCAACCGCTTTGCGGCAGCCAACATCAACCTCATTGCCCCGGTTAACTTGACTGAAGCAGCCGCCCTGGCCAACGATTTGCCATTGCCGATCTAAACAAAATTGGATACGATTGTTAACATAAGCAAATTGTGTCTACATGCGTGTGTGCAAGAGAGTGGAAGCATGCCCCACACAGCCATCAATTTGCTTTTTAACCTTCCACATCAAACCTGGAGGAAACTGTGAAGTATCAAAAGTTTATAATACTCCTGCTTCTGATCACCCTATCTTTAGCTGCTTGTCGTCGTGGCCAAAACCAACCTACCGAAGAAGAACTCAGCAAGACTATGCCTCAAGAACATAACTACGCTTCAGGTTCGGTAGGCTATCCAGTTTTAACAAATGGAGTGGGCATAGAAGTAGACAGAGCTGGTTTGCCTGCTGTGCAAGATGATTCAAACCCAGACTACGTACACGTGATCCTCGATTTAACCGTCACCAATGAAAGCGAATATGTTGTAGTTCCGCCGGGGATGACCTTAGTCGATGATCACGACAACATCTACGTTTCTTGGCAAGACGAACTCCCCTACGACATCGTCAGGATGCCCTTAAGTGTCAATTCAGGCGCAGGCGTTACCGGCCATTTAGCCTACGTCGTGCCTAAAGCCGCCATCCAGGATAATTTGCGGCTGCGCTGGGAATCTGACCTTCATCAATGCCGTATTGACGTGTTTTTAGGCCCCTTAGGCGAGCGGTATCCCTTGCCAGAATAAGGCACGACAATGCAATAAAACAGGGAATGGCGTTATCAATTTTCGGGACGTTATCAATTTCCAGGAACAGAAAGGAAACGGCTGCGTCATATTATTCGCTTTCCATTCCTGGCAGCATCCCTTAAAAAACCATTCAACATCTTATGTCAAATATAACCCTCAAACAATGTCAGGAAATCGTCGATGAGTGGATAACCACCATCGGCGTTCGTTACTATTCTGAGTTAACCAACACAGCCATCCTCATGGAAGAAGTGGGGGAAGTTGCCCGGATCATGGCTCGGAAATATGGCGACCAATCCTTTAAGAAATCGGCTGAAGAAGTTGATTTAGCCGATGAGTTTGCAGACGTGTTGTTTGTCCTCATCGCCCTTGCCAACCAAACTGACATCGACCTCACAGAAGCTTTCCACAACAATCTAAACAAAAAAACAGGGCGAGATAAAGAACGCCATGCCAATAATCCAAAATTAAAAAGCCCGGGAGTGACGATGAAATAAAATACAGAATGGCTAGATATGCTTCAAGTGACCTGACCATCCATAAAAAGAAAAATCACTTCTAGACAATCCCTATCCCTAAGACAAAGAGACAACCAGGTCTCTGCGTTCCCGTGTGCCCTTGTCTGCAATTTGCGAGGTTCCCATGTCAATAAATATCAACCAAATTCTCAAGCATCAATTTACCCCCACCCAGAGCAATTTCACTGAACGCGACACCAGCTTATACGCCCTTTCCATTGGCGCAGCCTCTGATCCCACAGATACCAATGATTTATCTTTTGTGTATGAACTGAGTGACAAGGGACACAAAGCATTCCCCACCATGGCGGTCACGTTTCCGTTTGCGGTCTTGCCACAATTGTTTAACATACCGGGATTAAACGTCAACCCGATCATGATTGTGCATGGGGAGCAATATTTTGAGCTGAAACGGCCGTTACCCACCGCAGGCAATTTCACCAACCAGGGACGCATCACAGACATCTTCGACAAAGGCTCCGGCGCCCTGCTCATCCTCGAATCCAGCACCCTGGACGAAGCAGGCCACGAAATCGCGCTCAACCGCAGTGCCCTGTTCGTGCGTGGCAAGGGGGGCTTTGGTGGCGAGCGCGGCCCTTCGGGCAAAATCAACCTCCCGCCAGCCCGAGACCCCGACGCCACCTTCCAGGATCAAACGCAACCCAACCAAGCCTTGCTTTACCGTCTCAACTCCTCTGGTGATCGCAACCCGCTGCATGCTGATCCGCAAATGGCGGCTGTGGCCGGCTTCGACCGCCCCATCCTGCATGGACTTTGCACCTATGGCTTTGCGGCTCGCGCCGTCCTCAAACAGTTTGCCCACAACGACATCAGCCGCTTCAAAAGCATGCACGCCCGTTTCAGCAAACATGTATTCCCAGGCGAAACCCTCGTCACCGAAATGTGGCAAGAAACCCCCGAGCGCATCCTCTTCCAAACCAAAGTCATCGAACGTGAGGCAATCGTCCTCAGCAACGCCGCCATCGAATTACAACCAGCAAAACAATGAGGCAGAAATCATGAGCAAAACATTGCTCTCCCTCAAGCAAATACGGAAGTTACAACAGAAGCGCACCCGTGCGCAGCTGGGCTTGGCCTATATCGAAGGCAATCGGGTAGTAACACAGGCATTGCAATCGGGAGCCAGCATCCAGCAATGTGTGTATGCGCCAGAACTGCTTGTCAGCCCACGCAGCCAACAAACACTGCTGGATTTAAAAAAACGCAATGTGCCCGTAACGGCCGTTTCCCCTCAAGCCTTCCAAAAATTAGCCATCAAAGACTCAGCCGGGCTCGCTGCCGTCATCAAAACGCGCCTGGAAAAATTAACCAACATCAAGCCAGAAACAGGCACCAACTGGGTGGCGCTGGACCAAATCGCCAATCCCGGCAATCTAGGCACCATCATGCGCACCAGCGACGCCACCAATCGTCACGGGATCATCCTACTTGGAGAAGGCACCACCGATCCGTACCACCCCACAGCCATCGCCGCCAGCGTCGGCTCCCTTTTCGCCCTACGCCTGGCCACGGCAACTTTCGCAGAGTTTATCGACTGGAAAACACGCGGCAACCTGCCCGTGGTCGCCGCCACAGGAGAAGCTGCCCAACCATACCGTAGCTACCATTATCCTAAAAACACCATCCTGCTCATGGGCAGCGAGCAAAAAGGGCTCTCAACCGCACAACAAGCCGCCTGCGATGCCACTGTCAGCATCCCCATGAGCGGCACAGCTGACTCGCTCAACTTAGCTGTAGCCACGGCCGTTATCCTGTACGAGATCTATCACCAACACAATCCCTCATCTTGAAATCAAAGTGCCACCAGCCTCGTTTGGTGCCAATAAAGCCCCTTGCACCACCCCGCTTTCCAACCCCGTCAGAATCCGAATTGAAAGCGCAGCCTGCTTCTCAACAAGAGCCAACATGCTTTGGACTTTGCTAGTCATGCCCCCAGTAACATCGGTACCACGAGAACCGCCTAAAGCTGGCTTGATATCGTCAAAAGTAACGGCCGTTATCTTTGGCACCACCTCACCCTGCCCATCCAACACCCCCGGCACTTCACCCGCCAACAGCAGCCAGGTTGGTTGCAGGGCATCAGCCAGCGCCATCACCACCTCTTCCGTGGAGACAATCGTGCCCCCAATCTCAGAATCAAAAGCAACATCCCCATAAATCACCGGCACCAAACCCGCCGCCAACGCCGCCAACATCGGCGCCGTCTCAATTTGCTTGATACGGCCGTTTTCACACAAAACACCAGCCGAAGGTTGTAAGCTCAAGGCAGGCACACCAGCCGCCAACAACGCTTCCACAACCAACCGGTTCAAACGCGCCATCGCCGCATGCACTTCAGCAAAATCATGCCACTGTTCAGCCGTCCTCACTCCCTGACGGGTATGAGACTTAGCGGCCGCCACATGGCCAAACGAGCCTCCGCCATGCCCCACAACCAGACGCAGTGCCGGATTCTCCCGCCTGGCCGCAGCAATCTCTTTGACAACACGCCCTAAAACAGCTTCTCGAACAGCTTCTACACCCGTTTTATCGGTGATCAGCGAACCACCCAGTTTGAGAAATATCACAGTCAATCCCCCCCATCACTGCGCCAGCTTGCCACCATAGTTAAGCCCCTGTTTTCCCTGGGTAAACGTCACTTAAAGCACATCCATCATCAATGCCATCACTTATTGATGGAGGCACACAAAGCCACGGCCGTTTCTGGTGTCTGTGCAAATTGCAACAAATCATAATCACCAGGCTTGATATGCTCCTCATTGTTGAATACTGCTAAAGTTTGCTGCCAGGCAGCGCCAAAAAGGACAAACGGCCGTTTCGCAATATCGCCAACCTGCATCAAACTCCAGGCCAACGCCATCTCAGACAAAGTGCCAATCCCCCCCGGCATCACAATCATGCCATCATTGTTCATCACCAGATACATCACCCGGTCACGCAGTAAATTCAGGCGCACCTCCTCCTTCACCCATTGATTCGGTGGAACAGGACGATAGGTTTCAATCTGCGCAGCAGTCACCCCAATCACATGCCCCCCCGCTTCACTGGCTCCTTTAGACGCAGCTTCCATCGTGCCTGCATAGCCGCCAGTGGCAATGCCATATCCCGCTTCTGCCAACAGGCGGCCCACGTCATACGCATCCTGATAGCCTGGACTGCCTGGTACCGATTTTGAACTACCAAAAACTGAAATAATCTTCATCTTGCTATCCCATATGAGTAAATTACAG
>PDQY01000157.1 GCA_002746795.1 Chloroflexota bacterium | reverse complement strand
CCATCCATCTGCGCAGCACCAGTGATCATGTTTTTGATGTAGTCACGATGACCGGGGCAGTCTACGTGAGCATAGTGACGGGTTTCAGTTTCATATTCGACATGAGCGATAGCGATAGTGATCCCGCGTTCGCGTTCTTCGGGAGCATTGTCGATTTGATCAAATGCAGAGAAGTCTGCCAACCCTTTCATCGACAGCGTTTTGGTGATGGCTGCCGTCAGGGTTGTTTTACCGTGATCGACATGACCGATGGTTCCGATATTTACGTGTGGCTTTTCGCGCACAAATTTTTCTTTGGCCATAATTTCCCTTTCCTCATTTAGATTTTTTTAATACCACCGGACTTCCCGGCATTTTTTACAAATTATCTGCGCCTCTATTAAAGACTGGCGATGAAATAAAATATGAAATTACATCGTCAGTTTCAAAGAACGGTAAGAAAACGACTTCGCCGTATTATTTAACTTCCGTTCCTAAGCATTTCCTCGCATGATACTTTTTGCGAGATCGTCACTCACTGGCGCATAGTGAGAAAACTCCATTGTGAATGTCCCTCGTCCTTGTGTCATAGAACGCAGACGAGTAGCATAACCAAACATTTCAGCCAGAGGCACATCTGCCTTAATTGACTGAATCCCTTCCGTGCGAATATCCATTCCACCGATTTCGCCACGTCGGGATGACAAATTACCAATCACATCCCCGGTATACTCTTCAGGGCACACAACCTCCACAGCCATCATCGGTTCAAGTAAAACAGGGGCGCCTTTTTGCACACCCTCTTTCAACCCCATTGAACCAGCAATTTTGAAAGCCATTTCTGAAGAATCAACCTCATGGAAAGAACCATCATATAAGGTCACTTTAATATCCACTAAAGGATAGCCAGCTATGGCACCACTATCTAAAGCCTCTTGAATGCCAAGCTCAGTCGGTTTGATGTACTCTTTTGGTACCGCACCACCAACGATGGCATTCTCAAAGACAAAGCCAGCTCCTGGTTCCAGAGGCTCAAGACGTAACACAACGTGACCGAATTGACCACGACCACCAGACTGACGCACAAAACGCCCCTCTGCTTTTTCTACGGTGCGGGTAATCGTTTCACGATAGGCAACCCGAGGTTGACCCACATTAGCTTGCACCTTAAACTCGCGCAACAAACGATCAATCAAAACCTCAAGATGCAACTCTCCCATACCAAACAAAATTGTTTGACCGGTTTGTTCATCAATTTTAACCTGGAACGTCGGATCTTCCTGGGCTAATGCTCGTAAAGCAACACCCATCTTGTCCTGATCTGCATTACTTCTGGGCTCAACAGCCAACTGAATCACAGGTTCAGGGAAGTCAATAGATTCCAAAAGGATCGGCGCACTGGCATCGCTTAAAGTATCACCAGTAAAGGTGATTTTCAGACCCAAAATCGCGGCAATGTCACCAGCGTGAACCTCTTCGAGATCTTCACGACGGTCAGCATGCATACGCAAGATACGACCAATGCGTTCTTTTTTGCCTTTGGAGCTGTTCATCGCAGAGCCGCCACTCTTCAAAACACCAGAGTAAACACGGAAGTAAGCCAAACGCCCCACGTAAGGATCGGTGACAATTTTAAAGACCAATGCAGACAGTGGTTCACTGTCTTTTGCCTCACGTTTCTCCTCTTTCCCCGTGTGGGGATGCGTCCCCACAATCGCAGGCACATCCAAGGGAGAAGGCAAGTAATATACAATGGCATCCAACAGTTTCTGCACACCTTTGTTCCGTAAGGCAGTACCACACATCACGGGGGTTACTTCCCCGCGAATTGTGGCTTTTCGCAGCGCTTCACGCAGCTGATCAGGGGTGATTTCTTCATCGTCAAGATAGCGCACCACCAATTCTTCATCAGTCTCAACAATGCGATCAAAAATAGCCTGACGAGCCATCTCTACATCTTCACGCACTTCTTCGGGAATTTCAATCGTAACAGGCTCAGCACCTTCTTCATCTTCCCAAACAGTGGCTTCCATCGTGAGCAAGTCAACAATGCCGCGGAATTCAGATTCCGCACCAATGGGCCATTGAATGGCGATGGGGTTTGCTTTGAGGCGTTCACGAATCATGCCAATTGTGCGTACAAAGTCAGCACCCACACGATCCATTTTGTTAACAAAGCAGATACGCGGCACGTTGTATTCATCTGCCTGACGCCAAACAGTCTCAGACTGTGGTTCAACACCAGCGACAGCATCAAACACGACCACGCCACCATCGAGTACACGCAAGCTACGCTGTACCTCAGCCGTAAAGTCGATATGACCCGGGGTATCGATGATGTTGATTTGGTGCTCCATCCAGAATGTGGTCGTGGCCGCTGAGGTAATCGTGATTCCTCGTTCTTGTTCCTGCACCATGTGATCCATGGTGGCAGTGCCATCATGCACTTCACCCATGCGGTGAATCACGCCGGTGTAATACAGGATACGTTCGGTCACGGTCGTCTTGCCCGCATCAATGTGGGCAATGATACCAATATTCCGGACTCGATCTAACTGCAACTTACTCATCAATCAAACCTAGAAGCGTGCAAAGTGAGAATAGGCTCGGTTGGCTTCTGCCATACGATGCGTATCGTCTTTCTTCTTTACCGCAGAGCCTTGATTAGTTGCAGCATCCATAAACTCGTTGGCTAATTTTTCTGCCATCGAGCGTCCACCGCGGCTGCGCGCTGCGGCCAGGAGCCAACGCATCGCCAAAGCTGTTTGACGATGAGGTTCAACAGGGATAGGAACTTGATAGGTCGCACCACCAACACGACGTGGTTTGACTTCAATTTGAGGAGTCACGTTTTTCAACGCTTCTTCAAAAACTTCAAGAGGAGCACGCTTGGTGCGCTGCTCTATGAGATCAAAACTATCATAGAGTACTCCGCGAGCGGTGCTTTTCTTACCGTTTTTCATGAGACGGTTCACGAACATTGCAACATGAACACTGCCGTAACGGAGGTCCGGTTCTACAACGCGCTTTTCTGGGCGATAACGTCTTGGCATTTTTTACTCTCCCAACCTACTTATTTCGGTGCTTTGGTTCCGTATTTGGAACGAGCTTTCTTACGATCTTCAACGCCATCAGCGTCTAAGGTGCCGCGTACGATGTGGTAGCGAACACCAGGAAGATCTTTCACACGACCGCCACGAATGAGAACGACGGAGTGGTCTTGTAAACGATGGCCTTCACCGGGGATGTAGGCTGTTACTTCAATTTGATTTGTCAAACGGACACGAGCAATTTTACGCAGAGCCGAATTTGGTTTCTTCGGCGTTAATGTTTTCACCTGAGTGCAAACACCACGTTTTTGAGGCGCACCTTTTGCCTGGCGCGTCCGACGCTGCTTAAAAGAGTTGTATGTCCATTGTAAAGCTGGCGCGGTACTTTTCTTACCTTTTACTTTGCGCCCTTTACGTACAAGCTGGTTAATTGTAGGCACGCTTGCTCTTCTCCTTAAATAAAGATTCTTAAGTTTTGATGTTGCTGTTGTGATGAATTCTTCCCGAACATCAAGCGACGCGCTGTTAACATAATCTCAGCGCGTCTTTATTTACCGACAAATGGAGGCCATCGTAGTCAGTATTGAACTCGATGGCCTCCATGCTTTCAACTTATTCAATTGGTAACTTCGCTCGTTACCTGGTTAAATCAGTTAGCAAACATACGAAGGTTTATTTTACCACAAGCGATTTTCTTGTCAACGATTTTCAAAAAGGAAAAATGGGAGCAAAACGGCCGTTCTCCATTTTGCCTCATTATATCCTCACCTAACGACGGGAGCGAGCCAAATCCATCAATCCCGTGCCTGCCCAACGGCGGTTTTTCTTGTCATCTTCCTTGCCAAACTTGACAGTTTCACCAGATTCAGTGACTGCTTCCACCGCCAGACCCAAGCTCTGCAACTCTTTGACCAAGACACGGAAAGAAGCCGGTACACCTGGTTCCTCAATCGGTTCATCCTTGACGATAGCTTCGTAAGTCTTCACACGCCCTTGCACATCATCCGATTTAACTGTGAGCATTTCCTGGAGGGTATAGGCGGCGCCGTAGGCTTCCAACGCCCACACTTCCATTTCACCGAAACGCTGACCACCAAATTGAGCTTTACCACCCAAAGGTTGCTGCGTCACCAGAGAGTATGGGCCAGTAGAACGGGCATGTGCCTTATCTTCAACCAAGTGAGCCAGTTTCAGCATATGCAGAATCCCGACAGTCACCGGTTGGTCAAACGGCCGTCCTGTCTTACCATCGATTAAGCGTTCCTTACCAACAGTCGGCACCGGAATATGCGTTTCAATAGTAATGCGATGAGCCAGTTGTTCCAATTCCTTCAGGTCAGTTTTCAGCGGATCCACGTGCACTTCTTCTGGCAACTCTTCGCCATATTTCTCAAGCATAAGTGCGTACCATTCGCGGACACATACTTCAATGGCATACTCGTCAAACTGGCCAAAATCTTGCTTGCGCACCCCTTCACGACCACCAAACAAAATCTTGTCTGGATCCCAGCCTCGGGTGCGCAGCCATTCCAAGCCAGCATTGTAGCGAGCATAGAAGAAATCTGTTTCCAAACGGGTCACATCATACCCCATGTCGCCCAGCCAGTTCGCCATGAACAAAGCGCGAGCTTCATCATCATCTTCGAGCGACTCTAAATCATAATCCATCTCAGTGAGCCAATCCCAGGCCCAACCCGAGACAATATCCCAGGCACGAGCAACCAACCAAGCACGAGCAAGCTCAGCCGCAATCTCAATTTCTTTAGCGCCATCAAATACAGGCGTGATAGCGCGGAAACCAAGCCGGTTTGCTGCCCAGCCCAAGTGGGTTTCCAAAACCTGGCCGATATTCATACGACCAGGCACACCCAAAGGGCTCAAAATAATGTCGATGGGTGTCCCATCATCCAGGTAGGGCATATCTTCAATCGGTACCACTTTAGAGATAACACCCTTGTTCCCATGACGGCCAGCCATCTTGTCACCTTCAGAAATCTTACGACGCTGCGCCACACTAACGCGAACCATTGTTTCTACACCAGCGGGCAAGTCACGGTCATGTTGGCGATCAAAAACATGTACGTCCACTACTTTACCACGCGCCCCATGCGGCAAGCGCAAACTGGAGTCTTTCACCTCACGGGCTTTGTCACCAAAGATGGCGCGGAGCAATTTTTCTTCAGGACTTAGCTCTTTTTCACCCTTAGGGGTAATCTTACCAACCAGGATGTCATTTTCTTTAACATCAGCACCGACCCGAATGATACCGCGCTCATCTAAATCTTTGAGCGCATCCTCACTGACGTTGGGAATGTCATAGGTGATCTCTTCAGGCCCGAGTTTAGTGTCACGGGCTTCGATCTCATGTTTTTCAATATGGATAGAAGTGAAACGATCCTCACGCACCAAACGTTCGCTAACCAAAATCGCATCTTCAAAGTTGCCCCCTTCCCAAGAAAGGAAAGCAACCAAAACATCTTGACCAAGCGCCAATTCGCCATATTCAGTTGAAGAGCTATCAGCCAACACAGTGCCCTTCTTCACCCGTTCGCCTTTGACAACAGTCGGACGTTGATCAATGCACGTGCTTTGATTAGAACGATTATATTTGCGTAAATTGTAGGTATGGGAACCATCCTCACCCACGACAACAACCTTATCACCCTGCACGCTAACAACTTCGCCCGCTTCCTTAGCAACCACAACCTGACCGGTATTGAGCGCTGCTTGTTGTTCCATGCCAGTAGAGACAATGGGCACGTCTGGGATCAACAAGGGCACCGCTTGACGCTGCATGTTTGAGCCCATCAAAGCGCGGTTCGCATCATCATGATCCAGGAACGGAATCAAAGCAGCAGAAATACCCACAATTTGGCGGGGAGCAACGTCAATGAAGTCAACCCGCTGCACTGAGGTAAAGCGGAATTGCTGATTACGACGTGAAGAAACACGTTTTTCAAGCAGTTGGCCACGTTCGTCAGTAATGGCGTTTGCCTGGGCAATGGTGTAATGATCTTCTTCATCAGCAGACATATAAATAATTTCATCTGTGATGAAAGGTTTGACCTGTATTTGTTCCACACCAGCGTCACGCAAGGCAGCGAGGCTTTCTTCGGTGATGGTTTCATCTGCGGCTACAATGATTTCGCCGGTCTCCGGGTGTACTATATTAAGGAAGGCGTCATGGTTAATGGCTTCATCATCGTCTATAGTCAACGTGTTTTTGACACGGCTGTATGGTGTTTCGATAAAGCCATACTTGTTCACTCGACCATAAGCAGCCAAACGACCAATCAAACCAATATTGGGGCCTTCCGGCGTTTCAATGGGACAAATTCGACCGTAGTGGCTGTGATGGACATCACGCACCTCAAAGCCAGCCCGTTCGCGGCGCAAACCACCGGGACCCAAGGCGGAGAGGGTTCGTTTATGGGTCAATTCAGCCAATGGATTAGCTTGTTCCATAAACTGGCTGAGCTGAGAACTGCCAAAGAACTCACGCACGGAAGCCACAACCGGACGGATGTTGATCAAGTTGACGGGGGTTACACTGTCGCTGTCGCGGATGGACATGCGTTCACGCACAACGCGTTCCATGCGGCGTAAGCCAACACGGATTTTTGCCTGTAACAATTCACCAACTGTCTTGACGCGACGGTTCCCCAGATGATCGATATCATCTGGCCCTTCAAGGCCATTGTTGATAAGAATCATGCGCTTGATCATGCGCACGATGTCATGTTGCGTGACGGTTCGGTGATCCAACGGCACAATGTCATCCAGGGACAATCGTTTGTTCAATTTGTAACGACCCACACGAGCCAAGTCATAACGGCGGCGATCATACAATTGCTCATGCAGGTATTGTGTGGCGTTATCCAATGTGGGCGGATCGCCGGGGCGCATTCGTTTGTAGAATTCAATGAGTGCTTGTTCGGCAACTGGTTTATCGGGATCCCAAGGGGGTTCTTGCTCAATGCTGCCTTGAATGTAAAGATGTTCACCATTGGTGTCTACATCTTCAAACAAGGCGAGCAGTTCCGCATCGGTTCCTTCCTTTATTAAGGCGTTCCCTAATTGGTCGTCAACGGCAGCCATGGCACGCAAGAATAATGTAATAGGCACGGTTCGTTTACGATTGAACTTGACTGTGAGGTAGTCGGTTTTGCGTGTTTCAAACTCCATCCAGGCACCACGATCTGGAATGAGCTTACTCATGGCCAAAGGACGACCTGTGGTGCGTTCATCAACAACTTCAAAGTAAGCGCCAGGGGAGCGAATTAACTGACTGACAACAACACGCTCGGTTCCATTAATAATGAAGGTGCCGGCGGGGGTCATGAGAGGGAAGTCTCCCATGAAAATATCTTGGACAATCGGTTGATCTTGCTCCGTGCTATATAGCATACACGTCACGCTAAGCGGCGCAGCATAGCTCATATCGCGCTCAACACATTCATCCACTGTGTATTTTGGTTCACCAAACCAATATTTCAGATCGAAGCCTTCTACTTCTGGGCGTTCGCAAGGAAAGTACAATTTAAGATCCCCATTAAAAGACTCAATCGGAGAAATTTCATCGAAGAGTTCAGATAAGCTTTCATTCTTGAAAATCTCAAATGAATCTAACTGAACATCAATCAATGTAGGCAGCTCTAGTGGATCAGTTGTGCGTGCATACGTTTTAGTCGGAAGTTTTGACATTTATTCTCACCCTGCTCCCAGGACAAACTGTTTAGCCTATCCTTAAAAAGTTATAAGTTTTCTCCACTATCTTGCGTACATAAACCGCAAACAAGGGGTGCAACTGATGCGTTGCACCCCCTGTGAATTTACCGATCTGGTCAAAAGTCCATTCTGGTTAATTAGCGATCCTTTGTAAAATGTTTCCACAAATACGCGAAAGCGCATTATAGTGATTTCTGATTATCTTGTCAAATTTTCGTAAACGGAAATTATTTGTTCCCCGGCTCTACGCCAACTATACTTTTCGTCTGCTCTTTGGCGCAAGGCGAGACCAATTTTTTGGCGTTTTTCGGGAGCATAGAGCAATTCTTGAACGGCCGTTGTGAAAGCCTCTACATTGCCTAAGGGAACGTACACACCCAGGTCGGCTAGATATTCACGGTGTACTGGAGAATCATAGGCGACGATGGGCTGACTCATCGCCATGTAGTTGAGTACTTTGCCGCTGCCTTCTGTGCTAGACATTTTGGGAGCCACGGAAATATCTCCCAAGGAGAGGTAATAGGGTGCGTCTCGGTATTCCACTTTGCCGGTGAAAGTGATGCAATCAGCCCCCCCTTTGTCTCGAGCGATATTTTTGTAGTGAGTCACGTTGGGGTACCCCATGATGAGAAAATGAACTTTTTCACCAGCTGCTTTCAAGCGAACGGCCGTTTCTATGATATGCGGCACGCCTTGATAATCTGTTAACAATCCCAAGTAGGAAACCACAGGCCGGTCTAAAGGAATACCTAGCTGCTGTTTTAGTTTCGTCTTTTCCTCTAATGAAAATTTGTCTGGATTAAAATGCCTGGTGTTGGCACAATCGGGCAGTGCCAGGATGCGGTCATGGGGGATTTTGAATTCATCATGCAAAACAGCGCCAGCATGCTTTGAACTGGTCAAAACAGCATCGGGAAACCAATCGGTGATAAATTGTTCCAGGCGGTGGGCGATGGCATAAAAACGGCCGTTTCTATT
>PDQY01000156.1 GCA_002746795.1 Chloroflexota bacterium | reverse complement strand
TTTTTACGTGCTAAAGCACGTACTACAAGCTTAGGTTCGTCGTGCGCATACAGATGTAAATACCTGTTGAAGTATCTGCATTCATTGTTAAGTTGCAAAAGCCGTTACCACAAACCATTCAGGAAAACGGTATCCTTTAGTCTGGTTATTATAATGTCACCTAGCTTAGTCACGCAAAGTTACACTTTGATCCGCTAATTTAGCATCGATAGCTTCATAGCGAACATAGAGTGCCTCAGCCACATGAGGGGGAACCATACTGCTCACATCGCCACCTAAAGAAGCAATTTCGCGCACAGTGGTAGAGCTGAGGAATGTGTGTTCTTCTCGAGTAATCAAGTTGACGGTTTCCACGCCGGGTGCCATCCGTCTGTTAGCCAAGGCAAACCGAAACTCAAACTCAAAATCTGAAAAAACGCGCAGCCCCCGCACAATAACGGGAATGCCAAGTTCCTTTGCTAAATCAACGGTTAAGCCGCTGAATGGCACTGTGGTGATGCGCTTGCTGGTTCCGTTCAAAGAAGTGACAGCATCTTCGATCATCTTACGTCGTTCATCCACCGTAAACAGCACAGACTTAGACGGCCGTTTATGACTGTAAACGCCTACTACCACCTCATCAAATATTGAAGCGGCTCGCTGAATCAAATCAATGTGGCCATAATGAACGGGGTCAAACGTCCCTGGGTATAATGCTTTTCGTATCAAACTGCTCTCCTCAAAAAAGGCGGGGAGGGGGGCATGCTTGCCCTGTGAACAAGAAGGTAGAAGCGCTTCTCATTTATGGTTTATCCCCACTCAAAACCTCATCATCATAAACCGGGTTTAACTGATATCGCCTGCCGTTTCCCAAAATTTTTGCACGCGGGCTTGCAGGTATTTGTGTTCCTCTTTCTCCAGTTCTGGATCAGCCTGGATCAAAGCTTCAGCTTCTTCACGGGCGATGGTGAGCATCTCCATGTCCAGAATCGACGCCATTTGCAATTCTGGGATACCACTTTGACGGCGGCCAAAGAATTCACCGGGTCCCCGAATCTCCAGATCCTTTTCTGCGAGAGCAAAGCCATCGTTGGTTTTTTCCAGGGCGGTGAGGCGTTCTTCGGCGTCAGCGGAATCAGCGTCGGCGATGAGCATGCAGTAAGATTGATGCTCGCCGCGACCAACGCGCCCCCGGAATTGGTGTAGCTGTGCCAGGCCAAAGCGGTTGGCTCCTTCAATGATCATAACGGTGCTGTTTGGCACGTCTACCCCCACTTCGATGACGGATGTTGCCACCAAAATATGGGTCTCACCCTGATAGAAAGCACGCATGGCAGCTTCTTTCTCGTCTGCTTTCAACCGGCCGTGAATCAGACCCAGCTTGAGGTATGGGAAAACCTGGCTTTGCAGCTGTTCGTATTCTGCCACGGCTGCTTTGGCATCAATCTTGTCAGATTCTTCAACCAAGGGGTAAATGATGTAAGCCTGTCGTCCTGCTTTGACCTGACGGCGAGCAAAGGCGTAGGCGCGTTCCCGTTCGCTGGTACGCAACCAGCGCGTTTTGATTTCCTGACGGCCAGGCGGCATTTCGTCTAACACAGAGAAGTCCAGGTCGCCGTAAAGGGAGAGCGCCAGGGTGCGTGGGATGGGGGTGGCAGACATGACCAACACGTGCGGCGTGGCGGTTTCATCTGAGCCGTTTACCGGCATGCCTTTCTCTCGCAGCGCTTTCCGCTGATCCACGCCAAAGCGGTGCTGCTCATCAATGACAGCAAGCCCCAACTGGTGGAAGCTGACTGATTCTTGAATGAGGGCGTGGGTGCCGATGGCGATATGGATGCTGCCATCAGCTAATCCGGCGTAAATCTGCTCTTTTTCTGCTGCTGGCGTGCTGCCTGTGAGCAAACTGACGCTGATGCCCAATGGGGTCAGTAAGCTGTTTAGGCCGTTAAAATGCTGTTCTGCTAAAATTTCGGTGGGAGCCATGAGTGCAGCCTGGGCACCCGCTTTGGCTGCTACCACCATGGCTGAGGCAGCCACGACGGTTTTACCGGAGCCAACGTCCCCTTGCAGCAGCCGGTTCATGGGGATGTTTCGCCCCATGTCGGCTGTGATTTCATTGATGACTCGGTTTTGAGCGCCAGTGAGTGAGTAGGGTAAGGAGGCGCGGAAATCATCGAGAACGGCCGTTTCCACTGCCAACGGGTTGCCTGTATACGCTTGCCAATCTTTCTTGAAGCCCTGCATACCCAATTGCAGCAGGAACAGCTCATCAAAAACAATACGCCGCCGGGCATCATGCAGGGCTTTTTGCCCTTGTGGGAAATGAACCTGATTGACCGCCAGAGGCAGCGGATACAACCCATGCCGTTTGCGAATTTCCTCAGGCAGCGTTTCCGGGATATGGGGTGTCCACCGGTTAACCGCATCACGCATGATGTCACGCATCTTGTTGCTGCTTAAACCTTGTGTCAGCGGGTAGACAGGGACGATACGCCTTGTCTTTAACGGCTCAATAGCCAGCGGCTCCCACTCCGGTGAATTGAAAACCAGCCGTCCCAGGTAATGATCGACCTTGCCGCTGATGACAATTTGCAGCCCTGCTTTTAACTTTTCTGCCAGCCACGGTTGGTTAAACCAGGTCGCTTGCACAGACCCCGAGCCATCATTGATGATGGACTGCACCAATGTTTGGTTTCCTCGCACCCGCCGGGAGCGGGTTTGCCAAATGGTGCCGATAATGGTTACTTGTTCACCGTAGACCAAATCTTTAATGGGCTTCATCAAAGAGTAGTCATCATACCGGCGCGGGAAAATATAGAGCAGTTCCCTAATCGTTTTTGCCCCCAGTTTCTCCAGATTCTCTGCAATTTTGGTGCCTACTCCTTTGAGCGCTTGCACAGATTGAGACAAACCATCTGGGTCAGGCTCCTTAACGGCCAGAGATGGGGGGGCTTCCGGTTTGGTGTCTGGGCTGGAGGATTGCTGCCCAGCTTGTGTTCGTTTTGTGGGCTGCTTTTGTGGCGGTTTTGCCTGTTTCTTTTCTTGCTTGGGTGCTGTTTGGCGTGGCGGCTGGGCTTTGTCTCCCAGACGTTCTCTGCGTGTTTGCAGACCCGCTTTGATAGCAGTAACTGATTTTTGACGAGCTTCCGCGCCCGGTAAACGGCCGTACTCCATCAAAACCTCAGACGCTTGCTCTACAAATGCCTTATCGGCTTCATCGACAGCTTCTTCACGGGCTTGCTCCACCCAAAAAATAGCAAATTGGCGAATGCCGCCTACCACTGCTTTGTTTTGATACCCTTGTTGTGCTTCTAAATCTAAGACTCGTTCTAATCGACTAAATGCTCGTGCCATAATGTTTATCAGTATTGAGCGAGAACGAGAGGCTCTCAGGAGCGGAAATTAAATAATACGATGAAGCCGTTTCCTTACCGTTCCTTGAAACTGACGATGAAATAAAATAGGGTATTTCAGCGTCACTCCTTAGCTTTACTCTTGCTCTTGCTCCTTCCTCTAGCTGTTTTTGGCGACGCAGGCAAAGCCGACGGCACCGATACCCAAATGAACGCCAATGGCGGGTGTGACTTCCATGATAAATGGGGGATGATCTGTTTCAAATAAATCCAGAGCTTGGCGGCGCAATGTTTCGGCCATTTGGGGAGCGTTGACATGGATAATGGCTAAATGCTCGAAAGGGCTGAACTCGCTGACCATCTGGATCGTTTGTTTGAGCGCTTTTTTGCGTGTGCGGATTTTAGCGATGACGGAAATATTGTCGGCCTGAATCATCATGACGGGTTTGATGCGCAACAAGGAACCCAGGCCAAACTCTGCCCAACTGACACGGCCGCTTTTACGCAGCGAATCTAGATTGTCTATCATGCCGAAAACGCGGGTGCGTGCGATCCGTTCATCCAACAGAGCCACGATTTCATCCAGAGATTTACCTTCCTTCATGGCTTGAGCCGCGATGATGACCAGCAATCCCGCTCCTAATGTGATTTGGTGTGAATCGTAGACTGTGACGGCAATGCCCTCAGCCGCTTCCGCGCCAAGCCGCGCCGAATTGCAAGTGGAGCTGATGCTGTCTGCCAGATGGATGGACAAAATTTCGGTGGCGCCTTCTTGTGCCAACTGCTCGTACACCTGGGTGAATGTGCCGATGGCGGGCGCTGCTGTGGTGGGGTATACGGGGTAGCTGAACAGATTTTCGTAGAATGATTCCCGTGTGATGTCTACCCCTTCAAGATACCCTTTTTCACCGATGTTGATGTAGACCGGAATGATGGTGATGTCCAGGGCTTCGGCCATATCGTGGGGGACATCGCAAGCGCTGTCTGTGACGATTTTGAGGGTCATGTTGTTATTCTGCACCCAGGATGTAGAAGTAGTGGGCTTGCCCGCCAGGCAGTACTTCTACTTCCACGTCAGGATAGAGCCCTTCAATTTGGTCGGCAACTTGTTGGGCGTCTGCTTCGTTGACATCTGCGCCGTAGTAGAGTGAGGCCAGTTCCCGTTCGCCCATTTCCATATCGATGAGCATCTGCTTTAGCACATTTGTGAAATTGGAGGCTGAGGTACATAAACGGCCGTTTACCAGCCCCAAGATCTCGCCTTCATTCACTTCGACATCATCAATGGTTACGGTGCGCGTTGCCTGAGTGATTTCACCCGTGGCCACCAAATCAAGCGAATTTTTCATGGCTGTTGTCGTTTGGGTGAAGTCTCCATCTGGATCAAGGTGTAGCATGGCACAGAATCCTTGCGGAATGGTGCGTGTGGGGATCACGGAGACCTGTTTGGAGCTTAACTGTTGTGCCTGTTCTGAAGCGAGGAAGATGTTTTTGTTATTAGGCAAGATGATAACCTTATCTGTGGGCACATCTTGAATGGCTTGGAAGATTTCTTCTGTGCTGGGATTGTTGGTTTGACCGCCGTTGATCACGAAAGCCACGCCTAAACTGCGGAAAATGTTGGCTAACCCATCGCCAGGAGCGACTGCAACCACGCCAATCTGCCCTGGTTCAACTTGAACCTCGGGGGCAGGGGGTGAGCCATTGTCAGCAGCAGAATCGCCGACGATCTCTTCCATTTGCATCTGCATGTTTTCTACAACGACATCGGTGATTTTGCCCAGGCTGGAGCCATAAGTGAGCGGTTCACCGGGATCATCAACGTGAATGTGAACTTTGATGGTGTTTTCATCGCCCACAACGACAGTGCAGTCTCCCATGGAATCAATCTTGTTCCGCACTTCAATGACGTTGAGGTTTTCGCCCATCAAAATGAACTGCACGTCGTAGGGGAATTCCAGGTCGCCCCCTTCGGGCACGACGTGGGCTTGCGCGGGGGCAGCAGCGATTGCCGCTTCTGCTCGAGCGGTGGATACGTCTTCTAATGAAAGTTCGCCTTGCGCATATTTGAGCATGCCTTCCAAAATGAAAACGAGCCCTTGTCCTCCAGAATCAACCACGCCTGCTTGCTTGAGAATGGGCAGCATGTCGGGTGTTTTTTCTAACGTTTGCTGGCATCGTTCGATGACGCGAGCTAACACGAAACGCAAATCTTTGGTGATGTTCACGGCATTGGCCGCTTCATCTGCACCAGAGCGGATAACGGTCAGGATGGTGCCTTCTACCGGGCGCATGACACCACCATAGGCGGTATCAGCGGCGCTTTTGAGCGCTTCGGCTAGATCATCTGCGTTAAAGGTTTCTTTTTCTTTGATGGGTTTGGCAAGACCGCGCCAAATTTGGCTGAGGATCACGCCTGAGTTGCCACGGGCGCCCATGAGTGCGCCATGAGATAAGTTGCTGGCAACTTTGCCCACGTGGTTACTGTCCATGGTTTGAATCTGCTTGTAGGCAGAGCGCATGGTTAGCAGCATATTGGTTCCGGTATCACCGTCTGGTACGGGGAATACGTTGAGCGCGTTTACTTCTTCATGATTATGATCCAGCCAGAGTAAACCGGCATGAGCCATTTTCCGTAGTTGTTGGCCATTGCACTGAAACCATTTTTGGTCTGAGGGGGGTGCTTTGGCAAATTCTATCTCTGTTGTCACTATCTCCATCCTCCGGGCGGGGGTATTAGTTTGTATTGCTGATGCGTAAGCCTTGGACGTATACGTTAACGGCCGTTACCGGCAGTCCTAAAGATTTTTCAACGTGGTATTTCACCGTGTCTTGGATACTTTCTGCCACGATGCGAATACGCACACCATATTCCACAATCACGTAAACGTCGATGACAATTTTGTCATCTTTTGTAAAGACATCGATGCCACGACGGGCACCGTCGATGGATAGCAGGCTGGCGATGCCGTTGACTAAATTTTTACTGGCCATACCGACAACACCATAACATTGATTGATTGATTGGTTCGCAATGGTTGCGATGGTTCCGGTTGAAATTTCTATTGTTCCCAAGGTTTCTTCCTTTGTTGGCATATTATCTCCTATTGATTCAGCCATTTAAATAGAAAAATGTTGGTAAAGCTCAAAATGAGTGCAAATTACTTTGATTTTTCCACAAATTCCAGCCTATTAGAGTAACGACAATGCGCCGTTTGCACAAATTTCTGCTCTTGTTTATAATCCCAGGCTGTTCATTAGGAATCTAAGCGACCAGACTCGGTCGCTTTTAATTTGCCCGGGTAGGTGAAATTATGGCTAAATGTGAAATCTGTGGTAAGAAGCCCATCTCAGGTCAGAATCGCAGCTTTTCAGAGCGGAAAACAAAGCGTCAATTCAAACCGAATATTCAACGCGCCAGCTTTTATGAAGGTGGACGCAAAGTACGCAAATATGTTTGCACGCGCTGCTTAAGGACATTGTCTAAGTAAAATTATTAAAGCGTCGTTTTAATCTGAGCAAATCGAGCCAACCCACCGGTTGGCTTTTTTTGTTTCTCATGTACTTCTTACATTGTATAAGGATCCTGGAACTTTGCGCAATTTGAATTTTTGTTCAGCTCCAGAAACCGGGTCAGGTTGGTTGGATAGTGGTGGTGAGGATGTTTTTGGCTTGGGCGGAAAGAAGGGCCTGGTAAACGGCCGTTTCTTGTGCCTCCTCTACCAACGCAATCATATTGCCACCTCGTCCGGCGCCGCTGAGTTTGGCGCCCAAGGCTCCAGCTGCTAACGCAGCTGCCACCAGTTCATCCAATTTAGCGTTAGAAACAGTCATTGTTTGCAGGATGGCGTGATTTTCTGTCATCAACTGGCCGATTTGGGTGATGTTTCCCTGCTCGATGGCGTGGCGGGCGGTGTTGGCGATGTGTCCACAGGCCTCGAACATGGCGTTGAAGGTGGCTTCCTCTGCTTGCCATTGGCGGCGCACGTCGCCGACCACATCTTTGGTGCTGCTGCGAATGCCGGTATCGGCGATCAGGAGGCGCAGTGGCTGCGCGACAGCAAAGGGCTCGATGCGGCTGCGCGGCTGCTGGCGCACAAAGTAGATGGGGCGCTCGTAGGCGACGACGGTGTTGTCGATGCCGCTGGGCGTGCCGTGGTGAATTTTTTCGATTTCGTAGGTTTGGTCGGAAACCCATTCGTCGGTGAGTAAGTGAGCCAATCCCAAATGGGTGGCTAGGGCGCGAATGATGGCGGCGGTGATAGCGGCGCCGCTGCCTAAGCCGCTGGCAATGGGGATTTGGCTGCTGACGGTGACGGTTAAATCGGGTAACTTGTCAAGCTGGGCGGCAGCTTGAAGCTGGTAGATGATGGCGGCAATGGCGTCATCGGTGTCGGCGTCGCTGAGCAGGATGTTGCTGTCTAAGTCGGGGGCGATGAGGCGGATCCCAGGTGTGGCACTGTTTTGGATAACGGCCGTTGCCTGCACTTGAGATAGGGGCGCTGCGATAGCTGGTTGTCCGTACACGACAGCGTGTTCACCAAAGAGAATGATTTTGCCAGGAGCAGTTGCGGTTGTCATGAAATGTTTTCACCGCAGAGTGCAGAGGGGGTGGGGCGGGCTCTACACGTTCGAGGTTTGCTGCGGTTTGCCTTTTTTAGTTTATGAAGTAAGCAAGTGGATTGTAGAAAATGAAGAATACCAGGATGCCGTAAAGCAATAAGTCAACTTGTAACGGCCGGTCGCGCAGGACAATTTCTTCAGGCGCCCCACCTTCATGACGGACGTGGATGAGGTAGAGCCAGCGGAAGATGCCGTATATGACAAATGGAATGGTGGTCATCATGGCGTTGTTTTCGGGTAAGCCCTCAGCCAGGAAGGTGTAGAGGGTGTAGGCGGCGATGGCGCTGGTGGTGACGATGGTGAGCATGATGTCGATGAGTTCGATGTTGTACTCTTGCAGGATGGCACGATGGCTGCTGGCACCTTCGCCAAGCAGGGTTAGCTCGTGGCGGCGTTTGCCCAGCACCATGAACAACGCCAGGAACCCGCCAAAAACGTAGAGCCAGGGTGAAAAGCGCTGCACTTCAATCACAGCTACGCCAGCGGCAATGCGCAGAATGAAACCTGAAGCCACTACCAAAACATCTAGCAAGACCATGTTTTTAAGCCAGAATGTGTAGCCGATTTGGATGACGAGGTAAGCCAGCAAAATCCAGCCCAGCATCAATGACAGCGTAAAGCCAGTGACCAGGCTGCCTACGGCAAAGATGATGGCTGCGGCGCGAGCGACATTGGGGTTTAGTTTACCTGCGGGTAACGGCCGTTTCTTTTTCTCTGGGTGCTGCCGATCCGCTTCAATGTCGGCCAAGTCGTTCATGATGTAGACGGCGCTAGACATGAGGCATAGCAAGATGAAGGCAGCGATGGTGTGCATTACGCTAGCTGGATTGTCCAGTTGTCTGTCAAAGAAAAGCGCCACAAAGACGAAGCCATTTTTGGGCCATTG
>PDQY01000039.1 GCA_002746795.1 Chloroflexota bacterium | reverse complement strand
CAATGAGTGCCATCAGCAAGAAACGGGTGCCCATGGCATTGGATAAGCCAATCGATGGAGCAGCCAAGACGCCACCCAATGCAGCCAATCCCACGCCCATGGCAAAAACGAGGGTGAAGACCTGGCGGACGTTGATGCCCATCGCTTCCACCATTTCACTGTCCTGTACCCCGGCACGAATAATCATGCCCAGACGGGTGCGTTGAATGATGAGCCAGACGCCAATGAGTACTATCAAGCCGACCAGAATGATAAAAATTTCGTTGTAGGTGCGTACTCTGGCGTCAAATAAGATGATGGTGGAGCATTGGTTGGCCAACCAATTGCCGATGGTGGTGGCGGGGCAGCCTTCGCCGGTACCTGATAACAGGGCGGGTTTGGGCATTGTGAATTCGGGGCGTCCCCAGAAGGCACGCACCAGTTCAATGCCGATGAAGCTGACACCCAGGGTGAGCATGATTTGGTAGATGGGGCGGTCGTACAAGGGGCGAATCAGGGTGGATTCAATGAGCCCCCCAATCATGGCACCTACGATGGTGGCGATTACAATGGCAACGAGGAACAGGGCAGTTGTGTTGAGCCCAAAAAACCAGGCGGTGAGGGCGTCGTTGGCAAAGAAGGCAATCAGGCCGAGCAGGATAAGGGCAACGGAAATGAGGATGGAATTTTTGTTGATGCGTGTGGTGGTAACGGCCGTTTTCCGCATCGTTCTCAGCCCAACCACCGCTAACGCCAACAGCACCCCGCCCAGTAGCGTGCCCGCCATCAACACAATTGGCGGCAGACCCTCAGCCGCAGCTGGCGCTGGTATTTGCAAATTGCCCTGGCTCAACGCCAGCGCATAGGTCGCCGGACTTTCTTGGAACACTTCAGGATTCCACATGGCGAGAGGCCACTGGGTAAATGAAAAAAAGAGGATCACCAGCGCCAGGATGAGGAGAACCCAGGGCAGCACAGTAACGGCCGTTCCCCCACCTGAAAATCGCCCATAAAGCACATAAAACACCGGCAGCAGCACCAATCCCGCCGCCAGCAGCGCTAATGGAGTAATGCCATCCACAAAAGTGTCCGGCCGCACATAGATCGTCCAGCCAATGTATGCCCCCACCATAAAAAGCTCGCCGTGCGCCAGATTCAGCACATCCATCAAGCCAAAAATCAGCGAAAAACCGGCCGCCACCAAAAACACAATCGCGCCTACCGACAGGCCGCGCAGCACCGTGATCACCCAATCCTTAGCATCCATGCTCAGCGACGCCGACAAAAACAGCAGCAGCAAAATCGCCAGCACCACAATCCGCATCTGATTCTTCCGTATCGTTTCTACCATAATTACACCATGTGCGATTTTTGTTTGATTGATGATTGGCGTCAATCGTCAATCCATCAGGCTGCACCCAGATAACGATGGATCGTCTCTTTATCATCCACCAAATCTGCCATCAGCCCTTGTTTCACTGATTGTCCTTCTTCAATAATCACATACCGTTTAGCCAACTTGCTGGCAACCACAAAGCTTTGCTCCACGAGCAGCACCGTCGCATTTTTAGACAGCTTCAAAATCGCCTCAATCATTTGCTCAATAATGACTGGAGCCAATCCTTCGCTCGGTTCGTCGATCAAGAGCAATTTATTGTCTGGCACTAAGGCGCGAGCCACTGCCAGCATCTGCTGCTGCCCACCAGACAAATTGGTGCCGGGTAGTTTGATCAACCGTTTTAAGTCTGGAAAGAGCGTGAATATCAACTCCTCCTTCCGTGCTAGATCTCCCTTCTTCCTCTCGGCCAGCTTCAAGTTTTCCGCCACACTCAAATCGCGGAAAATCGCCCGGTGTTCCGGCACAAAACCAATGCCCATCGACGCAATGTCATAGCTGGGATGCCCTTGAATGTTATGGCCATCAAAGATAATGCTGCCGGCACTTGGCGGCGTTAAACCGATGATGGATTTCAGCGTCGTTGTCTTGCCAGCGCCATTACGACCCAGCAACACCGTGATGCTGTTTTTCGGTACCGTAACCGAAACGCCTTCCAAAATGTGGAATTGACCAATGAAGGTGTGAATGTTTTGTACATCGAGCAAGTTAGTCATACAACGCTCCCAAATACGCCTGTTGCACCGTCTCATTAGCTGAAATCTCGGCAGGCGTCCCTTCTGCCAGCACTTCACCATAATGCATGACGGTGATCGTGTCGGAGACGTTCATAACCACATTCATGTTGTGTTCCACCAGCATGATAGTTTTATTGCCCGCCACCTGCACCTCTTGAATCAGCGCCATCAATTCTGGTACCTGCTCAGAGGCCATCCCTGCTGTAGGTTCATCCAGCAGCAGCACTTCCGGGTCTGGAGCCAGGATCATACCCAGTTCCAGTTTGCGTTGATCCCCATGCGGCAGGGTGTTGGCTTGAGAATAAGCCCGTTCTGCCAGCCCCACTTGCTCCAGCACCGCCTCCGCTCGTTCCTCATACTCCCGAAAAGCGCGAGACGCACGGAAAAACTTGAAATTGTTTTTACCCAGCGCTTGTGATGCCAGCCGAATATTCTCAATAACTGTGAGATTAGGAAAAATATTGGTGATTTGGAATGACCGACCGATGCCTAAGTGGGCCGTCTTGTGCAGGGGGAGGTGGGTAATGTCTTTTCCCTTAAAGACGACCTGCCCGCTGGTGGGCTTCAAGTTACCACTGAGCAAATTGAAAAAGGTAGTTTTGCCTGCGCCATTGGAACCAATGATGGAATGGAACGAGCCTTGCTTCACCTTCACGCTCACATCCGCAACAGCCACCAAGGCGCCAAACTCCCGACGCAAATTGTTGGTTTCCAGGATGATGTTTTCAGCCATGGAGGACTCCGTTTTTGGGTGAACAGTGGTCAATATTCAGCTGACAATGTTCAGCTGACAGTGAACAGTCATGCTTGATATGCAAAACTGCTCACTGCCTGCTGTTTACTACTCACTGTTTACTGGCTCACTGTCTACTGTCCACTGATTATTTGCCGCTTAAGCTGCCAATTGGCAGGTCACCACAGCGATCTTGCAGTTCTTCCGGCAATAAGCAGGGGACATCGGGCCGGTTCGTTTCGACGTAATCAAAGAATTTGAACTCGGGATCGTCTAGATTGGTTAAAGTGACAATGTACATATCTTGAATGGCTACATGGTCTTCGGGACGGATGTAGATGGTGCCTTTCGGCCCTTCAAATTCCATACCTTCCATGGCGCTGATGAGTGCATCAGCCGAGGCATCACCGCCGGTGGCACGCAGGGCGTTGCCAAACAGCAGTGCTGCATTCATGGCATCAGCATCGAACAGGTCAGGTGGGACGCCATCATTTTCCATTGTCTTGGCGACAAGCCAATCATTGACTTCATTATCGGCAGCCGTGTAATGGTAGATGATACCGCTGGTGTTGCCAATGTTGTTGCCAAAGAAGACAGGCATGACCACATTATCGACAAAGCTGGCACCCATGTTCATCTCGTCAAGGACGCCCAGATCGGTGGCGGCTTGCATCATTGGCACAAAGCCACCACCTGCCCACGTCACCAGGAATGCGTCAGCCCCAGAATCTAGTATTTCTTCCATGTAGGGGGTGAACTCCGTGGTATCAGCTGGGGCAAAGATGTCGTCAGAGACGAATTCGCCGCCAAACAAGGTACACGCATCACGGTATGCTGCTGCTCCACCGTAACCAAAAGCGTAATCTGGGGCGATTTGGACGAAGGTGCTGTAATCCTGGACTAAATATTCACACAGATTGACTGTATCTTGGTAATTGTTACGGCTGGTGCGGAAGGTGTATTCGTTGAAGTTGGCGCCGGTGATGTCGTTGGCGGCGGCAGGAGCCACGATGAGCGGAATCTTGTTTTCACGAGCCAGCTCTTGCAGCGTGGCGGTGGCACTAGAGCTGACGGTGCCGACCAAGATGTCCACATCTTCCACTTCGATGAGTTCACGGGCTACAGTGGCGGTGTTTTCTGCGGCTGATTGGTCATCTTGAATGTAGATTTCGACGGTACAGTCGTCAATTTGGAAGGTCCACTGTTCGTCGGACACTTTTTCGCCAGGGGCACCAGCCACATATTCCATGCCGTAAGGGAAGCTGCGTAACATGTGGGCGCCGTAGATGGAGAGGTCACCGGTGACGTCAGTGATCAGCCCAACTTTGACCGGTTCTTCGCAAACGGCCGTTCCCCCGTCTCCTGCCATCTCTTCTTCCTCAGCAGCAGGGGCTTCCGTTTCAGCCGCTTCTTCTGCCACCGATTCAGACTCTTCAGCCACTGGTTCAGCCTCTTCAGCTTCTTCTGCTGCCGGTTCAACCTCTTCTGCCATCGGTTCGACCGTTTCCGTTGGAGCAGGTTCTTCGGCTGGTTCTTCAGCGGCAGGTTCGCCACCACACGCAGCTAGTGCCAGGACGAATACCAGCAGTAAGGACAACAACATCATTAAATATTGACGATTTTTCATATCTTTTTCCTCCGAATAATTGGAATTGGGTAACATTCTTGTTTGTTAAAAAACTCACGCAAAGATGCAAAGACGCAAAGCGACACATGAAAAATCTGCGAAATCTGCAAAATCTGCGGTTTTATTGATGTGTTCATTTTTACATATTCGCCTCCTTATGATTCCAGGTCTTTGACCAGGACCAGGGCTTCCCCGGCACAAACGATGTTCCCTGCTTGAGTGGTGCAGGTGGTTCGTAAATTCACAAGTTCTTTTTCTGGGCGCAGCCGGGTGATCTCTACAGTTGCTGTAATTTCATCGCCCACGTGAGCGGCTGTGGGGTATTGTAGTTGTTGTTTGAGCCAATTGGTGCCACGCCCTGGCAGCTTGGTGCCTAATAAATCAGAAAACATGCCAGCGAGGAGGGGGCCAGGAATGGCGACTTTGAGCGAGGTTGAAGTGGCTGTTTCTCCTGCCATGCCAAAATGTAACCCCACATCACCCGCTAAAGCCTGGTATTGGGCGACATCTGCTGCTGTGAAAATGCGGCTGGCAGAGGCTTGTTGACCAATGTTTAATCCTTTCATGTTGATTCCTGTTTTGCCCTGCTTTTGTTGACATAATCACAAGGGCTGCCAATGCCTTCCCCCGCCACGATGTGCTGCAGGAAGGGGGGTAGCTCTGTGTTTAACAACGCTCTAATTTTCTGCCGATTGGGGTTGAGCAGGCGTTTGCTGTGGCGGATGCTGCCCGGTTTCATGCTGGCGATTTTCTGCGCTAACTGAACTGCTTTTTGCCGAATCTCAGCCGCAGACACGATTCGGCTTGCCAGCCTCCAGGCGACAGCTTCTTCTGTGGTGATGGGGCGGTTCAAGGTGAGCACTGCCGCTTGCTCAACCGTGTCATGTAACATTAAATTAGCCATAAGCCAGCACACACGCTCCGTCACAGGTTAATTTGCCTGCTTCATTCAAGATTTGGGTCATCACCAACACTCGCTTGGCTGATTTTTCCTCGACTTGAAGGCGAATTTCCATCCGTTCCTCAGCAAAAGTGGGGGCTGGAAACATGAATTGTTGTTCTAGCTGTACCGCGCCGGGAAAATGGCGGCTCAGGACACCGCAAATGGTGCTGTACAAAAGCATGCCGTGTGCCACCGTGCGCCCAAATCGCGTCCGCGCTGCAAAAGCTGCATCCACATGAATGGGGTTATCATCCCGGCTCAACTGCGCAAAGGCATCAAACTCCGCTTGCGTAAATACTTTTGTTTCTGTGATTACCTGTCCAATCTTCATAAATATCAAATGATGCATGAGGAACGATGACCGATTCCGCGTTCATCATGCTCTTTCTTCTCCATACGTTTCCCGCAGTTCGCGCTTTAACACCTTGCCCGCAGCTGTGCGCGGCAATGGTTTATCGAGAAAGACAACTGACTTGGGAATCTTGTAGCGAGCCAGTTTGCCCTGGCAAAAGTCGATGATTTCTGCCTCGGTGGCGGTTTGTTCTGCTTTGAGGACGATGAGAGCGCGTCCAGTCTCTTGCCATTTGGGATGAGGTACCCCGATAACGGCCGTTTCTGCTACTGCCGGATGCTGGTAAATCACATTCTCCACCTCGGCCGGGTACACATTCTCGCCACCGGAGATGAACATATCTTTCCAACGATCCACGATGTAATAGAATCCTTCGTCATCCATCATGGCGGCGTCACCAGAGTGAAGCCAGCCATCGTTTAGCGCTTCGGCTGTGGCGTCGGGAAGATTCCAGTAGCCGGTGGTCACGTTTCCACCGCGAATGCACAGTTCGCCTACTTCATTTGGACCAAGTACCTGGCCCTGTCGGTCACGGATGCTCACGTCGGTGTGTAACACTGGTTTGCCCACGGATCCTGCTTTGCGCACCGCATTCTCTTTGTCGATGATGAAAACAGTTGGCCCAGTTTCCGTCATCCCAAAGCCTTGTTGAATGATGATCCCTTTTTCAGCAAAGGCGTGAACTAGATTGGGTGGCAGAGATGAGCCGCCGCTGCCCCAATGACGCACACTTGAAAGGTCATGTTGCGCAAAATCTGGGAACTGGGAGAGCGCCAGGTAAATAGCGGGCACCAACAGCATTACGCTTACCTGCCATTCTTCGATGAGCGCTAACAGTTTGCCCGGATCAAAGGTACGCATGCTGATGAGTGTACCGCCTGCATGGAAAATAGGGCCAGCATAAAGCCCTAACCCACCTGCATGGAAAGTGGGCAGCACGTTGAGATTGACATCTTGTGACGTTAAATCAATGGCGCACCCCATGCCCACCGCGTTGTAGAAGAAATTGCCATAGGTCACTTGGGCGCCTTTGGGTCGTCCAGTGGTGCCGGAGGTGTATAAAATGGCCCAGATGTCGTCGTAGCTGAGGCGAGGTCTATCAAAATCAGCGGGAGCGCCAGCCGCTAAAGCGTCTGTGTAGTTCCAGCCATCAGCCAACGCAGTATCGCCCAGGCAAACAGTGGCTTCGATGGTGGTTTGGGGCAGCAGTTGAGAAACGGCCGTTTCAAAGTCTGGCTCGTAGATGATGACCCGTGGGGTGCAGTCGGTGAGGATGTAGGCCAACTCAGGCACCGCCAACCGCCAGTTGAGGGTGTTGAGGATGGCACCGATTTTGCTGCAAGCGAACAGCACTACAAAGTAGTCGGCGCTGTTTTGTGCCAGGATGGAGATGCGATCCCCTGGCTGGATGCCCAGTTTAGTTTTGAAGAAAGAGGCGAGACGGTTAGAACGGCCGTTTAACCCTGCATAAGTCCACTGTTGACCTGTGGCTGCATCGACCAAAGCCAACTTCTCTGGCGTGCGTTCTGCATGTCGTTTGATCCAATCAAAATGATACATCCTTATTCCTCCGATTTTCCCCACAAGGCAGCCTGCCCTGTTCCCGGTATCACGGCAAACTCAGCCTGGGGAATCTGATTGGCAATGATTTCTAAGTAAGAATGCAGTTTTCGTAGGCCTTCTTCACCCATTTTGGTGTCTTGTATCAATCTGGTTGTGATGCGGTAAAAGCTAAAAAGGTTCGTTTCTCTTCACCTTCACTGCGGTCAATGTACTGCACGGTTAACGGGGTGCCAATCGCGTTGATGTCTGGCGAAGCCGCGTCTAGCCCTAAGATTTGGGCACTGACAAACGGACCTTCTGCCAACTTGACGATGCCGCTCATATAAGGATTGTTGCGGTTGTAACCTGCTTCGATCATGGCAGTCGGGCCAATGAAAACGGCCGTGAAGGCTGATAGTTCACCTGCGCCCGATAGCTCAACCCACTCCATCTCATCACTGTGGGTTTCTGGGTCTAGCGGGCGGGGCGGTACGTAAATTTTGCCCGTCGCTTTGCTCCGCGAGCCCATCAATTTGCCTTCGCTTAAATATGCCTGGAAAGAATGTTCATTAAATGCTCTATCATTCATAATTCAATCCTTTAATTGTAGTCGGTTGGTTATGACGACCTGACTGGCTGACTGCCTGACTATCTCCTCTCGTAAATGTGAACAACGGCCGTTTGCCCTGTGCCGCCGACATTGTGGGTGAGTGCTAAATCGATGTCCCGGTCTACCTGCCGGCTGCCTGCCTGACGGCGCATTTGCTTGAAGATTTCCACCGCTTGCCCCGCGCCTGAAGCGCCGACCGGATGCCCTTTTGACTTCAAGCCGCCAGAGGTGTTGATTGGTTTGGGGCCATAACGGGCAGTAAGCCCTTCTTGCGCGGCTTTATGGCCCTGGCCTGGCGCAAAAAAGCCCAGGTCTTCGGTGGCAATGATTTCGGCAATAGTGAAACAGTCGTGGACTTCGGCGATTTTGATGTCGTTGGCATTGACGCCTGCCATGTCGTAGGCCATTTGACTGGCTCGTTTGGCGGCTCCGATGCTGGTCAGGTCGGGGCGGTCGTGCAGGGCACCATCACTGGCCTGTCCAGAGCCGATGATGTAAACGGGATCATCTGTGTATTGTTTGGCAATTGCTTCGCTAACCAGGAGAACGGCCGTTGCTCCATCCGTCACTGGCGAGCAATCGAACAAACGCAGCGGCCAGGCAATCATCGGGTTGGCTCGGTCATCATGCAGGAACGCCATTTCATTTTCCCAAGTAGGAATGGGACGCCCTTTTTTCTCTGCGCTGCGCTGCTTGGCAGCCATCACCTTGGCGATGGTGCTGTTGAACTGCGCTTTGGCATTCAAGGCGCCATTATCATGATTTTTCTTAGCCACGTGCATCAACGCTTCTGGCACTGCCCCGTATTTGTGCATGTAGGCCGTCGCCATCGTGGCGTAAAAGCCAGGGAAGGTAAACCCGGCTGGAATTTCATACAAAATGTCGCCAGCAGTCGCCAACGCCTCAGTCACTTCAGCGATGGGCAGATTGTTCATTTTCTCAATGCCGCCAACCAAGACAACATCGTACGCACCTGAGGCCACAGCCAGCAATCCCTGGCGTAAAGCCACCCCAGAACTGGCGCAGGCATCTTCAATGCGCGTAGCAGGACGCGGCGTTAAGCCCACCCAATCTGCCATAATGGGAGCGGTGTGCCCCTGGCCTTCAAATAAATCACTGCTGTAATTGCCAAGGTACAACGCTTCAATGTCATGGGGCACCAGCCCTTTGTCCACAGAAGCTCTCATATCCTGAAACGCTTCCACAAATAAATCACGCGTTGTTTTCTCTGGGAATGCCCCAAACTGGCTCATCCCAGCCCCGACAACAGCGACCCCTCTGCTTAATTTTCGTTTGGTCATTTTTCTCTCCGGTATTCGGTGGCCAGTATTTGGTGATCGGTTTACACAACCTGGAATACTGGTTACTGCCCACTGATAAACGCATGAAAATGCTTGTTAAACTCCTCTGGTTTTTCGATATAGGGAATGTGGCCTGCCTCTTCAATGACCACCTCCTTGTAGGCTCCGCCAGCAGCCGCATATTTTTCGAGAATGTCTCGAGTTTGTTGCAGCATAGGTTGTGCCGGATACACGTCTGGTCCAGGATAGCCGGGCAGTGCGCCCATTGCTCCTACCGTGGCTGGGTCAGATGCCGCCTGATCTGACACGGCTAGATCATGACTGCCTCGGATCCAAAGCACGTTGGTTTTCGGTTCGCTGGTGATGATTTTGCGGACATCACCAGCGTATTTGGGTGAGAGGGCATTGGTCGCCCCCCATTTGCCTGGTGCCATATGGGGCCAGTTAGGCGATGGCACTGAATCACCTGGCACATCTTGCTCGCCGATATGGGTGGTGAACATCGACAGCAACAGTGCCTCTTCCCGTTCAGGGATAAAGGGTGGTTTGACTACAATGGTACGCAGAGCCGAGCGGGGCGAGAAGAGACTGTCGGTACTCATATCTCCGGCTGCTATGCGTTTGATTAGCTCTGGATTGGAAAGACCACCGCCAGAACCAGCAAAATCATCATAGCAAGGTGTGCCATCGATCCCCTTGACGCCGCCAAAACCGTAAGGAGACCCTGGGTCTACCAGGACAGCAGATAAGAATTTTTCGGGGGCGTCCATCAGCAGCCGCCAAACGACATTGCCGCCCAAAGAATTGCCCACGATATGAGCTTGTTGGATACCAAGATTGTCTAGCAGCGCCAAAATGTCGTCCGCCCAATCACCGGCGCCACGGGTGGCATCTACTTTTTTAGCTGCCTCAGCCTCACCAAAACCGCGCTGGTCTGGGGCAATGCCCCGAAAACTAGCGGGCAGATTGACCATCGTCTCTTCCCACCATGTGGCTGACGAGAGGTTGCCGTGCAAAAATAGCACAGGGATGCTATTTTCTGGTCCGCTGAACAACACGCGCGTGGTGATGCGGTCGGTGGTGATTGTTTTTGCCGATATGCCTGGAATTGTGGGTACGTTCATCATTTTCTCCATTTCGTCATGCGTGAGGGGTGCTGCGTCATGGTTGGTTTACGCGGCACGTTTTACGCTTCACGATTCCAAATATTTCTCTCGCAGTTTGTTCTTCTGCACTTTGCCGTAAGGCGAATAGGGTAGTTCTTCTGCGAAGATGACTTCTTTGGGGGTTTTGTAGCGAGCCAACCGTTGGTGGCAGTAGTCGATGAGTGTTTCTGCGGTCACGCTGTGGCCTTTCTCGGTGATGACCACCATCAGCCCGACTTCTCCCCATTTTTTGTGTGGTTTACCGATGAGTGCTGCCCCAGAAACGGCCGGATGCTCCAGGAAAACCGCTTCTACCTCAGCAGCATAAACGTTTTCTCCGCCGCTGATGATCATGTCTTTAGCACGCCCAACGATGGTGTAGAAGCCATCTTCGTCCATGCGGGCGGTGTCACCCGTGTGGAACCAACCATCGACCAGTGCTGTGGCTGTGGCTTCAGGATTGTGCCAATACCCGGTACAGACGTGGGGGCCTTTGATGAGCAGTTCGCCAGTGTGTCCTACCGCTACGTCATTGCCTTGCTCATCTACCAGCCGCATGTCGCTGTGGAAGATGGGGCGGCCTACGCTGCCTGTCTTGGGTATTGAATCATCATCGGTCATGCTGAAGCAGTTGGGGCCGACTTCGGTGAGGCCATAGCCCTGGCGAAAAATGATGTTTTTGCACTCGCGCCATTTTTCCATGAGCGAGGGTGGGCAGGGTGCGCCACCGCTGATGAAGAAGTGGACATGGCTGAAATCAAGCTCCTGGAAGTTGGGGGCGTCGAGCCACATTTGAAAGAGGGTAGGGACGCCTAAAATGACGGTGCATTTTTCTTTGAGGATGATGTCTAGTGTGTTTTCTGGGTCGAAGCCTTTGGACAAGACTAGGCGACCGCCCAAGTATAGCAGGGGGGTCAAGAAGGCAAACAGACCACCAGCATGAAAGAGGGGGGTAAAGACTGGTGACACGTCATGCTCTGTCAGTCCCCAGCTTGCTGCCGTGTTGAGAATGTTCCAAAGAACCTGGCGCTGTGGAATGATGGCTCCTTTGGGCTGGCCGGTGGTGCCGGAGGTGTAGAGGATGCAGTGGGGGGATTCACCGTTGAGGGATAACGGCCGTTCTGGTTCACTACTTTCGGCTTGTGCCAACTCATCCTCATACGAAAGCGCTCCCTCGATCTCAGCACCGTTCAGGCTGACGAGTTGCTCAACCTGGATGTTGGGCTGCATTTGGGTCAGCGTTTCGACAAAATCTGGGTCACAAAGCAATACTTTTGGCGCACAATCATTGACTATGTAGGTGAGTTCTGCCGCCACCAGCCGCCAGTTCAACGGTACCAGGATAGCCTCAATTTTGGCGACTCCGTAAAGCAGGTCGATGTAGACCACACTGTTGTGGGCCAAAATGGAGACGCGATCTCCTGGTTGGACGCCACATTTGTCACGCAAGAAGTGAGCTGCTTTGTTGGCGCGTTCGTTGAGTGCAGCGTAACTGAACCGTTCGCCGCTGTCGGTAAATAGCAGCGCTTCACGATTTGGTGTCAACAACGCTCGTTTATTCAATAAATCTGCTGCGTGCATCCTTTCCTCCTCGAATGTTGGTGAACAGGAATTTGTTCAACTAGCATTAAGTCCCGACGACGATGCCGCCATCCACGCGCAGGGTTTCGCCGCTGATAAAGCTGGCTTCGTCTGAGGCCAGGAAGAGGTAGGCGTTGGCGATGTCTCGCGGTTCCCCCAAACGGCGCAAGGGGGTGCGAGCTTTCATGCCCTCGAGGATTTTCTCTGGCATTTGTCTGACCATTTCTGTGAGGGTGAACCCCGGAGCTATGGCATTGACGCGCACGCCACTGCGCCCCAATTCCCGTGCCCATACTTTGGTCATGCCGATGACGCCTGCTTTGGTGGCTACGTAGTTGGTCTGACCGAAGTTGCCATCAAGACCTACAATGGAGGTGGCGTTGAGAATGACACCGCTGCCCTGGTTGATCATGACAGGGGCGACGGCTTGGGTGCAGTTGAAGACGCCTTTGAGGTTGACACTGATGACTAAGTCAAAGTTTTCTTCTGACATTTGTTTGACTAACTGGCCATCTTTGACTTTGACCAGGGTGCCGTCACGCAACACCCCTGCATTGTTGACCAGAATGTCCACACGGCCGTTTTTCTCTACCACTGTATCAATCCAGTTTTGCACAGCTTGTCGGTCTGCTACGTTCACTTTGTAGAAATCAGCGCCGATCTCAGCTGCGGCAGCCTGCCCTAATTCCTCGTTCACGTCACAAATCACGACAAGGGCGCCTTCTTCTTTGAAGCGAACGGCCGTTGCCTTACCAATCCCGGCTGCTCCACCGGTTACTACTGCTACTCTATCTTTTAATCTCATTTCCTTGTCCTTTAGATTTTGCAATCTCCATAAATCCTGCGTTACCTTAGACTAAGCTGAAGTTTGTAGACGCCCCCAGCGGACGACGCTGGCCGCCCACACATAACCGATACCAGCTGCCACGATGGCCATCAAATCACCCTCTTTCAGCCGACCTTGAGCGACGCCTTCACGAATGCCAAACATAGCATCTTGCTCGCCTGTGTGCCCGATCTCGTTCAGGTAAACTGACTGTTCCTCTGTCAGCCCTAAGCGAGCTAACATATCCCGATGACCGGACGGTTTGATTAGAACTATGTTCAAAAAGTCCAGATCTGCTTTGGTGTAGGGGGTTCCGTCTGGCTTGGTGCCACTTTTGCGCAGCGCTTCGTTGACGCAGTGTACCCAGTTGTCCATGCTCACGGCGTTCAGGCGATCTTTCATCGCTTCCAGCTCGACCAAATCGAAGTAAAAATCCTCTTCGTTCACGTTTTGGGGCTTGGCCATCGCTTGGGGATTGGGATACTGCACTGTGCCGCTGGCAGGCACGATGACATGTTTGCTCATGAAGCCATCGGCCATCAAATGTGACCCTAAAACTTGATTGCGCGGGTGATTTTTGCGCAGCAGCAGGGCACCGCCGCCGCTGCCAATGTTCCATAAGAATGAGGTACGTTTGTTTTTGAAGTTGATGAAATCAGACACACGATACCCCCCAGCAATGAGGATTGTGTTTACTTCAGGGTCGGCGATCATCATGTCTTTGGCTATCTTCATGGCGCCGACGGTGGTGGCGCAACGGGTATGGATGTCCATGGCCCAGGCATTGGTCGCGCCAATTTCATACGCCATGTGGATGCCTGAGGTCCAGAGCAGATATTCGCGCCACTCTTCGGTGGTGTTGAGTACCACATCAATTTCTTTTGGGTCGATGCCGCTGTTTTCTAAACAGTCTAGCGCCGCTTTGATGCCCATTTCATTGGGCTGGTCGTCTGGACCACCTACATGTTTTTTGTGAATGCCTAGTTTATCGCGCACTACCCATTCTGGGAAGCCTGTGGCTTCTGCGATCTCTTTGCTGGTTAGATACCCTTCTGGTGAATAGGTGCCGATCCCGGCAATGCCTACGGTGTCAGTCATAATTGTCCTCGGTTGTTTAGCTTTGTCGTCGTTAGTCTCGTAATCCATGCTGCCAACGGGTTGATTACCAGACTATTTGACTATCTGACTACGAGATAAATTTTTCTCGCAGCTCCCGCTTCAAAATTTTTCCTGCGCCGGATAGGGGGAATGCAGTCATGAAGGTGACGCTTTTGGGGACTTTGTAGCGAGCTAACTGTTCTTGCATGAAGGTGATGAGTTCGGCTTCGGTGATGGTTTTGTCTGGTTTGAGGATGACACAGGCTTTGCCTACCTCGCCCCATTTTTCATCTGGAATGCCCACGACGGCACACATGAGTATGGCGGGATGTTTGTATAAAACGGCTTCAATCTCAGCCGGATAGATGTTTTCCCCGCCGGAGATGAACATATCTTTTTTGCGGTCAACGACGTAGAAATACCATTCCTCGTCGTAACGTACTAAATCGCCAGTGTGGAACCAGCCTGCCTCGTCGTAGGCGGTGGCTGAGGCTTCCGGGTTATTCCAGTAGCCGGAACAGCCGCTAGGGCCTTTAAGCACTAGTTCGCCAACTTCGTTGGGGCCGAGGGGCTGGTTGTTGTTGTCTACCACGCGCACGTCGATGAAGAAGTTGGGGCGACCGATGCTGCCTGCTTTGCGCACGGCATCTTTGGCGGAGAGGGCAAAGAGACCTGGGCCGTATTCTGTCATGCCGAAACCTTGTTTGAAGCGCACGCCTTTTTCTTGCTGGTATTGTTCGATGAGGGGGCGGGGCAGGGGGGCACCGCCGCTGGTGCAAAAGCGTAAACTGCTTAGATCGGCTGAATCCCAGTGGGGAGCCTGGGTGAGCATTTGGTACATGGTGGGCACCGCAGCAAAGACGGTGACTTTTTCTCGCTCAATCAAAGCCAGTACCTGTTCTGGGTCAAACTGCCGGGTGATGATGGTGGTGTTGCCAATGACGATTTGGGATGAGGTGTAGGCAAACAGTCCGCCAGCGTGGAATAAGGGAAAGACGTTGAGGTAGATGTCGTCGTGGTGCAGGTCGTGGATGATGGTGTTGAGGACGTTCCAGTTGATCATGCGGTGGCTGATTTGAGCGCCTTTGGGTAAACCTGTGGTGCCGCCAGTGAAGATGAGGCAGGCGGTGTCTTCTTTGGTGAGGGAGGGGCAGGTAACGGCCGTTTCTGCTCCACTAGCTAAAACGGCCTGATACGCTGTGCTGTTTTCTGCGCCTTCATCTTCTAAATGGATCATGGATAGTGGAAAATTGATGGCGGATGATATTTCGGTAATGTCAGCGGTGAATTCGCTGGAATAGAGGAGAATTTTAGGGGTTGTATTTTCCAGGATGGCGTGGGTTTCACGCCAATGGAGCCGCCAGTTGAGGGCGGTGTGGATTGCGCCCAATTTGCCGCAAGCAAAGAAACAATCAAGATGCTCGATGCCATCTTTGGCCAGAATGGCGACGCGGTCTCCCTTTTGGATACCAGCTTCGTGACGCAGCCAGTTGGCTAACTGGTTGACGCGCTGATTCCATTGGCGGTAAGTCAGGCGCAGTTCGGGTGACTTACCCGCATCGATCATGGCCAATTTGTCTGGTGAATAGATGTTGCGGCGTCCTAAGTAGTCGCCAATGTGCATGTTATCCTCCATGCTTGCAGTTGGTTTTGCTGCAAGTTTTCAGTTTTTGATGGATTGTTAGAGCTTTAGGAACGGCAATTAAATTGTATGACGAATTCATGGATGCGCACTTAGCGATGTTGTTGACAGCGGTAGTATTGCCGTTGAGATGTTGGTAATGTGCTTGATGCCGCTTTTTCTCAGGCTCTTCAGCAGCTGCGCCAGCGCCAAACGGTGGCTGACATGGCCATGCCGCCGCCGGTGGCGCAAAAGACGACATGGTCACCCGGCTGGGGACCTTTGTTTTGAACCAGGGCGTCGTCTAGGGCGGCTGGAATGCAAGCGGAGCCAAGATAGCCCCACTTGTCCATAATCCAATGGGTTTTGCTCAGGGGCTGCCCCAGGTTTTCCATGACAAATTCGATTGTGCGTAAGTTGAGCTGGGTAAACAGGAAAAAGTCGATGTCGTCTAACTCTAGACCAGCTTTGGCGACAACGCTGCGCACTAATGGCGGCCAGTTGTCGCTGTTGAAGGTGGCTGGGAATTTGCGCACAAATTGAACGCACGGTTTGCCTAGTTTGGCGACGGTTTCTGGAGTGGCAGGGCGGTATGTGCCGCCGCTGTAGATGCCCATAGCATCGTGGTATTCGCCTTCAGCCATGAGCTTGCCTGCCAGGAAACCAGGTTTATCGCCTGCTCCTACGATGGCCACGCCAGCGCCATCGGCGAACAAGGTGCAGGTGTATTTGTCGGTCCAGTCGAGGAATTTGGTCATGCCGTAGCCGCCGGCAACCAGGATGGTGTTGTAATCGGTGTCGGTGGCGATGTAGCGGGCGGCTATGTCCAGACCGGTGACCCAGGCAGCACAGGCGCAGTTGATGTCGTAGGTGCCGGCGTTGGTGGCGCCAAGTTTGGCTTGTACTGCTGAGGCGGTGGCGGGGCTGATGTAATCGGGGGTGTCGGTGGCGACGATGATGAGGTCGAGTTGGGCAGCCGGGATATTGGCTCGGGTCAATGCCTGGTTAGCGGCGGCTGCGATCATGTCTGACGTGGTTTGGTCAGCGGCCATGATGTGGCGCTCATGAATCCCGACGTTTTCGACTAGCCATTCCCCGACGTTTTCGCCTAGCATCTGATCTAGGTCGTCGTTGGTGATGATTTTCTCGGGGATGTAGCGACCTGTTGCCAATATTTGGGCATATCGACTCATGGGATGTCCTTGTTGTGTCTTATTTGAGGATGATGTTCAGTTGGCGGTTGCTCTATTTTCACGAATTGATCCATGAAAAGGAGGGCGTCTTTGATGCTGGAAAAGTGGATTTCCTGACTGGTTTGTACGTGGCGGATGAGGCCGCGCCAGGTGTCAACTGCCGGGTCTTCCTGGATAAAACGAACCACAAATGAGGTAACGGCCGTTTCTGTCATGCCTGTTCCTTGTTTAGGACTGACGATGAAGTACAACATGGAATTGTATCGTCGTATTATTTGTTTTCTGTTCTTAAGCATAGCAGAAGGAAGTTACACAGGAGTTACAATGCTTATGTTTGTATCGGTATGGGACACTTGGGGTGGTGGTCACAGGAATTTGGAATGGTTGGGAGTGGGTGGCTACCTGGGTACAGGTTTCGGAAGTTTTGTTGTTTGTGGATGGGCAGTGGTGGAGGCTTGTTTAGATTTCGCAAATTTGCTGCCACAATTGAACTGTGGTTTGGGTGGGGGAGACGCCGAGTTCAGATTGCAGATTGTCAATGCAGCGGTGGTAGGTGCGGATGGCTTGGGCGCGATTGCCCATCTGGGCATAGGCTGTCATGAGAATGCGGTAGGCGTTTTCCCAGCAAGCATCATGGTTGAGAATGGCTTGTGCTGTTTGTAAGGCGTCTTCCCATTTTTCGTGAGCTAGCAAACTGGAGGCTACTCGCTCGGAGGTGCGTAAATATTGGGTAAACAACCGCTCGCGCTCGGTGCTGGTCCATTCTTCGTAGGGATACTCTTGCAGAAATTCACCTTTGTAGAGGGCTAATGCTTGTTGATACTGTGTCAGGGCTTGCAGCTCGTTTTGGGCGAGTAACCTGTCTCCCTCGGCAACCAGTTCGTTGAATGTTTGTACGTCTAGTAAAATGTCGGCTTCGGGGCGCAAGCCGTAGCGAGACCCATCTCGCAAAATGAAGGCTGACGGGGCATTTCGCTGCCGGTTTGGCTCTAGGACTTTGGTGAGGGCGTTGTAGGCGATTTTGAAGTTGCGTTCAGCCGCATCGGGATCGAGTTCTGGCCACAGGCAGTCGGTGATTTGTTCTCGTTCCCAGAGGGTGTGGCGGTTGGTCAGGAAGAAGAGGAAGAGCTGACGTGCTTTTTGCCGTTTCCATTCGCTGGCTGGCACAGGGTCTGGGCCGCGCCACAGCGCAAATGGCCCTAGCATGTGAGCCCGCAGTTGGTAGCCGGGATGATGTTTGATTTTGGACAGGTTGATGGCTGCGAGTAGGGAATCTGCAACGGCCGTTTGCACGCTGTTTTCCCGGGCATAGAGCAGCACTGGCACTAGTGAACGTGGATCTGGCGCTCCCATCAATGTTTTCCGAGTGAAGAGGAACTGGTAGTGGTAGGTGTTAACTCGTTGCAGCAGGTCGTCCAGGTCACGGGCGAGCCTGACGTGATCGCTTTGTTGGTGCCAGAGCAGACAAAGCCATAAATAGCTTGCTGTTTCGCCATATGTGTCTCCACATTCGCGGAAGGCGCTGCGAGCTTGGCTGACCCAGCTCACGGCCGTTTCGTGTTCACTGAATAGGGCAAAGGAGGCGCCTAACGCCAGGCTGATGCAGGCTGATACCCACTCGTCGCCAGCGGCACGCGCCAATGCCAGACCTTCTTCGGCGACTTGCTGCGCCATCTTCAAATCACCACGAAAACCATAGGCTTGTGTTAATCCCCAACTCGCTTCAACTTTTAAACGAGGCACGTGTAAGGTTTCGCTGATGCGGATCGCCTTTTCAAAACAACGGACGGCCTCTCTGGCACCTGGTTCATCTTTTTTGAGTAGCCAGGTATGCCCTTGCCGCATGTGACCAACGGCGGTTATGAATGGTGAACGCAATGCCTGTCCGCGAGCAGTGCCATTTATGGCGCATTGAAATGCTTGCTCCCGTTCACCTTGCATTGACAAGATGATGGAGAGGAGAAGTTGTGTCTCTCTGTGGGCACGAGGACGAAGAACTGGCTCTTGTTGTTCTTGTGCTGCTTGTGCTTCTAATAGACGGCGTGCTTCTTCTAATCGGCCGGTGCGTAACATGACCCGTACAGATAGCTCGGCTTCTCCAGGTCCTTCTTCACGAAGATCGCGGGCTTGTGCGCGGTATTGCTCGGATTCATGGGGATGCCCTTGATTGAGTAGATTTTCGGCTAATAAATCTAATAACCGGGCTTGTGTTTCCCGGTTATCTTGATCATCGGCAAGTCGTAATGCTTCTTGAAGAACTGCTTCGGCTTGGACGGGGTTAACGGTGTCCAGGTAAACACGTGCTTGTCCGCGCAGTGCTTGCCCAATGGCGGTGTGGTCATCACGAGCGCGGCTGTGGGTTTCGGCTTGTTGATACCAGGCTAGTGCTTCTTCAAATCGGCTGCGCAAACGAGCCACGTCACCCAAATAGGAGAGTAGCGGGGGATGGTTGACTAGGATGTTAGGCGGGATGCGGCCAATCCAGATGGAAATGGTGTCGAGTTGCCCACTCTGGATAAAACGGTAGCCAATGGTTTTGAGCAAGACGGCCGTTTCTTCATAGGCTTCTGCTGCCAAAAAGTGGTAGATGGCGCTTTTGCTGTCATTTTTGTTTTTTAGGAGGGTGGCTGCCCGCAGATGCAGTGCTTTGGTGATGGCCGGGTCAAGCTGGTTGAGCAGCAGTTCGCGGAAAAGGTGATGGTAGCGCACATGCCCGTCTCCCAAAGCTACGATAAACAGGTCGTTTTCTAGGAGGTATGTCAAAATATCGGTGCTGTCTGTTTGTTGTCGCAGTTCATCACACACGGAGGCTGTCATCTGACGCAAAACGGCCGTTTCTGTCAAGAATTGCTGCACGTGTTCAGGGTGCTGGGCTAAAACTTCCTGCGCTAAGTAGACAAATAAATCTCCAGCAGAGCCGGAGAGATGGCCTAGAGCCTCTTCCAGGTTACTGCCGCTTTGTAAACGCCGACCAATTAAGGGTAAGGCAATGGGCCATCCTTCAACACGATTGGCGAGCAGGGCTGATTGTTCTGGAGAGAGGGTGATGTTGTATTGGGTCTGGAGAAAGATGGCGGTTTCGTCTGGGGTGAATGTCAGTTCTTCCTGGTTGAGGGTCATCAACTCGCCACGAATACGCCAGCGATGCAGATTGGGCAGCGAGAGGGGGTAGCGGGTGGCCAGGATGATATGGAGGTTGTTGGGTGCGTAGCTGATGAAATGGTTGAGGATGCGCAGGGAAACGGCTGTTTCTGGCAAAATGTGAACGTCGTCCAGGATGAGAAAGATGTTTTCGTCTGTGCTTTCTATGATCTCGTTGAGCAGGGATTGGGTGATGTCAGTCCAGATATGATTGCCTGGCGCCAACTCCCACTGCTCAAGTAAGGTGAATGGCTCATCGGAGATTTGGGGAACGGCCGTTTTCAAGCAGTAGGCCAGGTGATGTAAAAAGACTTGAGGATCAGCGTCGTCAGCATGGAGATGATACCAGGCTGCCTTTTGGGTATCGAGGGCAAAGGTAGCCAGCGCTGTTGATTTTCCATAGCCTGTGCCCGCTTGCATGATCGCCAGGCGATACTCGCGCACGGTTGCTAACAGTGCTGACACACGCTCACGTGCCAGTGTGTGGCGAGGCAAACGAGGCGGCGATAGTTTTGTGCGGATAAGCAGTGCAGGCTGAGCCATGATAGGGATGGATTATAGAGGAAAGTTTTGGGATGTGGAAGAAATTAGAAAGCACACGCTTGCGTCATTTTTGTGCTAGAGTGATCTTTCGGGGAGAACGGCCGTTTCTTCGCCCCAGGCTAGTACCAAAGCCCTTTTGACTTGTACTTCGTTGTTTCAAACAATGGTAACAAAAGTCTCAAAAGGCTGTAAGTTTTTGGGGATAAAATGACCTTCCTCCCCGCCAACATCATTGTTTGACGGCGGCACGCTGTTTGTATGCAAATACCGAGGAGAGAGCAATGTTTAAACGGATTTGGCTCATTCAATCCAAAAAAGCATATCTAATCATTACAACGCTATTTATTTTGGCAGGTTTGTGCTTACCTCTTTTGTTGTTTATAGAAAAAATCAAAGCTGATAGTGAGTTATCGCTTGATCTACCGATTGTAGATGAGGAATTAAATTTTGGGGATACCCAATATCCCATTGTATTTGTCTCTCGGCAGATTCCTGACCGAGGGAGTGTGTATTGGGATGAACCAAATGGGATGGTTGGCGTAGGCACTTATAGTCGATTCCAGGTTGCCTCACCGGGGCAGTTGATGATTCGTGAACCCAATGGTCAGTTACGCACATTGATTGATGGCTCTAACCCGACGGCCGCCTCACTCTATCTCATTGACGTAAACGCACCAGATGTTTCCTATGATGGCTCCAGAATTGTCTTTGCTGGATTTCCTGAACAGGCTCAGTCGGTTAATGCAAGATTGCCAGCAAAAAATCCGGGTGGTTGGCGGATTTATGCCATTAATGTAGATGGAACTGGACTTCAGCAAATAACGACATCGGATCTGGATTATAACGATCTGGACATGTCTCAGTTTGGCACTATCCAGTTTAGAACCTATGATGATACAGATCCTGTGTGGTTACCAGATGGCAGAATCGTGTTTTCCACGACGCGCTGGCCTAGTTTTGCCCAGTATAGCGGGGCGCGAACCAGCAACCTTTATGTGGTCAATGAAAATGGCAGCAATTTGCATCGGATTACTTCTGAGAGAAATGGAGCGGATCGTCCAATTATTGATCCCCAAACGGGTAAAATTGTTTTTGCCAGATGGTGGCGCAATTTCCGAATGGCAACGAATGATCCGACGACAATATTGGGGTCGGATGATACTTATTTGCAGCATGACGGGTTGACAGCCATTGGTAGAAATCAAGTGGGGTTCAACGGCAATTTATTTGCAAATTTCTGGCAAATTGCCTCGATCAATCCAGATGGAACGGATTTGGATAGGTGGGGAGGCTCTTTTCGGAATGCCAATCAACTTCATTATTATGGCGGTTCGTTTGCTCCGAATGGAGATCTCATCTCCAATTATTTCCCCATGAGCAACATGACAGAGGCTGCTGGGTTTGGCGGCCTGCGCCGTTTTTATCGGGGTCCAAATTCGTATGAGCCGATCATCGGTGTTACCGATTTTACGCTTGACTATGTAAGCCAATCACCAACTTCTTTTGGCATATTCAAAGGGAATTACGCTGCTGAACCAGCGGTGATGGATAATGGCTGGATCATTTTTTCTTGGGCTGAAAATATTTATCAGGATTATGGTCTTTACATGACGAAAGCTGATGGTTCTGGCCTTAAATTGATATATGATAATCCTGGTACAGCTGAATTGAGGGCGCAGCTTGTTTGTCCTCGGCCTTTGCCACCGATTATTCCAGATACGGTTACCCAGGTGCCGGCGCTCTTGCCGCCATCTGCAGCTGGTCCTTATGATGTAGAAGGTACGTTTGTATTTGATGATTTGAATGTTTACTTCAATGCACCGGTTGATACTGATATTGTGAATGCACCAGCAGTGGGTTCTGCGGACACGATAAGGTTTTTCATTGATCACCAACGGACAAATCCAGGCTCTTTTGAATATTTAGATTGGCCAATATTGTTGAATACTTTGCCTGTAAATCCAGATGGGTCACTCATTGAGCCTCATTCCCCAGCAAATGTGCCGCTGTTTGAACAGATTCGTAGCTCGGATAATATGATTCCCGTTACTACTCATCCTAAGGGTAGGATTGATGGCGCAGCTCATGTGACGGGAATGAATTATGGGCGTCCGGGCACGGTAGCTACTTGTGTTGGTTGTCATGCCGGGCATACTATGATCCCTCTCCCGGATAACCGTGAAGATGCTTTGTGGACAAATTTGGCGCCAGGGGCACAAGTATCGGTATCTTCTACCCGAGATGAAAATAGGAATCGTGGTGTTGTCGATCGATGGCAGATGAAAGGGCGGCTTCAAAATTACTGGTCAAGTGCTTATGGACAGACGCAAAATCAATGGGTGAAGCTTACTTTTCAAGTGCCGGTATCTGTGCGCACTGTACGACTTTACAATCCTCGCCAGGAGGATGATTCTTCGATTCAGGTGAATCGTGCCACTATCACGCTGTTTTCTGATGAAAATGGGACTGTTGAGGTTGGCAGGCAAACTGTAGGTGCGTTATCTGTTTATGGTACAGATGTGGATTTTGATGATACGGTAGCCCGGGTTGTGATGGTGGAGATTAATGATGTCACTGGTTTGTTCTTTGGGAAACCAGCAGCCAGTTTAGGGGAGATTGAAGTGATTGCCCGGGGTGAGGCACCATAAGAGAGTACAATTGCAGTAACTTTATCTAAGCACTGACAGCGAGGCCGTTTTTGCATTGACGCTGTCGGTGTTTTTCTTTTTAAAGGTAGTCACTGTTTTTAGTACTTGGTACCTATGTAAGTTTGACCGTAAGAATTTTTAGGTAGGCTACTTTTGGGTTTCTGGAAGCACTATTTTTTCGTCCATGTAAGCTTGAACGTAAGAAATAATAGGTAGGATTTTACCGGAGATCATCTTGATTTTTTGTAAGTGGAAAGACAAGTTTTAGTTAACAATATCGCTATTCAAAAAATCGATGGAAGATTTAACAGGGACTGACGGTGAAATGAAATATGAAATTGTATCGTCGGTTTCAAGGAACGGTGAGGAAATGACTTTGTCGTATTATTTGATTTCCGTTCCTAAGCGTAAGTTCTCAACTATTTAGGAAATAGAGCCTTCCCAAAGTTTTTTGCCTTTCGTGAACAAGTGTAGGAAAGAGTTTTAATTGTGAATTAAGTATGAAACATTGGTATGTAATTTACACAAAACCGAAGTCTGAATATCGGGTTGCAGCCTGGCTCGCCCAATATGAGATCGAAACATACGTACCAGGTTTCTATTCTCTCTCATCCTCATCTCAAACCGCTACAAAAGAAATTCTTTTCCCCTGTTATATGTTTGCAAAGATTTCTTTGGAAGAAGAAGGGTTATCTTCTATCCAATGGGTTCCTGGTGTGAGAAGGATCGTCTCTTTCGGTGGACAACCAGTGACAATTCCTGATTGTATGATGGAAGAAATGAGACAGAATATTCAATTGGCGAATGAATCAAGGCATGAAAATCTCGAACCTTCTATGCAACCCGGAACGTTGGTTCGTGTGGTTTCTGGCCCTTTCCAGGGGATGCAGGCAATTTTTGAACGCCCCACTTCTTCTAGAGAAAGGGTGCAAGTTTTACTGGATTTTTTAGGTCGTGTTAACCGGGTAAAGCTCGATATAGATGATCTGGAGGTTGTTTCCAAGGAAAAGTCATCTTATTCAAGCCGTACTGCCCATAAGAGACCTCGGCGCACTCGCGGCCGGGGCAGGCGTATCAAAGTAAGCGAATAGTATTTATAAGTTCCGAACAATCATTTTCTGTCGTAGCCATCGCTCCAGAAGTGTCTAGATTTTTGAAAAACTTTAAGCTGCTGACAAGCTTAAGGGCGGAGCTTATCTAATGCCTGCTAGAATTTTCTTTTCACCAGGATTTAGCCCAATAGGCAATATCATTTATCGTATGGCTGGGGCGCAACTACTGACCGGGAAAACGGCCGTTTTAACTGCATAAAACGCAACTTGAGAGAGCAGCTATATTTCTGCGTGCAGGGTTAAAGAGGGCTTTGTTTTTATGAAAGTTATTGCAGTGATTGTTTTGGTTAAGCGATTAAAGGATATCTTCTTTACATGTTATCCAGATTTTGACCGCGGATCATTTTTCCTATGAAAATAGCCACACCCAATTGAGCAATAAAGTAAAGTGTTATCCAACTTGTCCAATTAACAACACCTTTCTGAAGAGGACTTAATTCCGTAGTTTGCCCAAGACGCACAAAAGCAAATCCAACTAAAGAGGTGAATACAATCAACAATAAAAACAGTTGACTTTTATGATGTATTAACTCGTTTTTCATAGTTTTCCCCTCTTTTTCCTGACAATCTGTTGATTTTGAAAAACAAACAGCCAAGAAAAAGTAATTCTTCTTCTCTTCAAACTTACTATACACGATTCTGCGCACCAAACAAAATAATTCCTACTATTAATTGATGCATGAAAGCATGTAAACGAGTAATGGTGTTTTCCCTATGAGGGATTTTCCTTCAATTTTTGTCAGCTTTGTTCCCGAGTATTTTATCACTTTTATTGATAAGAAATCAATGATTCTTCCATTTTATTTTACATAGTGACCGTCTAAAAATTACTCCTCGCTTTTCAAGAGTAAAGGTCACTTGAAGCGTATCCGTCAATTCCGTAACTTGTTTATGGATGCGCTCATAGTAACCGTCTAGAAATAATTTTCCTTTTTACAGATCCTTCAGGCTGACAATGCCATTCCACAACTTATTTAATCGTCAGCCCTAAATCAGATTCTTTATCGGAATTATATAAATCAAGAGTTTATGAGGTTTCACAATGGCAACCTACGATATGTCTAATATTGAAATGATAAATACCATGGCCGGCAGTCAGCACATTTATAATGCGATCCGACGAGTCCCCCGTCATATACAGAAATCTATCCTTATCTCCACATTGATGCTCAGTGATCTGTTAATGATAGCACTTGCCGGTTTAGTTGCTTATTGGATTCGATTTTCTTTGTCGCTTTCAATATTCCAGTTAGATGTAGTGCCCTCGCCGAATTACTACCAAAGAATGGCATTTGCGTTTATATTGGTAACCCTGAGCATATTTTATGCTAGCGGGCTTTATAACCAACGCAAAATTCTTGGTGGAACTCGAGAGTATGAAATTGTTTTCCGCTCAACTTCCTTAGGGCTGTTATTAGTTATCGTGGCCAGCTTTCTATTCCCCAATGTCGTATTGGCTCGTGGCTGGATCTTATTATTATGGGTCTTGTCATTCGTCTTTGTTAGTTTAGAGCGCTTTGCGATAAGACGTGTTGTTTACTGGATGCGAAAGCAAGGCTATCTCGTGGCTTGCGCCGTTATCATTGGTGCTAATAAAGAGGGATACGCATTGGCCAACCAATTAATGAAGTGGGAAACATCTGGGTTGTACATCGTGGGTTTTGTGGATCAAAAATCTGCCATTGGTGAGCAGAAATATAGCAACTTGGTAAATTTGGGAAATAGTGAGCAGCTAGATGATATTATTGAAAGGTTTGGTGTTGAGGAACTAATTCTTGTTTCAAGTGCGTTGTCCCGTGAGGAAATCGTAGCATTATATAAAGAATATGGTCTAAGAGAAAACCTTAATCTACGTTTATCATCCGGTTTATTTGAATTGGTAACAACTCGTGTTGAAGTTGGTGATATTTTGAATGCGCCACTCGTTCGCGTCAATAAAGTGCAGTTAACAGGCTTAGATCGTGCCCTGAAATTTATTTTGGATTATACGTTGATCCTCTCTGCAATGTTGTTTATTGTTCCGTTACTATTACTTATTTGCATACTAATCAAACTTGACTCACCTGGCCCAATCATACATCGACGAAAGGTGATGGGTAAGAGTCATAAGGAGTTTTATGCTTATAAGTTTCGGACTATGTATACAAATGGTGATGAGATTTTAGATGCACATCCAGGGCTAAAAGAAAAACTAGAGCGGGATCACAAACTTAAAGAAGATCCTAGAATCACCAGGGTAGGAAAGTTTTTACGGCAATCTAGCCTGGACGAAATTCCTCAATTATGGAATGTTATCAAGCGAGAAATGTCAGTAGTTGGTCCCCGTATGATCACCAATTCTGAAATGGAAATGTACAAGGAGTGGGGTATCAATTTACTAACTGTAAATCCGGGGATAACAGGTTTATGGCAAGTTAGTGGTCGGTCAGATACCACCTACGAAGAAAGAGTGCAATTGGATATGGAATACATTCGCACCTGGACAATATGGTCAGATCTCTACATTTTGTGGCTCACAATACCTGCTATTTTGAAACAGCGTGGCGCTTACTAATTTAGTGGTTTTGGCATTTGAGACTGACGATGAAAAAAAATACAGAAAGGCGTCGTCAGTGTCAAGGCACGGTAAGGAAACGACCTCATCGTATTATTTAATTCCCGTTCCTTAGCATAAATGGAAATCAATAATGAAAAAAATGAAAGTACTTGTTACAGGGGGTGCCGGCTACATTGGGTCAATAACAACAGAACAACTGATAATGAAAGGGTATGAAGTTGTTGTTTTTGATAACTTGTATCAAGGTCATAGGGACGCAGTTCACCCTAAAGCTGATTTTTTCAAAGGTGATCTAGCGAATAAGGCTGATTTAGAAGCAGTTTTTTCCAAAAACAAAATCAATGCAGTGATGCATTTTGCTTCCTATACATTAGTTGGTGAATCTGTAGAAAAACCATTTCTCTATATTGGTGACAACATAAGAAATGGCCTGAATTTACTTGAGACATCTGTAAAGTATGGTGTTAAAAAATTCATTCTTTCGTCAACTGCCAACTTGTTTGACGAGCCAGAGAAAATGCCAATTTCAGAAAATGAGAAAATCGTTCCCGGCAGCCCTTATGGGGAAGGCAAATACATTCTAGAGCGGATGTTGGACTGGCTAGATAAGACATCTGGTCTAAAATATGCCGCCCTTCGATATTTCAACGCAGCTGGGGCATCTGAGATGTTTGGCGAGGATCACGATCCTGAAACACATCTAATTCCGCTTATTTTACAGGTGGCTTTAGGCCAACGTTCGCATATAGAAATTTTCGGCACAGATTATCCCACAAAAGACGGGACTTGTGTCCGTGATTACATCCACGTTATCGATCTAGCTCAGGCTCATATCCTGGCATTAGAAGATTTAGATAATGGGAGTCGTAAATATAATCTTGGTAATGGAAGAGGATACAGTATTCGTGAAGTGATTCAGACGGTGCAAGATGTGACAGGGCAGCAGATCGCTACAGTGGATGGCCCTAGACGGCCAGGAGACCCTGATATACTTATTGCTGGTTCTGAATCAATCCAACAGGAACTTGGCTGGCAACCACAATATCCAGATTTACACACCATAGTTGAATCAGCTTGGAGTTGGCACCAAAAACACCCAGATGGGTATCTAGAATAATTTCCAGATTTTCCCCTCGAATTATTTTAGTTGTTGTTCCTTAAAAAATTCCCTAAACCACTGCATAGGATAAAGAATGATCATTGTACAAACACCTTTACGCGTGAGCTTGTTTGGCGGCGGAACAGATTTCCCTGATTACTTCAATGAAAGGGGAGGGTGCGTTTTAAGTACTGCAATCGATAAATACATTTTTGTTACAATTAAAAAACGTTTTGATTCGCAACTTAGAATTGGGTATACAAAAACAGAGTTGGTTGATAATTTAGAAGAGATCCAACATGATTTGATCCGCGAAGCGCTCAGAAAGACACAAATCACAGAGGGTGTGGAAATCTCCACGATGGGAGATATTCCCACAAATGGCTCTGGTTTGGGTTCATCTAGTACGGTAACTGTTGGTGCGTTACACGCCATGCATACGTATATAGGTGAGCTCCCATCTGCTGAAAGAATTGCGAAGGAAGCTTGTTCAATTGAGATTGATGTCTTAAAGGCTCCCATTGGGATTCAAGATCAATACATTGCAGCATATGGTGGGTTTCGCTTTATCGAATTCTCGAAAAACAAAGTAGAGATAAATAGGATTGAATTAGATCCTCGCCATTTGTGGCTTTTAAATAACAACTTGATGTTGTTTTTTACCGGGGTAACCCGGCAAGCATCCTCAATATTGGCTGAACAAAAAAACAACATAAAGGATAAATATGCTGTTTTAGATGAGATAAAAAATTTGGCTCATGTTGCATATTCTGAATTAAATGCTGGCAATATTGATGCCATTGGCTCGCTTCTTCATGAAGGTTGGTTGTTAAAGAGAAGTTTAGCCAGTCAGGTTAGCAATGGATTTATTGATGATCTTTACGAAACTGCTCGTCAGGCAGGCGCAATTGGCGGGAAAATTGCTGGTGCTGGCGGTGGTGGCTTTTTGTTAGTTTATTGTCCGTATGAAAAACAGGAAGCAGTAAGGAATGCGTTAAAGCTAAGAGAACTTCCTTTTAAATTAGAGGCGGACGGCACAAAGGTAATCTTCAATTACCATAGGTAAAATTGGGTGATTAATATGGCAAATACACAACAATATCTTTTTGAGTTGCAACAAACGTTAGCTCTCTTACCATTGGAGTCGATAGATGCAGTTATCGATGCCTTACATCAAGCTCGCCTGAAGAAACGCCAGGTTTTTGTGATGGGAAATGGCGGCAGTGCTTCAACGGCCTCACATATGGTTTGCGATTTAGCAAAAAATACGCGAGTGTCCACTATTCCGCATTTCCGTATTTCAGAAGTTACTGATAATACGGCGATTTTTTCTGCTTATGCCAATGATGAAGGGTATGAAAATGTTTTTGCCAGTCACTTGGCTAATTTTGTTGAGCCAGATGATGTGGTGATAGGTATTTCTGCCAGTGGTAAATCACCCAATGTACTTAATGCGATAGAGTATGCAAATGGTGTCAATGCGTTAACGATTGGGTTAACTGGATTTGATGGTGGGGAGTTGAAATCACTTGCAAGGATGAATATTCATGTTCCGAGCGATTGGATTGAACAAGTAGAAGATATTCATTTGATTATCGGGCACATTTTTTGTGTTCGGCTGCGTGATCTGGCTGTAAACTCTGAGAAGTAGTATGATATGATGTATGGAGTGAAATCTACTGCGAATCAATTAGATTATCTTTTAGATTCTAACAACACGCGGTCTCATGTGTGGTTTTGTGTTTGTTATGTGGATTATCACGAAAAATTTGGCGGTTTGAATGTTTAGATGCAAACGGGAAAGTAATTTGGATTCAAGAGCAATTATTTTACTCGTTTTGCCTTAGTAAGCCTTACATCAATGATAAACATGCTTAGAGTGGTTTACTTAATTCTTGAAAATCTATGATAGAAATCAGGCAGTATATTGCCCCTTTGCTGAAATGGTGGTGGCTCATTATCCTTGCAACGGTTTTGGCTGGGATCACAAGTTTCTTTGTGGTTCGTCAGCAACCAATCATGTTTCAATCTCGGGCAACTTTGATGATTGGCAGTCCTTTTGCGGATCCTAACCCTGACAGTAATGAGTTTTGGTTGAGTGATCAATTAGCTGAAGCTTATGCTGATTTTGCAAGACGTGAACCAATACGTGTCGCTGTAATGGAAGCGTTGGATCTTGATAGTTTGCCACAGTATAGTGTTTCGATACCTGCAAGGACGCGATTTATTGAGGTTTCTGTTGTTGATACTAACCCACGACGTGCCCAAGCTGTGGCTAATGAATTAGCGAATCAGCTTATTCTGTTAAGTCCAAGTGGGGAAGATCAGGAAGCGCTTGAACGTCAAGAGTTTATTGATCAGCAATTAGATGATTTACAAGTACAAATTGAAGAAACTATTGTTGAGATTGAAGAGAAGCAAATTGAATTAGGGGGGCTGGTTGGCGCTCGGGATATTGCGGAGGCACAAGATCAAATTGCTGCGCTCCGCTCAAAATTAAGTTCGTTACAATTAAACTATTCGTCTATGTTGGCGAATAGTCAAGATCAGGCCACCAATATTTTATCTATTATAGAAACGGCCTCGCTGCCCCAAGCCCCAATAGGCTCGCGGCGGGATTTAACAGTTCTGATAGCTGGTGTTTTAGGGGCTGTCCTGGCTGGTTTTGCGGCTTACCTGATTGAGTTTTTGGATGATCGTGTGCGAACCCCCCAAGAGTTGGAAAGAATTGTTGATGTTCCTGTGTTAATGGGTATTTCGAGTGAGAAACTGGTTTTAGACAATTCGTTAATTGTGTCGGAGGAACCGCGCTCCCCAGTTTCAGAGATGTTCCGTGATTTAAGAACGAAGATTCAAATTGCGTACCAAGGAAATGAAAATCGCTCCTTGCTTGTTACTAGTGCTACGGCACAGGAGGGTAAAAGTTTTGTGTCAGCAAATCTTGCTTTAGTATTTGTGCAAGCAGGATTTAAGACGCTGTTGATTGATGCTGATTTGCGGATACCTGATCAACATTTGTTGTTTAAGAAAGAGAATAAATATGGGTTAACAGATATTTTGCGTAAGCCGAGTTATTTGGCGGATGAAGAGGGAACTTTCTCTGAGCTGGATCATTATATTACGAGGGTGCCTGATCTCAACTTGGATTTAATAACGAGTGGGTCTCATGCCAATAATCCATCGGAGTTGTTGACCTCGCCTACGATGAAAAGGCTGATTAGTCATGTTTCCAGGCGGTATGATTTTGTGATCATTGATAGTGCGCCTAGTTTGATGTTGACAGATTCTTTGGTATTGGGATATGTTGTTGGTGGCGTTCTCATGGTTATAAATGCCCAAAAGGCTAGTCGGGATCAAGTTCAGCAATTTGTGTCCAGGTATAGAAATGTTGATGCAAATATTATTGGTATCACAATGAATAAGCTGGTTCACAAGAAACAGAATCAATATTATTATTATGAGGATTCGGATGAGCAACCGCCTAAGGTTTCAATTGGTGAAAGAAGCTGGCGTAGAAAATTTACGAAAGAAAAATCTCAGGGTTAATCGTAATATCATAATTTTCTTCAGCAAAATGTAAACCACAGAAAGCTATCGCTATCAGTTAGGATGTGTTTTTCTGTGGTTTCCTCGTATAAAAGCACTTTTTGGACGGGCACTTTGTTGCTATCTAGGTTATTGGAATAGATCGGTGTAGGCATCGAAAAGAGAGTTATAGGTGGAGAAGGGGAGTAGTGTTTGGGCTTCTTTTAGCTGAGCTTGTGCAAATCCCCGCCCTGTTAATACTAAAATTGAGCTTTTAAGGCCGGCAAGCTGACCTGCTTTCAAGTCTGATAGGGCGTCTCCAATGATGAGGGAGTGTTGCAAATCTAGGGAGAGGTGTTTGGCAGCTTGGAGAAGTAAACCGGGTTTTGGTTTTCGGCAGCTGCATTCTGTTTGGGGGGCGTGCGGGCACATATATACGGCGTCGATTCTTCCCCCAGCCTTGGTGATCTCGTTAATTAAGCGAGAATTTATTTTTTCAGCCTGTTCTTGAGAGATGATTCCTCGTCCAATTGCGGATTGATTTGTGACGATGACGATGCTGTAGGGCAGTTTGCTGAGAGACGCCAGGGCTTTTAATGCTTGGGGGAAGATTGATACATCGGCCCAAGATCTCACATAATTTGCCTGATTTTCGATGATGACGCCGTCGCGGTCTAAGAAGATTGCTGGTTTCATGTTGAAATTATAAGGTTTAGTAGAAAGTTTCACAATGGTTAATGTTCTATGCGTGTTCGATCTGTTGCTGCGATTATTTTAGGTGCTGGTCAGGGTTCTCGGTTAAGAGAGATGGCGCCCCCATATTCAAAGACGATTTTGACGATTTGTGATTTGCCGATTATTGGATATGCGGTCCAGGCGGTTGAAGCTTATGTGGATAGGATTGTTTTGGTGGCACATCCGTCAACTGCTGAGGTTGTTTATGAGGCAATGGTTGCAAGTTTGCGTTGTGAAACTTTGGAGACTCGGGTGGTTGTGCAAAATGAGCCTTTGGGCATGGCTGATGCAATGAGGATTGGGTTTTCTGCGCTTGAGGGGGATCAAACGGCCGTTGTGATGGCTGGTGATAATATTGTGTTGGATGATTGCAATGTGAGGAATGTGTTGGCGTTGGTTGATGACCAGTCAAGTTCGGCCTCTCCATGCCGGTTGGCATGGACTCATCGAGAGCTGCCGCCTGAAGAAGCTAGACGGTTTTCAGTTTACCAGGATTTAGGGGAGGGGAAAGGGCAGCTACTGGAAAAGCCTCAAGAACCTCCTAGTAAGATTTGCTGGTGTGGGCCAGTGGCTTTTCGTTCATCACAAGAGGCTTTGAGGCGTATGAAAAACCTTAAGCCGTCATCTCGCGGTGAATATGAAGCAACAGATTTGATGAATACGTATAATATGATTGGCGAGGCTAAACATGTTGAGCTTGAGGGTCAATGGTTTGATATTGGCACGCCAAAAGCGTTTGAGGAAGCACAAGCTATTATTGGTGCTGAGAAGCGCCCTAAAACAGGAAAGATGGTTGTCTAGATGATCAAAGTCATCCTTAATGGTTTACGGTTGTATTTGAGTCGGCAGTCTGCCAGCCTCTCACGGTATATTTTTGAGCAGGTCTTGTTTTTACTGGTAGGGTGGATTCCAAGCATTGTGGGGATTGCTATTCGCAGTTTTTTCTATCGCATGATCCTGAATACGAAGGGGTGGGTGGCGATTGAGAACCGCGTGCGTTTGCGCTTTGCGAATTATATCTGGCTGGATAATGGTGTTTATCTAGATCAAAATTGCTATCTCCATGCGTGTCCGAATGGTATTGCCATAGGTGAAGATACGATTGTGATGCATGGGGCGATTTTGCATGTATATAACTTTCGTGATTTGCCTAATGCGGGTATTAAGATTGGCAGAAATAGTTTGATAGGGGAGTATTGTGTGATTCGAGGGCAAGGGGGCGTGGAGATTGGCGACAGAGTATATACGTCTCCGTTCACTCAGATCATTGCTGTTAATCATGTGTTTAGTGATCGAAAACGGCCGTTTACCGAGCAAGGAATCACTGCCCAGGGCATTGTGATCGAAGATGATGTTTGGCTGGGGGCAGGCGCCATCATCACAGATGGCGTTCGTGTGGGAAAAGGGGCTGTTGTTGCTGCTGGAGCTGTTGTCACTAAAGATGTGGCACCATATACTGTAGTTGGTGGCATACCGGCAAAAGTGATAAAGGAAATTGATGACACGATGAATGACCCTGGTCATCCCATTTATTTTTAGCTATGTGCGCATCCATAGATAAGTTATGGCATTGATGGATGCGCTCCCAGTGACCTTTGCCCATGAAATATGGGGACTAATTTTTTAACGGTCACTATGATCTAAATTTGTGTTTAGCGAGTATAATGGGGATGGTGACACACCGGCCAGCTATTTCACAAAACAGAACATGGGATTTTGCCCAGGGTATTCTTATTACATGAATGATTGTACCTAAATGAATACATGATGGTTTCTAGTCTGAAATCGACATTCTTTGGTTACATAAGAACAGGTGAATTATGACCACATTATCCGTTGTTATCCCTGCGTACAATGAGGAAGATGGTATTGCAGAGATCGCCAACCGCGTTTTGGCGATACGAGAAAATTTAAAACAGGTAGGCGTTGATGATTTAGAATTATTGGTTGTTGATGATGGTTCTAAAGATAAAACACCAGCTATAGCGAGTGAGATTAAGGGACTTACTTTAGTTCAGCATAAGCGCAATAAGGGATATGGCGGTGCTTTGAAGACTGGATTTAGTCATGCACGAGGGGAGTTGATTGGCTTTCTTGATGCCGACGGTACCTATCCTCCTGAATATTTTCCACAGTTGTGTGAAGCAGCTTTAGCGGGATCTGATCTTGTCATTGGCTCACGTATGGCTGGGGCTGATAGTGATATGCCCAAAACACGCAGGCTGGGGAATGTTTTTTTTGCCGGTTTACTCACCATTTTAGGTCGGCAAAAGGTCACAGATAGTGCCAGCGGCATGCGTGTTTTTAATAAGGATATTTTGACCCAAATTTATCCATTACCAGATGGCTTGAATTTAACGCCGGTGATGAGTACACGGGCGGTGCATGAAAATATTAGCATGCGTGAGGTGCCTATTCCCTATAGTGAACGAATGGGAGACTCAAAATTGAGCGTGGTTCATGACGGCCGTTTATTCTTGGAATCTATGTTGTGGACAGTTTTAACATATAACCCAGTCCGTTTGCTTGGCTTATTAGCAGTATTGGGCGTCGGTTTGGCGGGGCTAATTGTGGGCGGCCTGGTTTTAGCGCGATTGGCGGGCATTACGACCCTGGGCGTTTGGGGTGTAGCCGCTGTGTTCACCGCACTTATTTCTGCTGTGGCTGGCGTGAGTATTTATGCTTTTGGCGTTACATTTAATTACATCGTCTCCCTCTTTTATGAACAACCGATTCGTCAAGGGCTGTTGAAGAAACCCATATTCAAAAAACCATTGAATCATCAATTTGGATGGATGGGTGTTGTGGGAATTCTTTTCGGGATCGTTATCGGCTCTATTAGCTTATTGCTGGCCATTTTTGGCGATTGGCCCCTTGGGCGGCTGTGGCTTTATTTACTGCTCAGTGCCATGGCTCTTTTGGTAGGGATGCAGTTGTTGATCTCCTGGATTTTGTTACGTGTCCTGGAAGAATTAGGCAAGCGTGATACCCAGGTAGAGAAAGATATGCAAGGCAGCGATTATATAGGAAGTGATAATGCTTTAAGGTCACAGGAATCACAAAGTGGAGCTCCTCAACCAAAAGCGAGTTAAAAATATATGAACCAAATCAAGTTGAACAATGGGGAGACCACAAAAGAAAAAGAGAATATGTCGAATCGTAATAATGGGAAACAGTCGATTCCTGTTTCGTTGAAAGCGAATTTGGGAACCCGGCGGTTGCCCAAGCTGCGTGATGCCAATTTTCCGAACGCAGATGAGATTGTGCGCCAAGGATTATTGCAGAAACAACGGTCAGAAACGGCCGTTGATATTGTGCTAGTCAATCCACCAACGCCAGATGGCGATCTGTGGATTCGTACCCAACATAGGGTAGGGCGAAAAACACGCGAAAACATGGTTTGGCCACAAGTATCCCTGGCGCAGATGGCAGCGATGCTTCACCCACAACACTCTGTCGCCGTGATTGACGCCAATGCTGAACGGATGGGCTGGCACGAATTTACCCAAAAACTTGAAGAACTCCAACCGCTGTATTACCTAACACAGGTGACCGCACCGACTTTGGAAAATGACATGTATGGTTGTTTTATAGCCAAAGCTCGGGGAGCAAAAACAATTGCCTTTGGCACACACGTCACCCCCATCCCCCGGGAAACCATGCGTGCTTATCCAGCATTGGACTACATCCTCTTGGGCGAACCCGATCTCACCATTCGGGATTTATTAGACTTGCTTGAAAACAAAGTACAAGAACGCTCAGAACAAATTCAAAGAATATTTGAGAAGCATGATCCCTTATACAAACCTGCGCTTGATGCAGATGGTAATATTCGCTGGCCTGAAATCAAAGGACTTGTTTGGCGAAATGGGGACGAGATAGTCGTCAATTATCATCGGCCGTTTATTAAAGACCTGAATGATATGCCCATACCCATGCATGAACTGCTGCCGTGGCAAGAATACCGAATGCCCCTCATCAAAGGCCCATTTACCTTCATTGTCACCAGTAGAGGATGTACAGCTGGCTGCACCTATTGCATCAAACATGTTAGCTACCAATATACAGTTCGCCTCCGCTCACCAGAAAACATTATGGAAGAGTTGTGGCGGCTCAAGAAGATGGGCATCAACAACATCCATATGTATGCTGATCTCTTCACAGTCAGTCGGGAACAGGTTGTAAGTTTATGCAAACTGATGATTGAGCAAAATATCAACCTGAAATGGACATGCAACAGTCGGGTTGATTATGTCGATCAGGAAATGTTGCAGTTGATGGGAGAAGCAGGTTGCTGGTATATTTCATGGGGGATCGAAAGCGGCAGTGAGAAAATCCTAAAACGTGCGCGTAAGGGTGCGAATCCGCAAAAGGCAAAACGCGCTTTACAATGGTCTCGTGAGGCCGGCATTAAAAATTGGGGTTACTTCATTATTGGTTTACCCGGTGAAACAGAAGAGACAATTCAAGATACGATTGCATTCTCCAAGAGTCTACCCTTAGATATTGCCTTATTCCATATTGCTGCCCCTTACCCAGGCACACCATTCTTCTTTGAAGTGGTCAAGAATAACTGGTTCCGGGCTGGCACACGTTGGGAAGAAGTTGATATGGACAAGGGAACCGTACTGGATTATGATAACCTATCGGCGGAGCAGTTGATGTATTGGCAAAAGCGAGCCTTCCGCGAATGGGCTTTCCGTCCTGGCCCTATGCTCACGTATCTGAAAATGTTGTTGTCAGATGCATCAACCTTCAAATCCGCCCTTAGCGTTGGTTTACAGACATTGAGTTGGCAAACAAAGTCATCTCATAATGAATAGTTTGTCGGTAAGTGTGCATCCATAAATAAGTGACGGAATTGATGATGCGCTTCAAGTGACCTCTACCCATGAAAAACGGGGTCTAACTTTTAGATGGTCACTAAGCGTTAAACCCTCAAGACCAGACAGATTTTTGGCTGGGAGCTTACATAATCTGTTTTTGAATAAGATTTTTGGGAGTCGGCTTGACGGGTAATCCCTCTGGGAGAAACCTGTCAGGTCTGAATGGTTACATTTGTAGTACGATTAAATTTGGTTTTCGCTATAAAGAATACGACACGTTAAGTCGTTGCTCGTATTTATATATTGTGATTCGCATAGTTGGTTTAGGATTGACGATGAAATAAAATATGGAATTACATCGTCAGTTTTCAGGAACGGTAAGGAAACGACTTCGTCGTATGCTTTAATTTCCGTTCCTTACGAGGGTGAAAATGAATCAAAATTCAAATACCAAACAAATTAAAGAGAGCAAAATTGTAAATTGGGGATTTGTCGTTTTGCTAATTGCTTTATTTTTCAGCTTGCCTATGATGGTTCATGCCCAGGGGGCTGTGATTGCAGTCGATAGTGGCAACGACATCTTGACTGCTGGCGATGGTCAGTGTACCTTGCGCGAAGCAATTACAAACGCCAATACGGGCACGGATACCACCAGTGGTGATTGTGCCTCGGGCACAGTTGGTCTTGATACAATTACCTTGCCGGCCGGTGTTTACATTTTAACCCTTACGGGCATAGGTGAAGATCTCAATGCCACTGGAGACCTCGATATCACCGATGACCTCATCCTTAATGGAGCTGGTGTTGATGAAACGATTATTGATGGCAATCACATCGATCGCGTCATGCATGTCTTGGGGGCGGCCAACACCAATCTGAATGATTTAACTATCCAGAATGGTCAATTTGGCACACTGGGCAACAACACGCACGGAGAAGATGGGGGTGGTATTTATCATGCAAGCAATGGTACCATGAATTTGACCCGGGTTAATGTTGTCAATAATGTGTCTGGGTTTCATGGGGGTGGCGTCGCCAATGTAGAAATAGGAACTGTAAATTTGACAGACTGTACTATTTCTGACAATGAAAGTACTTATGGTGGTGGGCTGCATAGTTTTAGACCAGGCTCAGCGATCAATGTTAACAATAGCACCGTTTCTGGTAACGAGGCTGCTATTAGAGGTGCGGGGCTCAATAATCGTCTGGGTACTATCACTGTGAATAACAGCCACTTTGCTGGTAATTATGGTTCTGCTCGAGGTGGTGCTTTCTTTAACACGGGCACATTGATCATTATGAACAGCACGATTCATAATAATGAGACATCAAACAATGGGGGTGGTATTTATGCGGATGGTCGTGCTGTCATTACTGTTACAAACAGCACTATCTCCAATAATACGGCGCATGTTGGTGGCGGCATTTATACATTTAATGCTGGGAGTGCCATCACGGTTACTAGCAGCACAATCGCTAATAATGTGGCTGATACTGGTGATGGGATTGCCCATCAGGGGGGTAGCTTCACTTTAGAAAATAGCATTGTGTCTGACAATGGCACGAGCAATTGTGCCTTTTTATCTACGGGCGTGTTTAATGATGTTGGTAATAATTTGGAGTATCCTGGCACGACTTGTGGTGGTTTGGACATCCAGGCTGATCCTTTACTTGGAGCGCTTGCTCTCAATGGTGGTCCTACGCTAACACATGCTTTGGGCATAGGCAGTCCCGCGATTGATGCTGGTAATAATGCATCTTGTGCCAGCCATGATCAGCGCGGGGCAGCCCGGCCAATGGATGGTGATGCAGATGGTACGGCAGTGTGTGACGTTGGGGCGTATGAGCTTGGCGAACTCCAGTGTGGTATTTTGGCGGATGTTGAGCCGACTACTTATCAGTTCATTGGCAATACGGTTTCTATCAATGTGACTAATGATAATACTGGTGGTGGGGCTGAGTTGGATTGCTTACGGGTGACGCATATTCCCTGGAATCATCCTCAAGCGACTAGTGGCGGTTCTGGTGCAGCCATTGAAACTGGACAATATTGGATTATTGCTGGTTTGCAAAGTGATCAAAGCACAACAGCTGGGAATTATTTGGTTGATCTAACGTTGCCTCATTCTGTAGACTCGGCTAATGCTAAGGTTTGTAAGTATCCAGGTGGGCTAGGTGGTTCTGGCTGGGATTGCGCTAGTACCGGTGCAGATGCCTCAACTGTATGGCGTAATGATATTACGTCTCTTGCGGATTGGGCAGTGGGTGAGTTTGTGGAGCCTACGGCCGTTTCTCTACACATGATTTCTGGCACTAATCACTCTTTTACATGGGTTGCCGCCTTGTTTAGCTTGCTGCTGTTGGCGACGATGGGCTTGCTGCTTAAAGTGAGGCGGAGTAGTGTTGTTTCCAAATTGTAATTTTATGGCTATTGTGAGCCTGTTGTAATTG
>PDQY01000028.1 GCA_002746795.1 Chloroflexota bacterium | reverse complement strand
AACGGCCGTTTCCATCCCCCCGTATCTATGCTAAAATAACGAACTAACGTTCTGAAACCATTCATCACTCAGCATTTTAATCGAGGTTCCCATGCCTAAATTTGAACTCGTATCCGACTTTCAGCCCACCGGTGACCAGCCCGACGCCATCGCCGAACTTGTGAACGGCCTCAACAGCGGTGACCGTTTCCAAACCCTGCTCGGTGCCACCGGCACCGGCAAAACCTTCACCATCGCCAACATCATCCAGGAAACACAGAAACCAACCCTTATCCTGGCTCACAACAAAACCCTAGCCGCCCAACTCTACAGCGAATTCCGCGAATTTTTCCCCAACAACGCCGTCAGCTACTTCGTCTCCTACTACGACTACTATCAACCCGAAGCGTACGTCCCCCGCCACGATCTCTTCATCGAAAAAGAGACCCAAATCAACGATGAAATCGACCGCCTGCGCCTCCTGGCCACCGCTAACCTACTCAGCCGCGAAGATGTTATCATCGTCGCCTCCGTCTCCTGCATTTACGGCATTGGCAACCCGCAGGCGTGGGGCAAAGTCACCATCGAAGTTGAGCGCGGCAAACCATACCGCCGCGATGCGCTGCTGCGCCGCCTAGTTGACATCCAATACGACCGCAACGACCTCGAATTGCGGCGCGGTACCTTCCGCGTGCGTGGCGATACCTTGCAAATCTTCCCCGCTTACGCCGAAACTGCCTACACAGTCGAATTTTGGGGCGATGAAGTAGAGCGTCTCACCGAATTTGAGACCCTTACCGGCGAAGTGCTGCGCGACCTGACTAACATCAAAATCTTCCCCGCTCGCCAATTCATCACCGATGAAGATAAACTGGCACAAGCCATCAACGACATCGAAACAGAGCTAACAAACCGCATCGCCTACTTCAAAGAGCGCCACATGCTCCTGGAAGCGCAGCGCATCGAACAGCGCGTCATGTACGATCTGGAAATGCTGCGCGAAGTGGGCTTCACCTCTGGCATTGAGAACTACAGCCGGCACATGGACCAACGCGAAGAAGGCGCCCCCCCCTGGACCTTGCTCGATTACTTCCCGCCCAACTATCTTGTCGTAGTAGACGAAAGCCACATGACCCTGCCCCAGGTGCGCGGCATGTTTGCCGGCGACCGCAGCCGCAAACAAACCCTGGTAGACTATGGGTTTCGCTTACCCAGCGCCCTGGACAATCGCCCGCTTAACTTTGACGAATTTGGCGAGCGCATCAACCAGGCCATTTTCACCAGCGCCACCCCCGGTTCCTTTGAGTTTGAACATTCCACCAAAGTAACGCATCAGGTCATCCGTCCCACAGGCATCCTTGACCCAGAAGTAGAAGTGCGCCCCGTCAAAGGGCAGGTAGATGATCTGGTGTGGGAAATTAAAGGACGAACTGAAAAGGGACAACGTGTGCTTGTGACCACCCTCACCAAACGCATGGCCGAAGACCTCAGTGATTACCTGCTGGAAATGGGCATCAAAGTCCATTACCTGCACTCCGAAGTACATACCATCGAGCGCACCGAAATCTTGCGCGATTTACGTATGGGCGTGTTTGACGTGGTAGTAGGCATCAACTTGTTGCGCGAAGGGTTAGACCTGCCGGAGGTCTCTTTGGTGGCGATCCTGGATGCAGACAAAGAAGGCTTCCTCCGCTCAGAAACCTCGCTCACGCAGACCATTGGCCGGGCAGCGCGTCATGTGGAGGGCAAAGTCATCATGTATGCCGACAAGGTGACTGATTCCATGAAAAAGGCGCTCAAGACAACTAATGACCGGCGAGCGGTGCAGCAAGCATACAACGAGGAACATGGTATCGAGCCACAAAGCATCATGAAAGCGGTGCGCGACCTCACCGACGATATCGTGGAAGAACGGGAAATGGCGCTGGCAGAAGGCAAAGGCAGTTACATCACGACCCACGACCTGCCCAAAGCAGAGCTGGCGAAACTGGTCATGGATCTGGAGAAACAGATGAAGCAAGCCGCGCAGCAGCTCGAATTCGAGAAAGCAGCCCTCCTGCGTGACCGAATCGTGGAACTGCGCCAGATCATGACGCTCAAAGAAGCAGGAGCCGACACCGATATGCCGGAATGGGAGCGCATGCGCAAACTCGATGAAGCGGGCATCGCCTACGACCCTGGGGACTAATTTCGTTGCCTGGTGGCGGTTTTGTTACAATAGCCACCATGATCGGTCAGGAACAAATTAGCGGCTCTGTGGAGCGCATCACCTATTACAATGCGGAAAATGGCTACTCTGTCATCCGCCTTAAGCCGGATTCACGGGGGATGCTGCCATTTAAGTATGCCACTGGTTTTGATTCGCTGATTACCGTGGTGGGCAATCTGCCAGAGGTGCAGCCGGGGGAATGGCTCAAACTCACTGGCAAATGGGTTAGCCACAGCAAGCATGGTCGCCAGTTCCAGGCAGAGTTTTGTGAACAATCACTGCCCGCTACCACCGAAGGCATCAAACGCTACCTCGGCTCTGGCATGATTCGCGGCGTGGGCAAGGTCATGGCGGAGCGCATCGTGGATCGTTTTGGGGAGGATACGCTTGAGGTGATCGACCATCAGCCGCAAGAGCTGCGCAAAGTGCTAGGCGTGGGCAAAAAGCGGGTTGACAGCATCGTGAAATCTTGGGAGCAGCAGCGTGCTATCAAAGATGTGATGATCTTCCTGCAATCGCATGGCGTGTCTACGACTCTCGCAACCAAAATCTATAAGCAGTATGAAGATGCATCACTGACTGTGGTACAAAACACCCCCTACCAATTGGTGAATGATGTGTATGGGATTGGCTTTAAAACGGCCGATAAAATTGCGCAGGCATTGGGTTTGGCGGTGGATGATCCAGGCCGCATCGAAGCAGGCGTAGCTTACACGCTCAACCGCATGGCTGAGGAAGGGCACGTATACATGCCCCAGGAGGATTTAGAGCCGGAAGCGGCTGAGATTCTAGGGTTAGCCACAGAAAAAGTAACAAAAGTGATTGATACGTTGGAGACAGATGATTTTCTAAAAAGAGAAACGATTCGGTATACAGGAGGCAGTGCCCCATATAGCGTGAACCGTAATCGGTATTCGGTGGACACCAAGGATCAATCCCGAACCTCTGATTCCCAATCTGGGGTTGTGAGGGAGGAGCGTGCTGTTTATTTGACGCCGTTTTATTATTCAGAAATTGGGGTCACGCAGCGGGTGGAGCGCATGATTAGCCACCCAACGAGCCGCATCAACCGTCAATTGTTTATTGTCAAGCATCAATCATCTACACTTTCAGATGAGCAGAAGGGAGCAGTGGAAACGGCCGTTTCCCACAAAGTCACGATTCTTACTGGTGGTCCTGGTACCGGTAAAACCACCACCCTGCGGGCACTGCTCGATTTGCTCGATGCCAACGGGCGCACCTATGCCCTGGCGTCACCCACAGGCCGCGCCGCCAAACGGCTCAACGAAGCCACCGGACGCGAAGCAAAAACCATCCACCGCTTACTGGAATTCAACCCAGGCGAAGGCTTTGGCCGCAATGATAACCATCCGCTAGATGTGGATATGGTCGTGATTGACGAAGCCTCCATGCTCGACCTCATCCTGGCAAACAACTTACTCAAGGCAGTGGCTCCCGACACCCATTTGCTGCTGGTTGGTGACATCGACCAACTGCCCAGCGTAGGGGCTGGCGATGTATTGGGCGATCTGATTGACTCGGGGCGCGTTCCTGTTATCCGTCTGCAAACCATCTTTCGGCAGGCGGCGAACTCGCTCATCATCAGCAATGCCCATCGCATCAACCAGGGGCTTATGCCCAAAACAACCCAGTCTGACCCAAGTGGCCCTCCTGTTGATTTCTACATTTTCATCAAAGAAGACCCTGACGAAGCAGCTGAACTGCTGGTGAATGTGGTCAAAAAGCGGGTACCGCTCAAGTTTGGCTTCGACCCCATGGACGACATTCAGGTGCTGTCGCCAATGTACCATGGCAGCGTCGGTGTCACCAATCTTAACTTGCGCTTACAGGCCAGCCTCAATGCGCCAGGCAGCCGGAAACCGGAACGGCGCTTGGGCGGGCGTGTCTTCCGCCAGGGCGATAAGGTGATGCAAACCGTAAACAACTACGACAAAAACGTCTACAATGGCGATATTGGCCGCATCACGGCTATCGACCCCATTCAGCAAACGATGACCATTAGCATCGATGGCGCACCCGTTTTGTATGACTTTTTGGAAGCGGATGAACTGGTGCATGCGTATGCCGTTTCTGTGCATAAAAGCCAGGGGGCAGAGTACCCGTGCGTGGTTGTGCCTGTGCTAACGCAGCATTATATGATGCTCCAGCGCAATTTACTCTACACCGCCGTTACTCGTGCCCAAAAACTTGCCATCCTGGTGGGGACGCGCAAGGCTATCGCCATCGCCGTCAAAAACAACAAGACCACCGAACGGCATACAGCTTTGGATTGGCGCTTGCAGAGATAAACCAGGGGCGCATACAATGTCCATTCTCAAGGGCAAAGACCTAATCTGGAAGAGATTCAGATTATCTTTGATGAGATTGCAGCCCAGAATCAATTAGGGAGTGCTTGAGGACAGTGCTATAATTCCCTAAATTTCAATGTAACCTGATTAAAATCAAAAAATGGAGATTGATGAGAGGATTTGATCTCTGCGTTTTCCGCACTCCCTGCGGTTGAGTTTTTAGGAATGAATTGTATGGATGTCCAATTTGCCGTTGCCAAAGTAAGTAAGTATGCCTCTCGTGAAAGTGGTGATACCCTAGAAATGATCGAGCGCCCCCATGGCGGTATCTCGTTGGTGCTGGCAGATGGTCAGCGTAGTGGCAAATCTGCAAAAGCGATTAGCAATGTGGTGGCGCGGAAAGCGATCCAACTGCTGGCGGAAGGCGTACGAGACGGAGCAGCAGCCCGGGCAGCTCATGATTACCTCTACACCTATCGCGGGGGCAAAGTTAGCTCTACGCTCAACATTCTTTCGGCTGATTCCCGTTCTAAAACATTCGTGATTTCGCGCAATAATGACGCGCCCGTTATCGTGTATACCAAAGCACGCGGCCTCTTCTTGTTGGATGAGATGTCACGCAGTGTGGGAGTGCATCAGGTCACCAAGCCGGTGATTACGGAACTGCCCATTGAGGTGGGCACGGTAATTGTTGTGTTTACGGATGGATTGCGCCATGCGGGCAGTTTGAGCGGCAGCACCAACTACGATCCAGTACGTGCTATGGAGCAACTGATTGCTGATGAAGAAACTTCTCCCCGGGTGATTGCGGATACTTTGTTAGCTGAGGCGCTGGCCATGGATAACGGCCGTCCGCGGGATGATATTAGCGTGCTAGTGGCCTCCGTTTTGCCCCAAAACGGCAATAATGTGCGACGATTAGATGTTCGTCTGCCCCTTCCCTAACAATGCCTGATGACCCACCCTCGCTGTTAGTCAAGCTTGTTGGCCCTTGTGCTTCTGGTAAATCAACGCTGGGGGATGCCTTGCGTGCCGCTGGCTATCAGGTTAAACAACCATCCCAAGAACATTCAGCTATCCAGGATTTATGGCGTAGATTTTCTGTGCCAGACGTGCTTGTTTACCTGGATTTAGACTTTGAGAGTTTGCAGCAGCGCCGCCCCCAAAACCACGGTGGGCCAGAGCGTTTGGCTGAACAACACCAACGCCTGACCCACGCTTATGAACATTGTGATTTGTATATCGATACCAGCGGTTTAACGCCAGTTGAAGTTCAAGAGAAAGCCTTCGCGTTTCTTGAAAAGATTAAAGATTGAGGATGTGTGGTGGATGCCAATCTTTGACCTTTGATTTACCTGCTAAACAAGCCGCCAAACCGTCCTGATTCTTGCTTTTTACGTTCTTTGATTTGCGTAGCCAGCTTTTGGGCAGCAGGCAAATTACCCACGCGCAGAGATTGTTGATTGGCGCGTTCTGCTTCTTCTAAATCATCCATACGCCAATAGACGGCACTGATTTTGTGCCACAACATGGGATTTTTGGGATCAAAATGCACGTTTTCTTTGAAGGCAGCCAGCGCTTTGTCTAGCTTGCCAAACTGCATGTAAATATCGCCCAGTTGGTTGGCAAGGCGCATTCTTTGTGGCAGCTCAACGGCCGTTTTCACCGCAGCCTCAATCGCACCCTCAATTTGTTCTAAATCTTTCTGGTGGATCCAGTAAGCTACATTTGCCAGGTGAACGTGGTAATTCTGTGGGGCAATCCCCCACAGATAATCAATAACGAGACGAGCATCCTCAGAACGGCCGTTATACACATACACAAACGCCTCGATCATATTGATGTCCACATTGTCTGGGACTAACATTTGTGCCTTTTCCAACCAGGTCATCGCCACATCCAATCCCGAAAGAGCATGAGAGCCATCCCGCTGCCGTGAAGCTGCCACCAATACATACGCGGCGCCTGCATACGCATAGGGCAGCGACCGACCCGATTGAAAGACACGAATCGCCTCAGCCAATACTTTGGGGTTACCGGCATACGATTCCACCTTGTCCAGACCAATCATATAAGCCTTCTGTCCCATCGGCGTGGCAATTTCTTCGCCAGACCAATCTACTTTATTCAAATAAGGTATCATCTGCTCGAGTAACTTCTCGCCCATTACATACGTCCTTGTTAATCAAAGTAGCGATTGAGAGATTAGGAGATCGCACTTCATGTATCCTCAAACCCCTCATCCCCGCTCAAAATTATTTTATACCCTGACAGTGTACAAGAACCACTCCAAAAAGAAAAGACCCCTCTTGTGAGGGGTCTCCATATTTAACAATAAACTACTGCAAATGATTAACCATTAACCATTTAGAAGCCCATACCGCCCATGCCTGGGTCGCCACCTGGCATTGGCATTGGTGGGTTCTCTTCAGGCAAATCGGTGATGAGCGCTTCAGTTGTCAGAATCATAGAAGCGATACTGGCAGCATTTTCCACAGCGCCACGGGTCACTTTCGCCGGGTCGATGATACCTTCAGACAGCATATTGACGTATTTACCCGTCAAGACATTGTAGCCGATTTTGTCATCGCTTTTAGCTTCTTGTTCACGGATCACGTTCTGGATGATGACATCGCCGTTCATACCAGCATTAGCAGCCAATTTACGCATTGGAGCCAGCAAAGCTTCGCGCAAAATCGTGACACCTGTAGCAGGGTCGCCAGTCGTAACATCGACGCTGTCCAGAGCAGACAAGGCGTTGACTAGAGCCACACCACCACCAGGGACAATCCCTTCTTCCACAGCAGCGCGGGTGGCAGAGAGAGCATCTTCAACGCGATGTTTCTTTTCTTTCAACTCAACCTCGGTAGCGGCGCCGACGCGGATGATAGCCACACCGCCAGCCAATTTAGCCAGACGTTCTTGCAGTTTTTCACGGTCGTAATCAGAGGTGGAACGGTCGATTTCAACTTTAATTTGCTCAACGCGAGCGCGGATTTGTTCTTCATCACCAGCGCCATCAACAACGGTTGTCTCATCTTTGGAAGAAACAACTTTGGCCGCACGACCCAGGTCGCTGACCTGAACGCTGTCCAATTTGCGGCCCATTTCTTCGGTGATAACCTGGCCACCGGTCAAGACGGCAATGTCTTGCAGCATCGCTTTACGGCGGTCGCCGAAACCAGGGGCTTTTACTGCCAACGCATTGATCATGCCACGCAGTTTGTTCAGAACCAGGGTAGCCAGGGCTTCGCCGTCGATGTCTTCAGCGATGATGACGAGGTTCTTCTTGCCAATCTGCATCAGTTTTTCCAGAATGGGCACGATGTCTTGCGCAGAGCTGATCTTCTTGTCGTGGATGAGGATGTAAGCATCGTCAATGGCAGCTTCCATGGTATCAGCATCGGTGACGAAGTAAGGGCTGATGTAACCGCGGTCAAACTGCATACCTTCGACGTATTCCGTTTCAAATTCCAGGCCACGGGATTCTTCTACAGTGATGACGCCATCTTTACCGACTTTATCCATAACCTCGGCAATGAGGGAGCCGATGGCTTTGTCTTGAGCAGAGATAGAAGCGACGGAAGCGATATCTTCGACGCTGTCGATGCTCACAGCCATGTCTTTGATTTTAGCAGCCAAAGCAGCAGTACCAGCTTCGATACCTTGCTTCAGGAGCATGGGGTTAGCGCCAGCAGCCACGTTTTTCAGACCTTCGTGGATCATGTGTTGAGCCAAAACGGTGGCGGTGGTGGTACCATCACCAGCAATGTCGTTGGTCTTGATGGCAGCTTCTTTGAACAGTTGGGCGCCCATGTTTTCATAGGGATCGTCTAGTTCGATTTCTTTAGCAACGGTCACACCGTCATGGGTGATGGTGGGAGCGCCAAATTTTTTGTCGATAGCGACATTACGGCCTTTGGGGCCAAGGGTAGTGGAAACAGCACTTGCTACTGTGTCGATACCGGTCTTGAGTTTGCGACGGGCATCTTCAGAAAATACGAGTTGCTTAGCCATTGGTATAGTTCTCCTTAAATCATGCTGTGGCCGGCCGCTAGACCGCGCCACACGGGGTACGGTCTGATGACCGACCCAAGCGTAGATGTGATTACTCGATAATTGCGAGGATGTCAGATTCTTTGAGAATCAACAGTTTTTTGCCTTCAACTTTGACTTCTGTGCCACCATATTTGGCATACAGAACTTTGTCGCCCACAGCGACGTCCATGGCGATGCGATTGCCATCATCATCACGACGACCAGGGCCTACTGCTAAAATTTCACCTTCTTGGGGTTTTTCTTTAGCAGTTTCTGGCAGGACTAAACCAGAGGGGGTGGTTTCTTCTTTTGCTTTTGGCTCGACAACCAGGCGGTCAGCAAGCGGCTTCAAATTCAGGGACATGGATATCTCCTTTTTATTTTGAAATGTATTCAAATCTTCAAGTAACTTTTGGGAATTTAGCACTTGCATTTAGAGAGTGCTAATCTCAACAAGCGACATTCTAACAATACATCATTGGCTTGTCAAGA
>PDQY01000027.1 GCA_002746795.1 Chloroflexota bacterium | reverse complement strand
TATATCATACCTCGGATAGGACTGCCAGAGAGAGTTTGGCTGTCAACAGGTGACAATTTTCCTGTGGCAGCGGCTGGCACATTGCTTAGGTTTGCAGGGAAGCCTGAGGTTCGCTGGTAGGAGGTGCTTTGGCGCGTAAAATGGCGCACTAAAGTGCCCACTACGAACTTTGGTGTGCTTTGGCACGTAAAACAGCGCACTGAAGTGCCCACTACGAACTTTGATGTGCTTTGGCGCGTAAAATGGCGCACTGAAGTGCCCACTACGAACCCGCCCTAGAAGGGCCAATCATCATCCGAAATGGAGATGAACCATTCGCTTAACCATTTTATGACGTCTTTGAACTTTGATCTTGGCACCTGTTTGTAGCTGGTCACACCATATTTCCGATACAGTTCACCATACGTGGCGCCAAATTCATTGCGCCCACTGCGCTTGCCTTCAGCAATGGCGACTGCTTTAACGGCCTGACTAATTTGCATGGCCTCGTCTGGGGTAACAACAGCATCATCCGCCGCGAGGGCACCCTCCAGCTCATCAATTCGGCTTTCATGGGCTGTGACCACAACGGCCGTTTCCTCAAGTTTCTCGGTTTGCTCTTTCAATTGGCGGTCAAAGGCAATTTGCTCTTCTGCTAACTGCGTGATGGCCATACCAAGGTTGCGCACAGTCAGCAGGGTGGGGGAGGCTGGTTTCTGTTGTAAGAAGTGGCGCGACAAGACCCGATAACATTCACGCTGATACCTCAACACTTTTGGGCGGATCTCCTCTTTGACCCGGATTGCATGAATGCCAAATAAAAAGCCGTTTAGATAATCCAAGGGAATGGCCAACATCTTGCTAGAACGAGGACCGCGCTTGCTCGGATCTAAATCTATGGTCGTAATGACCACAGATTTGCTGACCTCATTCAAAATGATGTCTCTTTTTACTCTTTTTGCTTGAGAAGACCAATTTACGCCCAACTGCTCACATATCGGTTTTAGGGGAACATACACCGTTTCACCAACTGTCACAGTCGGCACCTGATCATCATAAAATTGGACTGTTTCCTGTTTGTTAACAACTAGATCATTCGCCATTGAATCCTCCATGAAACGCAATGATAATGGCACATTGGCGGAAAATAGTGCGGATCAGCATACAACCACGGGCGTGCAAGTCAGGCATATTGGCCAAAGAATTTGCTGAATATGTCTAGCACATAATCAAGCATTTCTGGAGTTAGCGAGGGGTATACGCCGATCCAAAAGGTATGGTTCATCACCAGGTCTGTATTGGTTAGATCTCCCACAACCCGGTAATCAATGTGTTGATACGCTGGTTGACGGATGAGGTTGCCGCCAAATAAAAGCCGGGTGGCGATTTGATTGGTTTCCAAATAGTTGATGAGTTCGTTGCGGGTGAATGGAGCATCGGGATTCACAGAAAGCAAAAAGCCAAACCAGCTAGGATCGCTGTGGGGAGTGGGTTCTGGCAAGATGAGAAACTCTTCAAAAGCAGCTAAACCCTGACGTAGATGTTGCCAATTTTTCTTGCGAATCTCGATAAACTGGGGCAGTTTCTTTAATTGCGCCACGCCGACAGCCGCCTGCATATCGGTCATTTTGAGATTGTAGCCAATATGGGAGTAAATGTATTTGTGATCGTAGCCGTAGGGCAGTGTGCCTAGCTGCCACTTGAAGCGGGTACCGCAGGTATTGGCTTCTCCCGGCGGACACCAACAATCCCGTCCCCAATCACGAAAGGACTCAACCAGTTTCTTTAAGCGTGGCTTGTTGGTTACAACACAGCCCCCTTCACCCATGGTAATGTGATGAGCAGGGTAAAAACTGACACTAGCAAGATGGCCAAAGGTTCCGGTTAAACGGCCGTTATACGTGGTTCCTAATGCATCACAATTATCTTCAATAAGCCAAAGATTGTGCCTGTCGGCAATGTCTAACACCGTGTCTAGCTCAAAGGGATTACCTAAGGTATGGGCGACGATGATCGCTTTGGTTTGTGGCGAAATGGCTTCTTCCAAATATGTGGTAGACATGTTGTAAGAAGGAATGTCCACGTCCAAGAAAACTGGCTTCAACCCATTTTGCAAAATAGGGTTCACGGTGGTGGGGAACCCAGCAGCCACAGTAATCACCTCATCCCCCGGGTTTAACTGCCGCTCTTTAAGGGTGGGGGAGGTCAACGCTGACAAAGCCAGCAAATTGGCTGAAGAGCCAGAATTACACAAACTCGCATGACGAACACCCAGGTATCGGGCAAATGCTTGCTCAAACTGAAGCGCAAAACGTCCAGTGGTCAGCCAAAAATCTAACGATGCCTCAACCAGATTTACCAGTTCATCTGCATCAAAGGAACGACCAGACACAGGAACGGCCGTTTCACCAGGAATAAAAGAAGAGTCCCCAAATTCTGCTTCATAATATTCTTGTACTAGTTTGAGTATTTGTTGTTTCAGTTCGTCGCTTTTACTCATGAAATCTCCGGGCAGCTAAATCACACCAGCTGCTGCCCTGTTTTTACGTGTTAAACGCCCAACGTCAAGGACGGTTAGGCTACTAATTGTAGCCGATACTCAGGTTTCGCCACGTTATTTTATTTCATCGTCAATCCTTACGCTGGTCTATTGAGGTAATCGGCTGCTTTTAGAATGCCAATAATAGACTTGGCATCTACTATCTGGCCACTCTTTGCCATATCCAGTAACTGCGCAAAAGGAATAGGTTTCACCTCAATTTCCTCATCAATATCCCCCGGTAACGGATCAGGGTGTAACCCAGTGGCTAAATATAAATGCATCCACTCATTGGACACCCCAGGAGAAGGCCAAAACTCGCCCATCAACACGATTTTGTCTGCACGAAAGCCTGTTTCTTCACGTAGTTCACGTTGGGCACATGCCAGCCACTCCTCATCCCAGCCCCGCGTGCCAGCGGGCAGTTCTAGCAAGGGCGCGTTTAACGCATGACGATATTGACTAATCATCAACACTTCTGGGGAAACGGCCGTTTCTCGCACAGGAATCAACACCACAGCTCCCGGGTGTTCAATAATCCCCTTATCAATTTCTGTCCCCTGGGCGGTAACTAAAGTATCAACTCTTAAGCGCCAGGAAGTGCTTTCCCACACTATTTTCGATTCTTTAACTTGCATTTCATACCCAACCTTTGTGAGGTAAAAAAATAATGCACGGCAAGTTCACCATGCATCATCTTAAGATTATTCAATTTTAGACCAGAAACCTTACGGGATCCGAATCTCTTGACCAGGATAAATGTAATGGGGATTTGCTATGCCATTATGGGCCGCAACCTCAGCTACAGTCTTTCCATAGCGCAACGAAATACGGAACAGGTTCTCACCAGGCTGCACAATGTGAACGATTTCACCAGATTCCGTTTTTTCTGGTGCCTGTTCATCTGGCACGGTGGCCGCAGCGTCAGCTGCAGGAATAATGAGCGTCTGCCCAGCAACCAGTTCGCTAGAAATCGTGAGATTATTGGCGACTGCTAATTGTTCCACAGACACCCCATACAGCTGGGAAATACTCGTTAACGTTTCACCCGTCTGAGCCATATGTGTTGTGTTTTGTTCGGGTGTTGTCGGCTCTGTTTCGGCAGCATTGCCCTCCTCAACAGGTTCTGTAGAACCAGCGGTGGGCGGCTCAGTTTCTGCCGCGGTATCACCAGCATTAGGTTCTGCAGGAAGCGGGGTAGGCGATGAAGGAACGGGTGTTGGTAATTGTTCTGGGGTTGGCTGTGTAATCGGCGTATCAAGTTCATCAGGGTCGGGTTGTGGTGCCGGCCTGGTGCAGGCCACCAAGGCAAACAACAAAATCAAAACAACAGCTAAGAACCAATAAGATGTATGCGTCTTTTGTTTCACGGAGATCCTCCTCAATCAGTCTGTATAAATCCGGGAAAACACCCATTGTAAAGCAGTTTTGGTAAACATAATGCAGTCTACCATATGCGAAAAACCGCGTCAAGAAACCATCACCGCAGGATGCCGCCGCGATCAGTGCCCACTATTTCGGAAAATTCAAGAAAATAGTAGTTTCATGAGCAGCATGTTACAATTTGAGATTGTCACTAGCGCAATCCTGAATTGCGCTATATTTTTGGCTCCTTGCAAAAGGGATATAGTTAAAAAATGGAAACATGGAACATCGAATTTGTGTTGCATGGAGGATGATTAAGGATGAAATTTAAACAAATTGTGCTGCTTGTCGTTTTAGCAGGCGTTCTTCTTTCAATTTTAAGTATCACAGAAGGAAAGGTCATTGCTCAAGAAAATCTGTTAACCAACCCTGGATTTGAAGATGGGTATTATAATCAAGATGGCATCCCGGAAATTGCCGTTCCCAATGGTTGGCATATGCATTGGCTTGATGGTCAAACATTTAATGGATCTAATGGCACTGCCCATCGTCCAGAAACAGTTGTCTGGTACATTAAAGATGCTCCACTAAACGAACAAACCCTTTATTTTAAAGATGGATCTTATGCCTTTAAGGTGTTTAAGGGCTGGGCTCCAGTGTACGCGGCATTATCCCAAGATGTCACGGGTCTGGAAGTGGGTCGGAAATATCGAATGGCTGTTCCCATTTTCATTGATATTGTTGAAGATTACACTAGCGGGAAAAGTGCCCCAGGCAAACTGGATTCCGGGCAAATTCGTTTAGGCGCCGGTGAAACAGGGATTGGCTGGCGCGATGAAGCGAACATTCAATACAGTGGCTGGTGGACAGCAGGCACGATATCTCCTTTCTATCTTGCTTACCCCGTATTTATTCATGATTTCGTCGCCACATCACCTAATATGACGGTTTGGATTGAAATGGGGTCCATTGATCCATACATCAACAATGGCTTTTTCCTGGATGGGACAGCGATGTATGCTTTAGATGAATATGATGGTTCTGTGAGCAGTTCAGTCAACACTGTGGCTTCTCAACCTGTGGCAGCTGGTCCCACATCAACCCCAGCCCCAACCGCAACACCTCGTGCCGATGGCGCTGTCATTCATATTGTGCAAGCTGGCGATTCGTTCTGGAGCCTTGCCATTCAATACGCGGAAACCATGGGCATGTCTGCTGAAGAAGCGTTAGTTGCTCTGCCTGAATTAAATAATAATCCTACCTTCTTTAACCCAGGTGATGAGTTAATCATTGTGCCTCCTTCGGAAACGGTACCGGCTGAGCCGACGCCAGAACCTACTCCTGAAGAAGCTGCAAGTGAAGCGGCAGCTGAAGAGCCTACAGCGGAGGCGGAAGCACCAGCCGCAGAAGAAGTTTCATCTCAGCCCGTTGATGAAGCTGTTACCGATACACAAACGCCTAATGGTGTTTGCGTGCTTGCTTATGAAGATGCGGATGAAGATGCGGTTTACTTCATTGAAAATGAAACTCTGTTGGCAGATGCAGCCATTACGTTATTCCAAGATGGCAAGACGATAGCGTCTTACGTCACAACAGGGGTGGAGGAGCCTTATTGCTTTGAAAATTTAGCGACAGGTACGTATCAAATTCAGATTTACCCACCAGCCGGTTACCAGGCAACGACCCCTGAGAGTTGGGCTGTTGCTATTTCTGAGGGTGTTATCATCCCTATAACCTTTGGCTTGAAAGAAGCACCGCAAGAGGCTGCTGAGGCCAGTGCCGTGGCAGAGATGGCGGAAGCCGCTCCTGCTGCTACTGCTGAAAAAAGTGATGTTAGCGAAACGGCCGTTACCCCTGAAGGAGAATCTGGTGGTCTAGGAAACATTAGCGGGTTGCTCTTGATTGGTGCTGCTGTTGTCATCCTGTTAGCTGGCGTGGGGGTTTTCCTGCTGCGTCGTGGCTAGTTTCCTGAATAATTTAGCCTGTTGGATGCAGATAAACGCAAACTTTTTATTCCTGAGCAGCATCAGCGTTAATCTGTATCCTACTTCTTGTTTGGGAACAACGCTCATGGTGACCGTCTAAAAATGAGCCCCATTTTTCAGGGGTAAAGGTCACTTGCAGCGCATCCATTCCGCAGCTTATTTGTGGATGCGCACGTAGTTGAGCATGAAAGCGTCCTTTTTAGGGCGCTCTTTTTTTGCGTGTTGATCCCGTTCATGTTGCGTTGTGTTTGCGCCAAGCAAACGGTACACGAGTTTTTTAAACTGTAAATGCCATATGAGTGAAGTGTCGGGCACTTATTTCAAGGGGCAATCGAGACAAGAGCCAGGCACTTTCCGCAAACCAAATGAATGATCATCCATCAGCGCATTTATTGAAAAGGAAAGACAAGTCATGTCATACGACCATCAATCAACACAATCGGGGTACGCCGCTAATCAACAGGCACCAGAAGAACCGCAAAAACCGAAACGCGGCTGCTGTGGCTGTTTTAGCACGGCGTTAATCGGCGGGGTGTTTATGCTGACCCTGCTCGTATTTGGCGGCGTCCTCGTTGCTGGCACCATCATCTACACAAACTTCTCCCGTGAAATTGAAGCGGGTGTGGCCAAACTGGATACTGCCCGCGAACGAGAAACCTTTGAAACCACGCGCATTTTCGACCGCAATGGCAAGCTGCTGTGGGAATTTTTTGGTGAAGGTAAGCGCACGCAAATCCCGCTGGATCAAGTGCCGCAATACTTGATCAACGCCACCATTTCTGTGGAGGATGACTCGTTTTACCAAAACACAGGCTTAGATTTGCCGGCTGTGGCCGCAGCGCTGCTTGCCAATTACAAAAACCCAGATGCGCGTCCGGTGGGGGGCAGCACGATCACCCAACAAATCGTACGCCACATTGTGTTTGATTATGATGAGAGAACGGCCGTTTCCTACAATCGTAAAGCGAAAGAGATCGTTTTAGCCTGGCTCATGGATCAAAAATACAGCAAAGACGAAATTTTAGAAATGTATCTCAACGAAATCTACTATGGCAATTTGGCTTACGGCATCGAAGCTGCCGCGCAAACCTACTTCGGCAAATCGGCCGCAGAGTTGACCATAGGCGAAGCCACGTTGCTATCCGGTCTACCCCAAAGCCCCATAGAACTAGACCCATACGCCAACCTTGAAGGAGCCAAAGAACGGCAGTGGTTAATTCTCAATTTGATGGTTGGCGATGGCTACATCTCTCAAGCAGACGCCGAATCCGCCTATCAAGAACCCTTGAACTTTGCCGTCCAAGAAGTGAGTTTAGAAGCCCTGCACTTCGTCGTGTATGCCCGGCAGCAGTTGGAAACCATGTTTGGTGCTGATGTCGTTGCCAATGGCGGCTTGCAAGTAACCACCTCTTTAGATTTAGATTATCAACACTTGGCTGAACAATTGGCACGCCAACATGTCTCCAGCATCGATCCACAGCACCATCTCACCAATGCCGCGCTCGTGGCCATGCAGCCTAACACCGGTGAAATCTTAGCGATGCTGGGCAGCGTCGATTACCACAATGAAGATATCGACGGGCATGTGAACGTGACCACCTCTTTGCAGCAGCCTGGCAGTTCCATCAAACCACTTACCTACGCTGCCGCCCTGTCTCCCGATGAGAATGGGGATGTTTCCTGGACAGCTGCTGATATTTTGTGGGATGTGCCTGTGACTTATCCGCAGTTTGATGGCAGTGAGTATTCCCCTGTTAACTATGATGGCAGTTTTCATGGACCCACTCGTCTGCGAACAGCATTAGCCAACAGCTACAACATCCCGGCTGTGCTGGCTCTGCAAGATGTGGGCATTCCCCAGTTCATGGAATTTGCGCAAAAAATGGGCATCACCACCTGGGAAGAAGACAGCAGCAATTATGGCCTGTCTCTCACCCTGGGTGGGGCAGAAGTGACACCGCTTGATTTGACAACAGCTTATGCTGTCTTTGCCAACGGTGGGCAGCGAGTAGAACCCGTTTCTATCCTGCGCATAACCAAAACAAATGGTGAACTGTTGTATGAAAGCAAGCCAGCGCCAGGGGAGCAAGTGATTGACCCGCGTATCGCTTTCCTCATCAGCGATATTTTGGATGACGACAGTGCCCGTGTGCCCGCCATGGGCAGCAACAACCCGCTAGCTCTGCCGTTCCCCGCCGCCGCTAAAACGGGCACCACCAATGACTTCCGCGATAACTGGACGATGGGATACACGCCTGGCCTGGTGGTTGGCGTGTGGACGGGCAACACGGACAACAGCGAGATGGTCAATATCAGCGGTTTGACTGGCGCCGCTCCCCTGTGGGCCGATTACATGCAAGCCATCTACAGTGACTTTAGGCTGCTTGAATCCCTGAATCAAAATGGCCTGCCCCCTGCCATTGAGTTTACGGCACCTGCTGGCCTGGAGAAACGGCCGTTATGCGCCATCAGTTCCATTACCGTCGGTGCCACAGATTGCGCTCGCAGTGGCGAAGAGTGGTTCCTAACGAAGGACAGCATCCCGCAAGCGACCGTCCCGGCTGACCCGAATGTAGTACAGTGGGAAGAATTAGAAACGGCCGTTTTGCGTACCCCTGCCGTTCCCCTGCCACCCCTGCCACCCGAAATGACACAAGCAAACAACAGCGAAGACGCCGACAAACAACCGCCGCCACAACTCTTCTGCCATATTTTTGAAGGGGCAGAGATCGCTACCTTGCCGCCCACCGCCTTGCCACAAGTATTCTTAACACCCCCACGCAATCCTGAGAGCCTCAAAAGCGCCCACGAGTGGGCACAAGCCAACAATCTCGCCATTTTGCCCACAGCAGCCTGCAACGAAGAACTGCTAACACTGGCCGCCCGCGATCCCAACACACCAGCCATCTGGCGCATCACCAGCCCCACAGACAAAGAAGTGGTGGAGGGCATCATTCCCATCATAGGCACGGCCGATTTTGACCCAGAAGAAGTCCAGTTCTATAAACTTGAATTAGGCATCTATGAGGGTGACAATATCAAATGGCTCACACTGGGGGACACACACAATACGCCCGTCATCAATGGCGTGTTAGAAACACTTTACGCAGAAGGTTTAGCACCTGGCGAATACCTCTTGCGCCTCATCGTGATCAAAGATAGCAACTACGTCGGCGAACCGCATACCATTCAATTTAGCGTCCAGTAAAACACAACAAGGTTACCCCGTCTATGTTCAAAAAGCTTTGCAA
>PDQY01000026.1 GCA_002746795.1 Chloroflexota bacterium | reverse complement strand
ATAAGGTGATTATACAGCAGATCGAGACTAAGTCCTTGTACCACAGTGTGCTCGGTTTGCACGGTCAGGCTGGCCGCTGCGGCACCCAAGCGTATAGATTCTGTCATGGGCAGCCCGTTAATCATACCAAACATGATGGCCGCTGTCACCGCGTCTCCGGTTCCGGTATTATCAACAATTTGACTATAGCTGGCTGGGATGTACCCGACTGCCTCAGAGGTAGCATAACTCAAGCCATAATTATTAAGGGTGATAATGGCGTTGTTCACACCTGCTTTCACGAGCAGGCGAGCTAAATCCAGACTTGTATCTGGATCATGACCACAGAAGTCAACTTCTAACAGTGCCGCCGCTTCGATTTCATTGGGAACCACTAAATGCAGTTGAGACAAGTAGGGGCGCAGCTTATAGGCTACCCGTGTTGAGGAGGGGTCTGCACACAGTGGCACCTGGTATTTTTGCGCCAGACGAGCCACAGTGGCCATCGCTGCTGGCGATAAACTGCCATCCATCATCACCAGTGCCGCATCCCGGAATAAACGACGCTGCCTATCTAGGTAACCTGGCGTAATGAATTCCATCACCCTGACATCATCCTGAGCAACGGAGAGGGTGCCATCTTGATCCAATAATGCCATGTAGGAACCGGTACGGCCGTTTTCCGTTTGCAGGGCATAATCAATATTGACCCCGGCATCGGCTGTGTTCGCCAACAAGCTATCACCAATGATGTCCTCACCAACGGCCGTTAACAGGATGACCTCTGCTCCCAGTTTTGCCAGGTTCTCAGCCACATTGCGAGCCGTACCACCCCGAGTCAAGCGGATGGTAGCCGGGTTAGAGGTAGCTGGTTCTAAACCTGCTACAGGCTTCCCCTTAACATCCATCAATGTTGCGCCAATGACAAGAATGTGTTTGTGCTTGTCCATAACGACCTTATTCCTCCACAGACATCTTTGTGGTTATGCCACAGGCTCTTTATAAGCTGGATGGAGTTTATGCAAAATACCCACCACAATGCCAATAACATTCTCTGCAAGAATAGGAGAATCTGAATGCGCTGCTGCCAACTTCACCTTCCCCGTTTCCTTTGCCGTTTCAGGGGAAAACTTGATTCCATCAGTTGCCGGATTGCGTTTAAAAGCAAAGGCACACTCAGCTTCGCCCAGAAAGATGCGTTGAAAGGGTTGGGGTTCGGTGGGTGCCTGAGGTTCGAGTTGGATACTCCCTTGGATATCTGCTTGATTCACCAACACCAAATCCCCTTCTTCACAGGCATATAACTCTATGCGCGTATCCACTAAGAGCAGCGTGTCTGAGCAAATATCGGGCAAAAATTCCCCTAAATCTTTCCGATTGGTAATGTTGTACCACAGATGTGATTGTTCAGCTTCGGGTATGCCAGGCAGACTATCAGGCGCCTGGGCTGAGATGCCAATTCCTGCTGCGGCAGGTGGCATGGGTATCGGTTCTGGTAGGGCACGTGCTGGCGTTAGTGTGGTGCCCCTGGCGTTCGCCATGTTGCTGATGGGGGGTGGGGCCGTCTGATCCCCCTGGGTAGCTTCACTTTCAGTTGTGATGGGCATGGCATTGGCCTTGAATGGATCTGTCTCTCTTGCCGCTTGTTCAGCGGTTGAGGTGTGGGGCGCTGTGTCTGGGGGAGGGGGGTGGAATGTTGTGGATTTCAAACTGTGCATTTTGTCAATGAGATCTGCCCAGCTGGCATTGAGGGCGCTCTCCAGCGCTTCAAGAAGTTCAGCCTGCTCTTTGTATCCGCTGTCTTTTATCTGCCTAAGCGTGTGCCGCGCTTTGCTATAGTTTGCCAGAGCTGGCTCATAATGGTAAGCATGTTGTTGGGCTGTCCCTTGAGCCAGGTGAGCCAGGCTAATCGCCAATTTTTTTTGAGCCAACCGCCAATGTCTATGGGCATTATCAAAGTATTGAACGGCACCAAGAGATTGCCCCCAATGGAGATAAATGAGGCCGATGTGGAATTCTGCCAGACCAATCTCTTCATGGTCTCCAACCATGCGCGTGATGCGTTGGGCACGTTCCATATGGGTAACGGCCGTTGTGCCTAAATCGTTAAATTCATACCCCAAAATGAATTGAGCAAGTGTCAGGATATCGACCACACTTGGCTCTGGATACAGTTTTCCCACGAGAGCTTCTAAGGCTGCCGCCGACAAGGGAAGCACAGGATTGGTGGGAGGCTCCATACTTAAATCTAATCCTCGTCATGAGACGCAGGTAATTGCTGCGTCAGTGAAATTCCACTGCGGATATAATCAATTTGGGCTAAGAGTTCTTGAGGAAGCTGTTCCAGGGATTGGGATTGCCGCGCCATTTTCTCTAAAGCCTCAATCAGGCGCAAGGCGATCACATCACGCATGGTATGGGCGCTGCCTGCCAGCCGCGCTTTTTCTAAGCCTTCAGCAATGGCTTGGATCATGGCAACTTCTGCTTCAGCCCGCGCCATCTCGACCTCTTCCCATGAACTGGCTTTTCCTTCAGCTAAAGCCAGTTGAATTTGCGCATCTAAATTCGCTTGCCAATGGTCGATATATTGTTTGGCGGCTGCTTCCGGCAGCTCCAGGCGACCAATACGAATGCTTTCTAATTCCACCCCGATTTCTTTAAGAGCCCTGTTTGCTTTGCGTTTTAAGTCTTGAGAGATAATGTAATGAGGCTCTCGTGCCCCACCCGCCGGGTGCAGCAGTTCATCTAAGTTATAGTTACTGATGATTCCGCGCAGGATACCTTGGGCGGTGTTGACCGGTGTATCAAGCCAGGTAGTTGCTTGGCCAGAGCCATTATTAACGCGAGTGTAAGCAGCGCGTTTGACCGCCTCTTCGTCGAAGGGATAAGGCTGCGTGAGGGTTGGTAGTATGCCCCCTCTATCGATATGGTAGGTGACGCTCAAGTCAGCGGTGAGGTTGATGGCATCTTTTGTCACCAGGGGAACGGCCGTTATCTGGCGTTCCTGAGTGCGCAAACTTATTTGGGTATAGATATACTCAAAAGGGATTAACTTGTGTTTCCCAGGTATCAGCAGTCGATAATAACGGCCGTTTATCTCTGTCACAGCCACTTCACCATCGGGAATGATCAGCGTGCCTGGCCCTCCCACCCGCAGCAGCACAGAGTCTGACCGCTGCGATTCCAACGTGCTGCTAGTAGTTATCACTGGCTTTGCCCCTGATGTGCTTCCGGTAACAATACGATTCAAAAAACGACGGGCAAAAGCATTATCGGGTAAATCATACAGAACGCGCACCAGACTGACCGCAGCCAGATAAGCAATAAACCAGCCTGTGATAACCGGAATGAAATGGCGCAGTACCCGCGGATGAAATAGCTCAATAAGCGTCACCAACTCATGAGGGAGGCTCGGCACATGGGGAAACTGGGCATGCCAAACCGCGTTAAGGGTATCTAGCAAATTAATATTTTCGATGAAATGAGCAAACGCCCAATACATAAAAATCATCACGAGCATACCCGCAAGGAAAGCGCTGCGTTTAATCAGGGGCTCGATCAACAACTCGCTGCTGTTTCTAGACATGATCTTACGCTTCCCTCTCATCAAACCAGGAGAGCATCTGACGTGAATTATCCACCATCGTGTCTAAAACGGGCTGCGGTATCAGAGCTTGCACAGCACTATCAGAGACTGCTTCTTCTAAGGCCTCAATCGTGCGTAAGGCGACAATTTCCGTCACATTCACGTCACTGCGGGTGCTGGCCATAATGCTTTGGGTGATGTTTTGAATGATTTCAATTTGAGCCCGAGCCCGGGCATGTTTCAATCGTAATTCTGCTTCGGCATCCACCTTGGCTTTTTGCAACATGATTGTGCTCTGCCATTGCGCTTGCCACTGCTTGATGCGCTGCTTTTGAACTTCTTCTGGCAGTTTAATGATACCAGAACCGACACTGATGATTTCAATACCTTGGAGCTGGTCATTTGTTTCCAAAAAAGATTTGACCCGTTGATGAATTTCTGTTTTGGGGCCATTGCCATTGCTATCCATCTGATACAACTGCTCCAAAGTTAGCCTGGCAACTTCAATCACGAAACGATTAGCGGCAATGGGGGCTACCAGATCAGACCAACAGCTGCTTTGTTTTTCATCCACACTGCCAGCGTAATTGATATGGAAAATAGCAGCAGAATCATAATGATAAATCGTTTCCCGGGAGATAATCTCTTTTGTATCATCTTGCAACACTCGAAAACTGACAAAGATGGGCAGCTCAATGGGGATACCATCACGAGTATTGGCTTTCACTACCTGAGCCCGGCTGTGTTTGCGCAAATCAATGACTTGGGAGATGTTTTCTTTGTTATATAAAACGACAAAACCGGGGCCAGCCGGGCGGGAAAACGCATTAGCTCTTGTCAATGCTAAAACCTGATGGCTGCGCAGCATACCGCTGCTAAGATGCTCGAAGCTGTTGGGTAAATCTGCCAGATGGGCGGGCATCATCATCGTTTGGGGAGCTTTCTTACGGCGACCTTTTTGTGGTGTGTCAGCCTTTGGCGGAGGATTGATGAAGTTGCGAGTCAGCAAGCGCAAGCCTTCTGCCCAGCCGTTGCTGCCCGCAACAGGCAGGACAAACAGCGCATAATACAGCATGCCGTGAACAAATGCTATTAAAACGGCCATTACCCACCCTATAGCGCCGTAACCCCGGTAGGGATACCCGGTTGCATCCTTCCCAAACCAGCCCATGATACCCAGGATGAGAATCGCCAGGAGCAGACCCCAAAAGCCCAGTTCTCTGCTTGATAATGATTGGGAATGTTTCTTACTCAACGCACGTACACCCTGGATGTTACCCTTATCTACCGTCAGTAATGCCCGCAACTATACCATAAAGCCGCGTCGGTTTCATGTTTTACGACCAGGTTACAGCTTTTATCTCTGGGCAAAGATGTAAAACTGCCGCTCTCTCCAATTTCAGATATACTTCTATCCCGTATGGACACAAAAAGTTTACGTACTCTTGAGTTCCATAAAGTCTGTGCCATATTGGCAGGCTGTACCAGCTTCAGTGCTAGCCAGGATTTGGCGCTTCATTTGACTCCCACCAGCGACCATCTCGAAGCCGAACAATGGCAATTGGAAACAGCAGAAGCGCGTTTGCTGCTCGACACCCACACCAGCATCACCGTCGGTGGTGCCAGAGACGTGCGCGAGGCGGTAGACAACGCCGAACACGGCTTTACCTTGCTGCCCGAAAGCCTGCTCGACATCCGCGCCACCATCGCCGCAGCACGCAATTTACGCCGCGCCTTACTTAAAACGGAAACAGCTGAAGAGTTTCCCCGTTTGGCCGAAATTGCAGAGTTGATTGAAGAGTGTCCCGGTTTGGTGTCTGTCATCAGTCAAACGCTGGATGAACGAGGTGAAGTGCTGGATAGCGCCAGCACCAAGCTCGCCAACATCCGCCGCGATATGCAGGTGACGCATGGTCGCATTCAAGACAAGTTACAGCGCATTCTCCAGAGCAGCAGCAACCAATATTTGCAAGAGCCACTCGTATCCATGAGAAACGGCCGTTACGTGATTCCCCTCCGCTCCGATGCCAAAGGCCGCCTCAAAGGCATTGTTCATGACCACAGCGGTACCGGTGCTACTCTCTGGCTGGAACCGATAGGCACAGTGGATCTGAACAACGAATATCGCGGCTTGCAAATCCAAGAACAAGACGAAATTCAGCGCATCTTAGCCGAAATCTCCGCCAAAGTGGCCGACCAGGGCGATAGCATCAAGCGCGTTGTTGAGCGCATGGCCGAGTTAGACTTGATTTTCGCTCGCGCCAAATACGCCTCCATGATCAACGGCGTCACCCCTGAATTTATACCATGGCGCCAGTTTCCTGAACCGCGCCCACCCAAACATGCTAACGAACGCGCCAAATGGACACCGCCACCGCGCAATCCCCATCCTGGCTCCACCGTGTGGATTAAAGGCGCCCGCCATCCCTTGCTCGACCCAGACACCGTCATCCCCACCGACCTGACCCTGGATGAAGAGACCTTCACCGTTCTCATCACCGGCCCCAACACAGGCGGCAAGACAGTTAGCCTGAAAACGACGGGGCTGATGATTCTCATGGCGCAGTCTGGCATGCAGCTCCCCGCCATCGAGGCGCGGCTGACCATCTTCAGCAACGTATTTGCCGACATTGGCGATGAGCAGTCGATTGAGCAAAGCCTCTCGACTTTCTCCGGCCACATCACCAACATCACCCGCATCCTGGCGGAAGTAGATGACCGCTCGGTGGTGGTCTTTGATGAACTTGGCTCTGGTACCGACCCTGCCGAGGGGGCAGCCCTGGCGCAAGCCATCGTCAACTACCTGCGCGATAAAGGCGCCACCACGTTCATCGCCACCCATTATCCCGAACTGAAAATCTATGCCAGTCAGACGCCAGGCGCCACCAACGCCTCGCTGCTGTTTGACCTGGACACTCTCTCGCCCACCTACGAAATGACCATCGGCTTGCCAGGACGCTCTAACGCCCTCGCCATTGCCCGTCGTTTGGGGCTGGACGAAACCATCCTCGATGATGCCATGCGCCAATTGGGCGTGGGCAGTCATGAAGCGGAAAACATGCTCGATTCTATCTATGATTTGCGCGAGAAGATGGAGTCGGAAGAAGCGGGGACACGCCTGGCTTTGCATGAAGCAGAAAGGCAACGAGAGACCCTGACGCAGCGTTTGGCGCAAATCGAAGCGGAGCGTGTCCAAATTCTGGAACAAGCCCGCGAAGAAGCCAAAGCGGAAATTGAGGCGGTGCAAGATGAACTGCGCCGCGCCCGGCGTCAAATCCGCGATGCTGAATCGCTCAACCAGCTCAAGAAAACGAGCAAAGCGGTCGCCGAGATTGAAGAGACTCAGTTGCAGCCGGTTAAGCCTGTCGTGATACCGAAGCAGAAATCACCTGCTCAACAAATGCGGCGTAAGCTGCAAGTGGGGGATACAGTTCTGGTGAAATCGCTGGATCGGCGCGGCGAAGTGGTGTCGATAGACAAGAAACGGGAAGCGATGGTTGCCATGGGACGTTTGCAAATGCGCGTCAAGTTTGAGGATTTGGTGTTTAAGGGGCGTCCTGTTGCTGAAGAACCGGAAACAGCTGGTGTCAGCGGGCCGGCGGCTGGCAGGGTGTCTATTGAGTTAGACATTCGTGGTCGCCGTGTAGAAGATGGCCTGGTTGAGCTAGACCGTTACCTTGATGGCGCCTTTCTCTCTCGTATGCCCTGGGTGCGCATTATTCATGGCAAGGGTACAGGGAAACTGAGAACGGCCGTTCGTGCTGCCCTCAAGCAAAACAGCCACGTTCGCTCCTTTGAAGAAGGCAAAGAAGGTGAAGGCGGAGCTGGTGTCACGGTAGTTAAGTTGGTAGAGCATCAATAAAGGAACAGATTTTGAAAATTGAAGCCATTATTTTTGATTTGGGCGGGACGTTGATTGAGTATGCGGGGTCGTATGCGGTGTGGCCAGATTTGGAAACGCCGGGTTTGGCGGCGGCTTACCGCTATTTTCAGGATAAGGCAGTGGCATTGCCGCCGTTTGCGCAGTTCCGCGATGCTGGTTTTGCTATTTTGCCTGGACGCTGGCAAGAGGCCGTAGACGGTCGGCGTAATTTGCGTCTGGTTGACTTCGTTGGCGAAATCTTGCAAAATTGTGTTGGGGCTAACGGCGTTGACCCGACTTGGCTTGTTGAGGCGGGTGAGTTGTACCAAAATGCTATTTGCGCTCAGGCGCATTTGCTCCCGGGAACTATTGCCGGGCTGGAAGCTGTTAAAGGTCAGTACAAAATTGGCTTGCTCTCCAACACCATGTTTACCGGCGCAGCGCACGTCAATGATTTGCAACGTTTTGGCATTGATGGCTACTTTGAGGCGATGTTATTCTCCGCCGATGCCCACAAGTGGAAACCGCAGCCGGATCCGTACCGGCAGCTGCTTTCTGATTTAGGTATTGACCCGGCTCATGCTGTGTTTGTTGGCGATTCACCTGGACATGACATCGTCGGCGCACACGCCGCTGGCATGAAAGCTATCCTCATCCGCAACAGCGACCGCTTCCCCATGGTCGAAGGCGTGGAGCCAGATGGGGTGATTGCGCGGCTTGATGAGTTAGCGAAGGTATTAAAGCAGTGGCAAGGCAGCGATGCTGCATAGCGACAAGGTGACAAGACGCTTTGTCACTTTCAATGTCATGGCACGAAAATTTGGTAATATCCACCTCATTACGGTGGGCAAGATGAAGGCAAAGCCTTGGCTGCAAGCGCAGCAGGATTATGAGAAGCGCTTGCGCCGTTACACCACATTTCAGCTAAAAGAAGTTAAGGATTTTGTGGGGCGGGGGATGCCGGATGGGGTGGCTTTGCAAAAAGAGAGAGATTTGTTGCTCAAGGGAGCTGTGCTGGCCAACCGGCTTATCTTGCTCTCGCCCGAGGGCAAACAAATGACAAGTCCTGAGTTGGCCAAATGGTTGCGGCGTACGGTGGAGAGAAACGGCCGTTTAGCCTTCCTCATTGGGGGGCCTTTAGGTTTCTCAGCCGATGTTATGGCCGCCAGTCACGAGCAAATTGCTTTGTCTTCGCTCACTTTCACCCATGAAATGGCACGCATCATCTTTATGGAACAACTTTACCGTGCCTTTACCATCATCAACGACGAAAAATACCACAAATAACTGACCTAAACGATGGTTATCAACTAAGAAGGTGTTTTATAAGAGAAACCAGAGATGCTGTTTGAAGTATAAGCACTTGGTTTTTAAGAACCTGACAGCTTGAGTTTGGCTCTTTAATCATTCATTTTAAGATAAAAGAGGCAAATTCAAGGTCTCAAACCCTGGCAGAAGCCAGGGTAGAATTGAGTAAAGCATCCCAAAGCGGTTCATTTACAAGCCAGTTGTCCCGGGATCAATTCCAAGTGGCTCGGAATTGGGGGTGTTGCCACATTTCTTTGCGGAAACCACGCCACAAAGTGTTGAAAGACCAGCGGCGAGGCGCACTTCGCCTAACATTTCTCCGAGCATGACTGCCCCTGTCTTTTCCTCATCAAACCGTCCTTGGCTAAACAATCGGTACCACGCACTCCAATCTTCAT
>PDQY01000025.1 GCA_002746795.1 Chloroflexota bacterium | reverse complement strand
ATAGCCAGTACTTTTTGTGAAAGTCAACAAGTAAATATGGCTGTTTCCCCAAATGATAGAAGTTTAGGGAACGAGATAGGGATAAATGGTTGAACTAATCAGGGTCGAATGGCAGCAGTGCTGCGAGGGTCAGGGCGTTGGCCAAAGCGAAGGGGGTTATACAAAAAATTTCCTGGGAACTTTTCGTAATGTGACATCGTTATACAATTACTACACAGAATAATGTAGTAAAATTACCTTTTTACCCTGCATAGTGACCGTCTAACAATTACTCCTCGTTTTTCCTGGGTAAAGGTCACTTGAAGTGCATCCATCAATTCCGTCACTTATTTGTGGATGCGCACAGAGAGGGTCAGATCTCCCTAAGGAGGGACGATGTCTCAAGAAAACGAACCAAAAAGCAACCGTAAACGCAATATTGTCATCATGGCCGTCACATTTATCCTCCTCTTGATCGTGGGAGCCAGCGTGTGGGCCTACCAAAACTTCAAGGGGAATCCCTCTGACAGCTACACCACACTGCCCAGTGGCAACAAAGGTCAACCTATCGCCATTGGATCAAGCTCCGATGGCCGTTCCGACACCGTCCAGACTAAGCTCACCATCAGCCTCAGCCCCGGGCAAGCACAGCCTGACACACCTGACACGCCTGACACCAATCCGGTGGTTGAGGGCACGCTGTTGGATGAAGCGGCCATTAACCAGGTTCTTGACCGCTTGCCCGAGCTAACTGGCGAAGAGGACGATGTGCAAGATTACAACGTGCCCGATGACCTCCTGCCACCACCTTTGACGGGCAAAACAATCGAAGAACTATTCCCCCCGTCGCCGATCCAAGATGAAGCGCCCGCCATTCCCGATGGCCCGCTGGAAGTTTTGCGTTATGCGCCGGAAGGAGATGTGGGGTTGGCTCCCTTTGTCAACGTGACCTTTAATCAACCCATGGTGCCACTGACCAGCCTGGAAACGTTAGAAGCTGGCGACGTTCCGGTGCAGCTAACGCCTGAGTTGCCCGGCACGTGGCAGTGGGTCAGTCCGCAAACCTTGCGCTTTGAGTTTGAGTCCGATGCGGTGGATCGTTTACCGATGGCTACAGAGTTCACGGCCGTTATTCCTCAATCGACCGCCTCAGCCACCGGCAGCACCCTGGCCGCGCCCGTGAGCTGGACGTTTAGCACGCCCCCCGTGCAAATGACCACAGGCTATCCGCAGGACAGGCCTCAGCCTGTCGACCCTCTCATCTTCATCGCGTTTGACCAGTTGATTGACCAACAAGCTGTTCTCAACTCAATTCAAGTCAATGCCAACGGCCGTTCCCATGCCATGCGCCTGGCTACAGCCGAAGAAATCAAAGCGGACGAACACGTATCCCGTCTGGTAGAAACCACGCAGGAAGGTTACTGGCTGGCACTCCATCCACAGCAGCCTTTCCCCGAAGATGCCCCTGTTGACGTGGTCATTGGCCCAGGCACCCCCTCTGCTGAAGGGCCACTGACCACCAAAGAAGCACAGAGTTTCAGCTTCTTCACCTATGCCCCGCTGCGCATTGAACAAACTCACTGTGGTTGGGATGAATGTTACCCATTAACCCCCTTCGAAATCACCTTTAACAATCTCATTGACCTGGAAAACTTCAGTGAAGATATGATTCGTGTTGAGCCAGAACTGGTTGGCGCAGTCGTGCGCCCCTTCTACGATTCATTCATCATTCAGGGCATGACACAGGGACGCACCACCTACAGCGTGACAGTTGATGGCGACATCCAAGATATTTTTGGGCAGACACTGGGGCAAGACGAAACGATTAAATTCAAAGTGACCACCTCGAACCCATTCATCAGTGGGCCACAAGATGCCTTGGTGACATTGGATCCATCTGCCAGCGAACCGCAGTTGACAGTGTATACCATGAATGAACCAAAATTGTCGGTGCAAGCGTATGCTGTTTCCCCTGCGGATTGGCCTGCTTACCTGGCATATCGCCAGGAACTAGATGAATACGAATCAGAGCCAACCCCGCCCGGTGAACTGGTTTATGATGAGACGATTGCCACCAACAGCGAAGAGGACGTACTCACAGAAACGGTCGTTTCCTTGCAAGAAGCTTTCAACAACGAACATGGCCACCTCATCGTCATCATCCGACCGCCGCATGCCTTCTCCGACTTATGGGAAGAGCGCAGCCAGATCATCCAGACCTGGGTGCAAGCCACCCAAATCGGCGTCAGTGCAATCGTAGACCCCACCCAACTGATTGTCTGGACAATGGATTTGCAAGATGGCTCCCCGCTGGCAAATGTGCAGGTGATGCCCAACCAGAGTCGCACCGTCACAACAGGGCAAGACGGCCTGGCCAGCATCATGTTACCTGACTCTGGCATTCAATACCTGGTGGCCACAAAGGATGATGACAGTGCAATCCTGCCCTACCAGACATACTATTGGGATGATTACGGTTGGCAGCAACGGCCGTTAACCAACGAATTACGCTGGCACATCTTTGACGACCGGGGCATGTATCGTCCCGGTGAAGAAGTCCACATCAAAGGCTGGCTGCGCGACATCGAAGGCAGCACAGGCACCATCAACCTGCCTGGGCAAAACGTGAACAGCCTCAGCTATGAGGTCTATGGTCCACAAGGCAATCAAATCATCACCGGTAAAACTGACGTCAGTCGTCTGGGTGGTTTCGATTTTGTCTTTACCTTGCCTGAAAATAGCAATCTTGGTTATGCCTACGTCAGCCTCAATGCCAATGGAGATGAGTATGGTCATGATTTCCAAATCCAGGAATTCCGCCGCCCTGAATTTGAGGTTTCAGCGCGACAAGAGAGCGAAGGCCCTTACGTAGTCAATGATTCCGCCACAGTAGCCGTCACCGCCAGTTACTTTGCCGGAGGGCCGCTGCAAAACGCCGACACCACCTGGACCGTCACTTCCACGCCCGGCCATTATTCACCTCCTGGCTGGTCAGAGTTCATTTTTGGCGAATGGACGCCCTGGTGGCTCACCATTGGCTTCCACGATGATTACTACGCCGAGCCATACCTTGGAGTTTATTCTGACGATCCTTTCGATAGTGAGCAAGTTGTAGAAACCTTCAGTGGGGTTACCGATGCAGCGGGTGAACATTACCTGCAAATCAACTTCGAGGCACTAGAAGGCAACAAACCCTTCTCTGTCAACGCCGAAGCAACAGTGATGGATGTCAACCGTCAGGCATGGTCATCCACCACGAATTTACTGGTGCATCCATCCGACCTGTACGTTGGGTTACGCAGTGAGCGCACCTTTGTGGAACAGGGCGATCCGCTGGAAATCGAAGCCATCGTCACAGATATAGACGGCAGCGCAGTTTCTGACGTGTCCGTGGCCATAACAGCGTCTCGTTTGGAATGGAATTTGCGTGATGGGCAGTGGGTGGAAGAGGAAGTAGACCCACAAGCCTGCACGGTTACGTCAACCACCGAGCCTGTCACCTGCACCTTTGACACCACCAAAGGCGGCGAGATGAAGATAACGGCCGTTGTCACCGACAATGCCAATCGCCCAAATCAAAGCAGCTTCACCCGCTGGGTCTCCAGCAGCGAACGCCCCCTCCTGCGTAACGTGGCGCAGGAACAACTCACCCTCATTCCCGACAAAGAAACCTACCAACCCGGCGACACCGCCGAGATTCTGGTACAAGCTCCTTTTGCTGAAGGTGAAGGCTTGCTCACCCTTTACACCGCTGGCATCGTTGACACCCAGCGCTTTGCGCTCAACAACGGCAGCACCACCCTGCGCATTCCCATCACCATCGACTATCTGCCTAAGCTCAGCATGCAGGTAGACGTGGTTGGTTCTGCTCCGCGCACCGACGACGACGGCAACCCGCTGCCAGAAGCGCCTGATCGTCCTGCGTATGCCACCGGCTTGCTCGACCTTTCTATCCCACCCTATAGCCGTGAACTGACGGTGGAACTGAGTCCACAAGCTGAAAAATTAGTACCTGGGGAGGAAACGGCCGTTTCCCTTACAGTTCTCAATGCCAACGGCCAACCCGTCTCCAATGCTGAGGTGGCTCTCTACATCGTTGATGAAGCGATTCTGGCTCTGGCAAACTATCAACTGGCAAACCCGCTCGACAGCTTCTATCAAGCGCCTTGGACATACCTGGAGGGACGTTACATCCATGAAAACATCCTTCTCGCCAACCCCGAAACTTTGGACAATGAGATAGTACGTCTCGCTGATGAGGGTGCTGAACAAACAACCATGGATGAGTTAGCGGAAGGGGCAGCGATGGATGGCATGGGGGGGGCAGCACCCATGGTGACTGCCATGTCCAACGTAGCTGGCCAAGAAAAAGGGTTAGCCCTGGCAGGCTTAGAGGGAGATAGTTCTGCGCTTGACACCCCCATCAGCTTGCGTACCCATTTCAATCCGTTGGCGCTGTTTGCTCCCGCTGTGCGCACCGATGACAGCGGCAACGCCGAAGTTACCTTCACCTTGCCCGACAACCTGACCCGCTACCGCATCATGGCCGTGGCTGTGGCTGGTGCCAATGAGTTTGGCATCGGCGAGGCAAACTTGATGGCACGCTTGCCATTGATGGTGCGTCCGTCTGCGCCCCGTTTCCTCAACTTTGGCGACCAGTTTGAACTGCCCGTTGTGGTGCAAAACCAGACTGACGAGCCACTGACCGTCAACGTGGCACTAGCCACCAACAACCTCCTCCTCACCGAGACAGCAGGCAAGCAAATCACGGTACCTGCCAATGACCGCGTCGAAGTGCGCTTCCCCGCTGCCGCTGACAGACCCGGCACAGCACGCTTCCAGGTGGCTGCTGTTTCCAGCGACTATGCTGACGCCACCACCATTGACTTGCCTGTCTTTACCCCTGCTACCACCGAAGCCTTTGCCACTTACGGTCAGGTTGATGAAGGAGCAGTCGCACAGCCCTTTGTGATGCTGGAAGGGGCCATTCCTACCTTTGGCGGGTTAGAAATCAACACCTCAGCCACAGCCCTGCAAGCCTTAACCGACGCCGTGTTCTACCTCACCAGCCATCGTTACGATTCCTCTGAAGAATTGGCCTCGCGCATCCTCGCCGTCGCCGCGCTAAACGACGTGCTGACTGCATTTGAAGCAGAAGGCATGCTCACCCCCGAAGAAATGGAAGCGGTCATAGTGGACGATATTCAGGAACTGGTAGGCATGCAAAATTTTGATGGTGGTTTCCCTTATTGGGAACGAGGCCGAGATTCGATTCCGTTCAACTCCATCCACGTTGCCCATGCCTTGGTAGTGGCATCCCAAAGAGGTTATTCCGTGTCCCAAGACACAGTCGCCAACGCGCAAACCTATCTGCGCGACATCGAGAACAATTACCCCGCGTGGTATGGTGAACAAACACGCTGGGGGCTCAGCTCATACGCCCTCTACGTGCGCCATCTGGCTGGCGATAATGACGCTGCCGCAGCTCAAAGGATCATCAATGAAGCAGGCGCTGTGGAAAATTTACAGCTTGAAGCGCTGGGCTGGCTGTGGCCAGTGTTGGCAGCCGATCCCTCTTATGCTGGCGAGGTGGATACTATCCAACGCCATGTCAACAACCGCGCTGTGGAAACGGCTGGCGCCGCCAATTTCACCGCCAGCTACGGCGATGACGATTACGTCATGCTGCATTCCAACCGACGTACCGATGGTGTGCTGCTCAACACGCTCATCAATGAAGACCCAGGCAACGACTTGATTCCGAAGGTAGTAAATGGGTTGCTGGCACATCGTGAAAACGGCCGTTGGCGCAACACGCAAGAGAATGTTTTCATCCTCCTCGCGCTCAACAATTACTTCAACACCTTCGAGTCGCAAACACCTGATTTCGTGGCACGCATCTGGCTGGGTGAGAACTACGCTGGCGAACACACCTATGAAGGCTACACTACCGAACGCCACGAAACGCTCATCCCTATGAACGTGCTGGCTGAGTCAGGCGTGGGCGCAGAACAAGACCTCATTCTGGACAAAGATGGTGCTGGGCGCCTGTACTACCGCCTTGGCCTCAGCTATGCCCTAGACAGTTTGGCGTTAGATCCACTGAATCGTGGCTTTGTGGTGCAGCGTAGTTACGAAGGCGTGGATAATCCTGAGGATGTATACCAGGATGAAAACGGCATCTGGCATATCAAACTAGGCGCCCGCGTGCGCGTGAAGCTGACGATGGTTGCCGATAATCGCCGCTACCATGTGGCTCTGGTTGACCCGTTACCGGCTGGCTTAGAAGCCATCAATCCGGCGCTGGCTGTCTCGCAGAGCGAGCCAGGCGACGCAGAACCGCTACCTTACTGGTGGTGGGGTACCTGGTATGATCACCAAAACATGCGCGATGAGCGGTTGGAAGCGTTCAGCACGCTGCTTTGGGAAGGGGTTTATGATTACGATTACGTCACCCGCGCTACCACGCCTGGCACCTTCGTCGTGCCGCCTACCAAAGCTGAGGAAATGTATATGCCAGAAACTTTTGGTCGCAGCGGCAGCGATGTCGTGATTGTGGAGTAGGTTTCCCTATCAATTCCCGGAACCGGTGAGGTTCCGGGAATTTTGGCTGTGTTTCACATCACATGTTGAACTAATACAACAAATCCCTTGACAACTCACCGATGATCGTTTAGTATAAATGCAAGTAGACTAATCGGGATCATCATGGTGGCGTTGGCGATGATCCCGAGATGCACTTGGTCAGTCTTCCCATGAAGCAGGGAAGGCTGATAGAAAGCGCATTAGTATAAATGAAAGTAGACTACTAACGTTTATACTAATCGCGCTTTTGTCATTTGAGCAATGCTTGTTTTGTCGAGTATTTTCTTTATGTTAATTTTGAATACTCGATAAAAGCGAACAAATGATCCAAAATGACTTGACATTAGCCCGTATATCTAATAGTATAAATGAAAGTAGACTAACGGGATTTATATAGCACGGGAGTAAACAAATGAAGTCTGGCTTTGTCGGACGCAATGGTGAGTTGAGCTTATTAGATCGCACGTGGAAAAGCAGTCAGGCTGCTTTGGTTGTGTTGTATGGTCGTCGCCGGGTGGGGAAGACCCGTTTGCTCACACATTGGATAAAAAGACATCAAGCCGATGGTTTCTATTGGATGGCGGAGGCAACTTCTGCCCTGGATCAACTTCGTTCGTTTTCTCAAGCAGTTGATAATTTTGCTGACCCTGACACACAGGCGCCCCTCGATTTTACGTATGCCAATTGGGAACAAGCTCTGCGTCAGGTTGCTTTGTTGGGGCGCGGACGCCGTATGGCTGTGTTCATCGACGAGGTTACATATCTGATGGCGGTGAATCCTGGTTTCATTGCCGTGCTGCAAAAAGCGTGGGATCAATGGTTGAGCGAATCAAATGTGCTTTTGGCTCTTTCTGGTTCTCAGATGAGTTTGATGCAGAAACAACTGCTTTCCTATCAAGCTCCACTTTATGGCCGCTCGACTGCTCAGGTAAAATTACCCCCGTTGCCGTTTACTGTTTTGCGTCGTTATTTTCCAGAGTACAGTGCGGCGAATCGTGTGGCAATTTATGCCATTTGGGGCGGGGTTCCTGCGTATTGGGAACGAATCGATCCGGCTTTATCAGTTATGGAAAACTTGAAAATTCAATTGGAGCCATCGAATACCTGGATGTTAGATGAACCGCGTATTCTTTTGCAAGATTTTCTAACGGATTTGTATAACTATGTGGGTATTATGCGGGCGATGGCTCAAGGATTTGAGACGTTGAGTGATATTAGCAAGCGGGCTGGGTTATCAGGTGGGCCTGCTTCAAAATATTTGAGCATTTTACGAGATACCGGTTTTGTGGAACGGCGTGTACCGGTTACTGAACGCTCTGCTGACTCCCGGCGTGGCCGCTATTTTGTGACAGATCCCTATTTGCGCTTTTACTATCGTTTTTTAGCTGCCTACCAATCTAAGTTGGCGATGGGACAGCAGCAGCAGATGTTGAACAATATTGAGCAGCATTTGCCTGAATTTATTCAAGCGAATACCTGGCAAGAGCTTTGCCGGGAGTGGTTATTGTTGTCCAGTGCCCAGGATGAGGTTCCTCTTCCCATTGAAGAGGTTGGGGGGGAGTGGAAGCGGTCATTTACCATTGAGGTTGTGGGTATTAGTGAAGAAGATCGCAGTCTTGTTTTGGGTTGCTGCCTTTGGAATGACACTCCTGCGAGTTTGGAACCGATGGTTGAGCTAGTGAAACGCACGTCTGCGATTATTCCGAAAGGGGAAGATGATTGGCGTGTGTATTTTATTGGATTTGCGGCTGGCGGATGGACAGAAACGGCCGTTTCCGAAGCAAATTCTGTCATTGTAGAGGATATGTCTGTTCGTTCTCGTCGTAAATGGCACGCTGTTGGTGTACGTCTGGTTGATTTAGAGCAAATCGACAATGATTTGGCTCGATGGTCAGACAGCTCTTTAAGCAATTAGATTTTGAAGCGATCACTGCCATGCGTTGAGCGTTTCAAACCATAAAGGAAAAGGCTAAACGTCTAAACGTTTAGCCTTGTAAGTTGTAGCCACTTCCATTTTGCGAAGATGTTGCAGCATCTTCATCAATATGCCCCTTAAATGGGGAGGGGGCTTTTTTGCCTCCCAGTGGCGTGTATACCTGATGATAGGAGGATAGCACAGGGCGATCTCTGTGTCAATCGATCATGCGTTCTTTGGGCGGCCAGAAATTTTGTTGATGGGCTGAGTGCCCACGCCCTCGGGTGTGCGGGCACGTAGCCGTGCCTGCGCGGTGTCAACAGCGCACCCCGTTTTGCGTCTGGTTGGTTTGTGTTACCTGATCTCCAAATGTGCTAGAGATGAGTTCTCGTCCAGCACCCTCTGCTGCTTTGGTTGCCGCCAATCAGCAGCTCTACCAACTGCGTCGTCAGTGCGCCGCCACACAAGCTGCGGCTCACGCCTCTGCGGCGGCTGATGTACCACCGTTGGCACCGACAGCTGCGCTGCCAGGGGCACCTCAATGGCCTGAACACCTGGGGTGGCACAGCTGGGCTGTCTCTCAAAGCCTCCGCCCACGAGAGAGGCACTCAGAGCCGCCATTTACGCCAGACAGGATGCTTTCTGGCGAAATTCCTGCGGAAAGCCTCCCAAATTCAGCACAAACGGCGCAGA
>PDQY01000024.1 GCA_002746795.1 Chloroflexota bacterium | reverse complement strand
AATGAAGAGTCTCTGGCATAATGAGCCCACAGAATGATTGGCTTGAAGCTGAGAAAGGAAATTAAGTCGTATGAGAAAATTGGCAGTTGTTCTCCTTGCTGCTGGGCAAGGGACGCGAATGAAATCAAAAACCCAGAAAATTCTGCACGAGGTGGGGGGCAAACCCATGGTCATGCACATCTTTGATGCAGCTGAAAGCGTGGCAGATGTTCCCCCAGTTCTCGTAGTGGGGAAAGGCGCTGATGGCGTACAAAACCTGATTGGCTCTCGTGCCCAATATGCTATCCAGGCAGAACAGATGGGCACCGGGCATGCCACCATGATGGCTGAACCTCTCATCAAGGGGCTGGCAGCTCAGGTTATCGTGACCTATGGCGATATGCCCTTGCTGTGTGCTGATACCCTGGCTCGTTTGGCACAAACCCAGAGCAAAACGAACGCGGCTGTCGTGATGCTCTCTGTGATGGGGGATCTTACTTCCACATTTGGGCGTGTTGTTCGTGATCAACATGGATATGTCGCCGAAATTGTTGAGGTTGCAGAAGCGCGGCTGCGTCCCAATACGCAAGAGTTGTTAGCGATTCCAGAGCTAAACGTGGGGGTTTACTGTTTTGATGGCCAATGGCTCTGGGAAAACATTCATGATCTTCCCCTGCGCCAGGCGCGATCTGGGCAGGAATATTACCTCACAGACATGATCGCATTGGCTGTGAAACAAAACCGGTTAGTTGAAGCGATTGTCACAGAGGATGTGGATGAGAGTATGGGCGCTGGCACTCGAGCTGAATTGGTGGCTGTAGAACGTGCCTTTCGCGCCCGAGCCAATAAGCGCTGGTTGGACAACGGCGTGACCTTGATCGAACCGGCCACCATTTTTATTGACCAGGAGGTTGAGATCGGTCAGGATACGATTGTGTGGCCGAATACCTATTTGCAAGGCAGCACAACCATTGGTGCGGATTGTGTCATCGGCCCTAATGCCATTATTCGTGACGCGAAAGTGGGCAATCACTGCCGATTGGAGCAAACTGTGGTTGAAAATTGTGTGGTAGTTGATGGTACAATAGGGAAACCTTTTAGGCATGTAGTTGGCGGTAAGGAGTGACAATGAAATAAAATAGGGAATTGCATCGTCAGTTTCCAGGAACGGTTAAGGAAATGGCTTCGTCGTATGATTTAATTTCCGTTCCTAAGTAAAGTGTTCACAGCCAAACTTGCTGCCCCAAATTAACAGAGGTTTTTCCCATGATTCCGACTGAACAACGAGATGATTTGATTCAAGCAGCGATAGAAGCTAGACAAAACGCCTATGCCCCGTACTCAAATTATGCGGTAGGGGCGGCGCTTTTGGCGGATAACGGCCGTTTCTATACTGGCTGTAATGTTGAAAACACATCTTATGGCTTGACAATTTGTGCCGAGAGAACGGCCGTTGTCAAGATGGTATCAGATGGTGTGCGCAAAATTGAAGCCATCGTCGTTTGCACCGAAAATGCGGGATCCCCATGTGGCGCCTGTCGTCAGGTGCTGTCAGAGTTTGCCGGAGATGTGCCTGTTTGGTTAGTCGATGCCGCAGGAAACGGCCGAGAAACCACCTTGCTCACCCTGCTTCCTGATCGATTTACACCCAGGCATTTGCCTGGCTAGAGTTGATTGCGTTATATCCAATTTATGCCCAGAGAACGTACCTTTCGTACCGAAGCCATTGTGGTCAAGCGCCGAAATTTTGGTGAAGCAGATCGCCTGCTCACCTTATACACGCGCGAATTTGGCAAACTTCAGGCCATTGCCAAAGGTGCCCGTAAACCCCAAAGCCGTAAAACCGGCCATGTTGAGTTGTTAATGCGCAGCCGGTTCTTATTGGCAGAAGGGCGAGACTTGCATATCATCACCCAAGCGGAAATGATAGAAGCATACCCAGCCTTACGCGGCGATCTTGTGCGTACCACCTATGCATCATACCTGGTTGAGTTGTTGGATCGTTTCACGGTGGAGGGAGATAGCAACCAGGATATTTATCACCTGCTAGTTGAAGCATTGAGGTGGCTTAGCGAAACAGATGACGTGCGTTTACCCACCCGCATATTTGAATTACGATTGCTGGGATTGACTGGTTTTCAACCGCAATTGTTCCAATGTGTATCTTGTGATGCACCTATTCAAGAGCAAGATCAATTTTTTAGTGCCGAACTGGGCGGCCTGCTGTGCCCACACTGTCGTCAAGCAACTCGAAGTGCCAAACCCATCTCGGCTGTCGCGGTGAAAGTGCTGCGCTATTTGCAAACGCGACCTTGGGAGATTGTGAAGTCGCTGCACCTAAAACGGCCGTTACACGTCGAGTTAGAAGCCATCATGCACCACTACCTCACCTTTATCTTGGAGCGGAATCTCAAATCCATCGACTTCTTAAACCGCTTACGAGAAGAAGCTGCCCTTTTTTCTCAATCAGCTCACCATATTTCAGATTGATAAAGGGAAGAGCAAATTGGCTGAAGGTAAAAGCCAGGATTAAATGATTTGTGAGTTGGGGAAGTTCCTGGCTCAGCGGTAATCGAGATGCTCTTAAACTCAGGCCATGCTATAATTCTCAACCGATAGTGCTTCAAAATTTCACCCTCCCAAGAAGGTTCTGCATGAGTAGTCATCTAAGTTTCCAAGAAATTATCCTTAACTTACTAAGCTATTGGCAAAAGCAAGGATGTCTGGGGCAACAACCATACAATGTTCAAGTGGGGGCTGGCACCATGAATCCGGCAACTGCGCTTCGGGTGCTTGGTCCTGAACCATGGCATGTTGTCTATGTGGAACCCAGCATTCGCCCTGATGACGGCCGTTTTGGGGACAATCCCAATCGCATGCAAATGCACCACCAGCTGCAAGTTATCTTAAAGCCTGACCCCGGAAATCCCCAGGAACTTTATCTCAAAAGTTTAGAGGCCATAGGCATTGACCCCTGTTACCATGATATTCGTTTTGTGGAAGATAACTGGGAAAGCCCTGCCTTGGGTGCCTGGGGATTGGGCTGGGAGGTATGGCTTGATGGGCAAGAGATTACCCAGTTCACCTATTTCCAACAGGCTGGCGGCATCAATTTAGATCCGATAGCTGTTGAAATAACTTACGGCTTGGATCGCATTGCCCTGGCATTACAGGGTGTAGACAGCGTTTGGGAGCTCGATTACGGTGCCAATATCCCTTATGGTGATTTGCTGCTGCAAAGTGAAATCGAGCATTGCCAATATTATTTCAATGTCGCCGATGTGGATGCGATTCGCACCGTGTATGATCATTATGAGAATGAAGCAAAACGCTGCCTGGAAGCGGGTTTGGCTGTTCCTGCCCATGATTATAATTTGAAATGTTCGCACCTCTTTAATATTTTGGATACTCGTGGTGCTATTGGCGTGACTGAACGCGCCAATTATTTTCACAGGATGCGCACCCTTGCCCGCCAGGTGACTGAACATTATCTGGCACAGCGGGAAGCGCTAGGCTATCCCTTAAAAAATGCTTGGCGAAAAACGGAAGAGGAACCAGGTGTCCTGATGCCACTGGCACAGATTGAACAGCCACAAACTGTTTTGCTAGAAATTGGCACAGAAGAATTGCCTGTCGCCGATTTGGATTCGGCAATCGCACATTTAAAAACGGCCGTTCCCGCGCTATTGGAGAAATTAAGATTGAACTATCGGCGTGTAGAGGTTAACGGCACGCCTCGGCGTTTGGCAGTTGTTGTTCATCGCCTGGAAGGGCGGCAAGCTGATTTAGAAACTGTGGTCAAAGGCCCCCCCGTTGACAGAGCTTTTGATGCAGATGGCAATCCTACAAAAGCTGCCATCGGCTTTGCTCGGGGCAAAGGTGTCGATGTTGCAGATTTGGGTATCCTGGAAGAGGGAAGTAAGCGGTATGTGTCGGCGGTTATTCGAGAAGAGGGTCAGCCGACAATCAGCGTACTCGCTGATGAGCTGCCCACCCTCATCGCCAGCATTAAGTTTCAACGCAGTATGCGCTGGAACGATACCCATGTCATGTTTAGTCGGCCGATTCGCTGGCTTGTGGCTTTATATGGCCCCTATATCATTCCCCTCGCATACGCCGGTGTCCAGAGCGGTCGTGTAAGCCGTGGCTTACGTCCTTTTGACTCGCCACCCATTAAACTGACAGAAGCCTCTCAATATGACGCCATGATGCGCAGAAATAAGGTGGTGATTGATAAAAATCGGCGTAAAGCCCACATTTTTGATATTGCCACCAAGTTAGCTGCGGAAAAGCAGGGGGTTGTTCCGCGTGATGAAGATCTGTTAAATGAGGTTGCCAATCTTGTTGAGCATCCAACGCCGATGCGTGGGGAGTTTGAGAGACGGTTTTTACAGCTGCCCAGCGCCGTCTTAGTTGCTGTGATGCGCAAGCACCAACGCTATTTTCCTGTTTATGATCGGGCAGGGAATTTGCTACCCTATTTTATTGCGGTGCGCAACGGGGATGAACGCCATTTGAATTTTGTGGTAGATGGCAATGAGCAGGTGCTCAAGGCGCGTTTTGCCGATGCTGAGTTCTTTTACAATAATGACATTCAGCATGACCTTGCCGATTTTCTGCCCAAATTAGAAACGCTCACGTTCCAAGCGGAGCTGGGCTCGATGTTGGCCAAAGTGCAGCGTTTAGAGCAGTTGACCCCGGTTATTGCTGCTATGTTGGGTCTGGACGAGGAGGAAACGGCCGTTGCTGAACGCGCTGCCTCGCTTGCAAAAGCAGATCTGGCCACAGACATGATCGTCGAAATGACATCCTTGCAAGGTGTGATGGGGGGGCATTATGCGCGGCGGAGTGGCGAATCTGAAGCGGTGGCCGAAGCCATTGCCGAACAATATCAGGTGGTCAGCCAGACTAAACCTGGTTTGGCACTTGCTTTAGCAGATCGGCTGGATAGTTTGACGGGGTTGTTTGCTGCGGGTCTGGCACCTAAAGGTTCCAATGATCCCTTTGCTTTGCGCCGGGCGGCTATCCACCTAGTGGAAAACCTGGCTGCGCACAAACAACCGTTTGATTTGCGCGTGGCGGTAGCGGCGGCAGCAGACCTGCAACCTGTGCCCTGTGGGGAGACAACACAAGCGCAGGTTCTGGCTTTCATAAACGGCCGTTTAGACAACCTGCTCCGAGAAAAAGAGTATTCAGCCTCTGTGACCAAAGCTGTGCTAGCTGAACAGAGCCATGATCCCTACGCGGCCTTTATCAGCGCCACTGCCCTGCAAAAATCTATTCAAGAGCCAGATTGGGAAATCTTGCTAGACGCCTATGCTCGATGCGTGCGTATCACACGCCATCAAACCGAACAGTTGACGTTGCGCCCTGCTGACTTTGCGCTTGCGGCGGAACAAGAGTTAGCCACCGCCTACCAGGCAGCCAAGGCGGCTCAGGATGGGCAAATGGCTACCTTTGTTGACTCTCTGCGCATGTTGGTCACTCCCATCAATCAATTCTTTGATGAAGTATTGGTCATGGATGAGGAGCCAAAGGTGCGCGAAAACCGCCTGGCTTTGTTGCAGCACATTGCCCACTTATCCTGTGGCTTAGCCGATTTATCACAACTGGAGGGCTTTTAGGGAGAGTGTGTGTCTAAATACCAGGTGACCGTCTAAAAATGGCTCCCCATTTTTCAGGGGCAAAGGTCACTTGACGCGCATCCCTCACTCCCGTCACTCATTTATGGATGCGCACTAATCGGCAGGGGAAACGGCCGTTACCTGTTGTTGCTTCTTCTCCGCCCGTGCAATCTTCTTAGCCGTGTCAAAATAATTTTCTGCTGCCATCAACAATCCGTTCAAAACAATCGCCAGCACAGCAACCGAGATAGCACCGCCCCAAATCTTGTCATACCGTTGTTGGGCGATGCCATCAAACAACAAAGTACCCAATCCCCCTGCGCCAAACTTCGCCCCAATGGTAGCAATAGACACCGCCACCACGGCAGCGATACGCATACCTGCCAAGATAACAGGGAGTGCCAGCGGAATCTGAACCTTGAGCCAACGCTGCCCGTTACTCATACCAACGCCAGTTGCAGCCTCCAGGGTAGGTTCAGGGACACCCTTGAGCCCCGTTACCATATTCCGCACCAAAATAATTTGCGTATAAATCACCAACGCAGCAATAACCGACCTGTCATTCAACCCAAAAACGGGCAGGAGCAAAATGAGAAGAGCAATACTGGGGATCGTATAGAAAATTCCCAAAATCCCTAAAATGATAGAAGCGAGACGTTCACTGCGCAGCAAAATCATACTCAAAGGGAAGGCAATCAAAGTGGCAATAAACAAAGCCACAATCGTCATATACAAATGTTCCCAGGTGAGCTTCAGGATAATGTCCGGGTTTTGAAAAATATAGCCCATAATCCCTACCCTTCTGCTGCCACAGATTGGATACCTTGCAGCGTTAACAAGCCCACGGGAGAGCCATCATCCATCACCGTGAGCGCCGTAGCATGAGTGCCGAGGAGTAAAGACAAAGCCGTGCGTAGATTGGCATTATACGCAATCGTTGGATAGTTATCTGCTTTCCCATTATTGGCCAGCGGTTCCATGGCCGTTTCTGCCCGAATAAGACTTAATTGCCGCACAATATCATCTGCGCCCACCAAATTACTTACAAATTGATCAGCTGGGTGGCTCAAAATATTGAATGGTGAATCATACTGCACAATTTTGCCTTCACGCATAATCACAATTTTATCAGCCAATCGCAGCGCCTCTTCCACATCATGGGTCACAAAGACGATGGTCTTTTTCAGCCGGTGTTGCAAATGAATCATTTCATCTTGCAAGCCTGTGCGCGTGATAGCGTCAATAGCGCCAAACGGCTCATCCATGAGAATGACTTCAGGATCACCAGCTAACGCCCGGGCTACACCAACGCGCTGCCGCTGCCCGCCAGACATTTGGGAAGGATACCGATCTCGGTATTCATCAGGAGGCAAGTCTACCAAGGTGAGCAGCTCATCAATCCGCGCATCTATCGCTGCCTGAGGCCACTTGAGCAGTTCAGGCACGATGGCGATATTTTGAGCCACTGTCATATGAGGAAACAGGCCAATTTGTTGAATGACATAGCCAATTTGCCGCCTCAGTTCTGTCGCATCCATAGATTGGATATTGTTATCGCCCAAAAATATGACTCCAGAAGTGGGTTCATAAAGCCTGTTGATCATTTTGAGCATGGTTGTTTTGCCACACCCTGATGGTCCTAGCAACACCACAAAGCTACCCTGGTCAATCTGAAAACTAACCTCATTCACAGACAGTCGTTGGGCATTGGCAAACTGCTTTGTAACCTTTTCAAATCGAATCGTACTCATAAAAAAAAGAGCATGAAGATTGAAGCAATGGTGCGCTTCAACCTTCATCCATCATAAGATTATTCGCCAATAAGCCCTTGCGTTACCAAGAATTCTTTGGCAACATCTGCTGGCTCACGGCCGTTTCCGCTCACTTCATTGTTCAAGGATTGCATCGTTTCATTGGTCAACAAGGGGGCAACTTGGTTGAGGACATTGGCAATTTCTGCATCACCATCCAGCACTTCCTGACGAATGACTGGCGCCACCTGGTAAGGTGGATACAACCCTTTGTCATCTTGCAAGCGGATAAGATCATATGCTGCGATTTCGCCATCTGTGCCAAAGGCTAACACAACATCTGCTTCATCATTGATAATGGCAGGATAGCGTAAGCCTGAACTAACTGCCATGAATTTGGCAAACTCAAAGTCCCCGTAAACTTCCTTCATGCCGGGCATGCCATCTTCACGTTCCGTAAATTCTGGGGGACCAATCAACACGAGTTGATCTGCTTGTGCCACCAATTGAGAGAATGTGGAAATACCTAATTCAGCTGCCCGTGTCTTTTTCATAGCCAGGGTCTGCGTGTTATTCATCGGTGCTGGTTCCAACCAGGTTAAATTAAATTGCGACGCATAATCCTCTTTGACAACATCGTAAACCGCCTGGGGATCACTCATCACCTCATGTTTGAGAATAGTGAGTAAACCAGTTCCTGTGTATTCTGGATAAACATCGATTTCCCCATCAAGCAGAGCCTGGTGCGCCACCGGTGTGCCTCCCAGGTTTATCTTGCGTTCAACCGTGTAGCCAGCATCTTCTAATAACAGGGCATACATTTCACCAAGAATAAATTGTTCAGTGAAGTCTTTGGAAGCAACAGTGATGGTGTCACTTTCCCCGTTACAAGCCGTCAGGAAACAAGTGGTTAAAACAAAGGTTATTAAGATCAGCCAACTTAATTTTTTCATATTTTCCTCCTATTGGAATAGAAAAAGTGTAAACATTTGGTGGATAAGGTTTGCGCACGCTTACCTATTTCACAGCGTATAGCGTATTTTTCATGGCAAAGCGTTACCTTTCAATTTAGGAAGGTGGTTGAAGCCACCGTTGCACACCTCCAAGAAGCAGGTCTGTTGATAAGGCCAGACCAGCCACGGGAATGGCTCCAACCAGTAGAATTGAGATGTCGTACAAAGCGAAACCTCGAACCACATACAAGCCCAAGCCCCCAATGCCAATAAATGCCGCCAGGGTGGCACTGGCAATAACTTCTACAGCTGCCGTGCGGATACCAGCCACGATGATGGGCAGTGCCAAGGGCGTCTCAACCCGCCAAAGGGTTTGTTTTTTTGTCATTCCCATGCCGGCCGCTGATTCTTTTATAGCCGGATCGATTGCGCGATAGGCAGCATCTGTATTTATGAGAATCGGGGGAAATGCCAGGATAGTCAGGGCAATGATGGCTGAGGTAAAAGATAGGCCAAAATAAGGGATTGCTAAGAACAAAATGGCAATACTAGGGATGACACGTAGTCCATTAAAGAAATTAATGACTGTAACAGAAGCGGTATGGGAACGAGAGGTCCATACGCCAAGAGGGACGCTAACGATAAGACTTAAGCCTAAAGCTACGCCGACCATTAGCAAGTGATCTCCCAATGCATTCAACAGCTCGTTTACATGGCTTTGGGCATACAAGAGGATTTCTTGTAACAATTCAATCATATACAAGCCTTTTGTTATAGGTTTTGAAGCATGAACCAAGCTCTGTCATGAAACTATCTCTGTCAGGAACGGAAATTAAATCATACGACAAAGTCGTTTTCTTACCGTTCTTTGAAACTGACGAGGCAATGCTGTATTTTATTTCATCGTCAGTCTTAAGGGCGGATGGTGTTTAGTGCGCATCCATAAATAAGTGACGGAATTGATG
>PDQY01000023.1 GCA_002746795.1 Chloroflexota bacterium | reverse complement strand
TTTATGTTCAAAATTGCTCATCATCTAACTCTCTTGTGGTTTGTGTGCCTGACGGCACAGTAATAACAAAATTGTCAGATTAAGTCTTGCCTAATACAATTCATTTGCGGCAGCCGATAAGCAATCTTTCCATTACCATATTTACTCCTTTTGCCGAACTCGATAAATGCTTTATCAACCGCTTCTTTTTCATTATCGGCGCTATCACCCACATAGATCATATGATCTTTTTTGGCATTGACGGTGACATCAACAATTTTGATTTTATAATTGTGCTTGGTCGGATCGGCATCCGGGTGGTAGCCCGCAACCAACATTAAGGGCACCACATTGCCATCCTTTTTTTTGACGAGGGTAGCTATGACGCGGTATTTTGGAAACCCCTTTTTGAAGGCTTTGCGGGTAAGATGACTGATCCGCCCGCTCAGTCTCTCCAGCTCGGCACGCTGCTTTTCTAATACCTTGATATAGAAATTGATGGCCTTAATATCCTGATACGGGCGTAAGCTATAGTTCCGCAGAATCATGACATAGACACCAGAGAGAGTTTGATCAAATTCAAGCAACCTCATTATAAAGGAGCCGGTAGAAGCATTGCCGCCACGGGAGGTCTTTTTATTTTTATCATCTTCGATAAATCTTTTGAGCTTTGTCGAAGCTTCTATCAACTTGTTTGTATCAGAGATATTTTTTTTTGTTAAAGCCAACAGGCCGCTTGACTCACGTTTCTCTATCAGCTCAATACTCTTTCCAATCGCTGTGCGCTCTTCCCCAGAAGAGGCCTTCTTATATTGCTGTTTTAACCTGTTTAGCTGATCCCGCTCAGCATGGGTGGCTTTGTTGGCCAACGTCGTAGCATCACAAACAAATAGCGGATGCCCTGCAGTACTATGCCGTTGCACCCAATGCATGTCCTTGCGGTATTGAGGCGCGGCTATCCCCATCAGAAGGTAGTCACCAATACCTAGCTTCTCCATATCTACACTTTGTTTATCATTCCGGTCTGGCCCGTACTCTTTGACCGGTTTCTTGAGGTTACCGGGTGAGTTTTTCACAAAGTCGTTGGTTCTTTCTCGCAAATCATCCGGCGGAATCCCCCTTAATGACTTGAGTGATTCAGGAAGATGATAAATTCTCCACGAGTAGTAAATATCCTCCGCCATAGCAATGACTGTTTGATGTAGCAGTCCTCTGCCATGTACCTCTTTTCTGTTGATCAGCATACGGAAGGTATTGCTTGCCGTTTTCACCGTAGTGTGATCTGGATTGAGATCTGGAGAGGTGATAAAAGCAGGGTAAGGCGGCAGCACCTTTAATGATTTTTTTTCGATATTAACTTCATTCAGATATTTCTTGAGTAGCTCAACTCGCTCCTTCCTGCAGGATTTTGCACCGCACGCCAGATCCTTGTGCTTTCTAGCAAATGAGACCAGTTTAGATGCATTCTTTATACTCCTGAATTCCTGCGCGGGCTTATTGGATTTTTGCTGTTTGGGAGTGAGATGCCATATGGCTTGATAGGCCAACTGAGTCTCTGGATTGATGTAAAGCTGAACGTCTTTACGAATTGCCTCCAGTAGTGCAGCCTCACTGTATATCTTCCTAAAAAGCTTACCTGCTACTGATAATGTACGTTTGCGCATTTTTTCCAGTACCACAGCCTCACTGTGTATCTTCCTAAAAAGCTCACCTACTGTTGCGAATGCAGTTTTTTTGCTTACTGCCCCTATAGTCTCTTCATACTTAAGGAGGCGTTGCTGATAATTTGCATGTAACTGGGAATACGCGGATAGCTGCCAGTCAAAAAATTCCCTTGAGTACCAACGGGGTAACGATATTTTCTCTTGCTTTGAAATGCGAACTATATCAGCAAAAAGCTTTCCTTTAGAATAAGCTTTGTGTAAGTTTTTGAGTTGTTCATTGGATAGCTGAAGAGTGAGATTCTTAGATTGCAGATAGTCGATGATGAATATGAAGGCATTAAACATAATTGCAAATTTGGTGATCTTTTCCTCTTTCCCGGCCTTGGTATTCTTTTCGAAATGGCGTGTATGAGCAAACTTCCTAGAATACAATCGTTCCATCAGAGGAGAGATCAGCGCATCAGGAAATTCATCTTTTAACAGTGCCTTTAATGCAATCTTTAGTAGTTGCGGCGCCGTTCTACCGCGCTTGAATGTTGCCTCGGCCGGGGCGATAAACCAAACGCCATCCGGAGTAAACTTTAGCGTGGCCGTGGGAATCAACTCATGAGCCCGCTTATCATCCTTCTTACGCTGTATTGTAGTTTTACCATTACCGCAAGTTTGTTGTAGAACATGAGTTAACTCATGGGCAATAAGATGCCTGCCTTGTTGTGTATGAGGTTGATAATGCTCTTTAGCAAAGACAATATCCTGGTTCAAAGTAAAGGCCTTTGCCTGTATACTTTCCGCCAGTGCTGATGCTTTATCATTGGTGTGTAAACGTACCCGACTTAAGTCAGCCCCCAGCCTGGACTCGTAAAAGTCACGCTGCAAAGGGGATAGCTGTTGGCCACCTTGGAGGCTTGTTATTTTATTTGATAGAGAATCTGCTAGAGGCGTGGATGGTCTGTTGCATGGTTTTATCTCATGGAGGGGTTTATTATCTATCAGCGATGCTGGGTGAGCCAGATTTTTGGTGTGCAAGACTCGGTCTGCAACCTCGTCCGCTTGCCGTTCGTATGGATCATCATTCTCTTCAATTTCTAGTTTTGTCTGAATCCTACCTGACTGATATAGTCGCTGAATCTGTTGATTCCCCAGACTGTGTTGGAGTCGGCTACGGAGTGAGGGTGTTTTTGTATGCTGTCCTTTTTCTGTAATGACACCCACGCCATTCAACTTTCGCTTCTTTTCATTTTCCTTTTCTTGATACATAGCAACATCAGGTACCTTTGTTTAAAACTAGGCTATCATTTGCTGTATACGCGCCAGTGCCTTTGAGGCTAGTTGTTTGGGGAACATATCATCATTCAAAGTCTGCAAGGTACTGGCAGGATTGTCCTTAACTGCGCTGTAAATGTTTTTTAATTCGCCAATAATAAATTTTCTCAATTGAGGACTGGCACGAACCAAAACTTCCTGCTCTATTTCAGCACGGCCAGCGATGATGAGAATGATGTCGTTGATATCATAGCTCATTAAATAGTCTCTTTTTCCTCGCATCATGAATGCGCACAGTTTTACGCCAACAAAACAATGACCAGGGATGATATTGATAATCAAACCATTACCGATATCGGCAGTGATAGCACTCTGCTCTGCTTCAGCCCACCAGTGATTGCCAATAAAGCGAGTAATGACTTCTGGGTCGGTGGGAAAAACATCAATATGCACGCCATCGACCTCCCACTGACAGACTGCACCATTGAATTTTTTTTTAAAACCTGAGTCGCGTAAACCATCCTCAAATTCATAGAGTTCTTCTCGGTTTTCGTATCGAAAGATGATGTCAATGTCCTTGGTGAAACGGGTCATTGGCACATCGGGTTCAGTGATTAAAAAAGGTATAACCGCCCCACCCAGAAAAACCACTTTTTCCCTAAGTCGCCCTAGTTTCTCGGCAACAAGTTGTAGCATCCTGGTATTGCTGAGTTCAGCTTTATGTGTCACGCGTACATCCTCCGTTCAAAAGTCAAAGGCACTGACGGCTCTTTCCTTGAGTTATATGAATTCAATACGATACGTTGAGTCTGGCAGTTTTGGGTTGGTACTGAGCATCTGCACGGTGGCTACACGTTTGACTTTTTCTGATACCAGTCTAAAGGTGGCTTCTCCATCTTTTAGCTTTATGGAGTTAATGTCTTTGTTCCCTTTTTCATCACGCAAGATGCCGTAGTTGGTGCGAAGATAGATCCTGTCCTCACCCTTGTCTCCGCGTTGAGGTTTTTTGCGGTCGTCAATCTTTAGTATGGTAATGGTAGCAAAAGACTGGCCGTCTGCCACAATCTCCGGAATACCATCAACGGGATGGAAATCCCTCGCATCCGTCTTGATATGTAGTGAAAAGGTCTCTGGATCGCGAATAAGCAACTGCGGTTCAGCATGTGTATCCTTAACTGTAAGTTTATCTGGAAAGGCTTCCAGATATTCAGCAGCCTTCGCCCTGTCCGTTACCAGGATGGCGTCATAATCATTCAGATCATCAGCGTCCACCAGACCACTTACAACTTCCTGCAGGGCAAATGTTTTCTCAAGTTCCTCACCACCATCTACAGTACATCCAACTACTTTTTTATCTTTTTTCCTAAAAACTACCCACATGATGACCTCCAGTGTCGTTTTCTAACTTCTTTACCCCAAACACAACAAACGTAACTCTATTCGAAAACTAACAAGTTGTTGTATGTCGCCATTACTGTGACTGCCACTACCAGACGATGTACCGCCATCCAGCGAAGCTCTGGAGAAGCGAGTGGTCAAAGATGTATTGGATACATTAGAAATGATGACATTGAGTTCATTTGTAAATATGGGCGCACTATCACTCAAAGTAAATCTTACTTTGCATATCGCCTGACCGATAGAACTCTGATACAGGTTTCCTGTGGGAGTGACAGTGATGTCAGTGCCCGTACACCGCTGTATGGTACGCCGCTGGAAGGGTATTGCTCTGGTGTTCGTAAGCTGCCGTATGCTATCTTGTAAATCGGCGTAGGCAGAGATGTTAGTACTTACGGTCGGTCCACCACTTATAGGATTGGTTGTTGCCAAACCAATTACCCAGACAAATCTTGGACGAAAGCCGATATCAAGGGTTCTGGTAGCATCATTATCATCATTCTGCGTAAAAACTACGGTTGCTTCCCGACTGTTGTTGAAATCGTAGTCGGCAACTGCTAGCGCACCAATCTGATTTGCAGTAACTTCATGTGGATTATCGGTACGTGACGGATGAGCTTCAAGAGTCTCTACCCGCTGAGCGATTTCTGCTAGGTTTAAGCGGGTATTACGTAGGTCAACTACGCTCACAGCGGCACCATTCCACTGTAAACTGGCCAGAGGGTAAAAGTTGTGGCCAGTAGAAGCAGTGGGGAGCGCATCGGAATTTTCGTTAACCCGTACCACCCATTCGCGCTTCAGCCGTACTGCGGTTTCCAGACCGATAGCTGGATTAATCAGCTCACTATCTTCAGTAGAATCAACCTCCCGTTCCCAGACATCGAGATAAACCAGATCCTGACGTACTTGACGTACAGCGGGTACCGTTAGAGCAGGTAAAACATCTACTTCCCAGGCTGTGGCAAGGTCGTTGTTGTTAAAAAGAGCCTGGGCGTTATAGTCGATATCAGACTCATTAACCACGTCCCAACCATCAACTAAGCAACGACCTACACCCTCGGGTGTACCATCCCCTCCGCCAATCACAAAGTTATCATTAAAGCTATCATTGATGGCAACAATGAAAGTAATGCGAAATCCGTTGTTGCCTGTGGGAACACCATCCCCCACATACCATTTTAAAAAAGCTTGTAATTCGTATTTACGAATGTCCTCCAGCTCGTTCCAGTCAGCGTCCACCAAGGGGACACCTTGTTGCAAACGCACTCCTACATAGTGCTTTAAGCGGTTAAATGTATCTCTTGAGAAGTTTCCCATCTTCTTTCCTCTTCACTAAAAGTAAAGTCTAACTACACGGATCAAGCTGGCAGTTGCGCCTTTATGAATTACTGGGTGTCTAATGCTGTTTATCATGTAACTACTGCCGTCAAATTCGCCAAACAGACCAAACTCACGCAGTGGGTAGGTAGTCAACCCAGGCAGTGGCGGCGGATAGTCAGGCGCCAAAGTGGCCGAAATTTGCAATCGGGCTGTAGGTCCTGAAACCGGATTATCCAAGTCGTCCAGATAGGTAAAATCGAGATCTGCGGCAGCGATTGGCGGCATATGTGGATTGATAAGGTTTGTAGTTGTTGCCGGATTGGTCACTGGAACCGTACCACCATCCCATACGGTATCCCCCTGACCCACTGCTAGGAATTGGATGCCGGAGGAGGAGTCACTGCGCATAAAACCAGCCAATAACATACGGCAGCGATCAACAATGGTGTTGCTCTTCCATCCGCTATCTATGTAGATATTATTTTCAGGATCCTTAATGATGTCGCGGTACATACCTCGGAGCCCGTTTGTCACTTTCTCCATACTATCCTCCTTCCTCTAGGCCTACATGCCAAGTGCGTAAATGGGTATCGACAGGCAAGCTATTGAAATCGATACTATTATGATCAGAAAAGCTTACACTCCAACTGTGGATAAAATTCCAACCCGGTATCCTGTCGCTATAGTTGTCACTGACACCAGCGTAAATCTCTTCAGTAACGCCGGTGGTGCTACGTGAATACGTTTCACCAATTACCCGCCGTGGTTCAGCCTCGGGGAAGTCATAGGTATAGACATACTCTTTATGTACCGCGGGCAGAATAAAAAGAACAGGACGGATATTGATGGGAATGAACTCTTTCAGCGGACCGTTAATCAATCGCTTGTTACGATCTTCCAGATCCGGGTTCTCTGCGTCGGGAGTCAGGTAGATGCCGATGGTATCCCGCGCATAATAGTCATTTTCACTCTTACGGGTGTCATAGGTGTAATGCGCCCGATCCTGAGGTTGACCCAGTTGTGCAATCATTGCCGCATCACCGGAATCAATGGTACGTGATTGATATTCACGACCACGGCGTTGTGATCGCCAAAACAGTCGCAGGTCACCGCCGCTATCCACCATCACAAAGGGCTCTTTATCAGCAGTGGGTGAGCGGGTTTCGGTTTGTGGAGCATTGATGGCAACCGGTGCGGTTCCATTCCACTTCCAACGTTGCGAATGAAGCTGCCAATCTCCACTGCGATTGGAGTGCCAGAAGAGCTGAATCTCACCATTCCAGAAGACCGCACAGGGAGCTTCATCCCGGTATTGGCCGGTACTTACCTGATAGGGCGCTGCCCAGCTTCCACCCTCATTAACCTGAACATAGAGATTGACCCGATCACCCCGGTCGTCACACCAGAACAGCCAGATCCTCCCAGCTCCATCGGTAGTGGCAGCAGGCTGGGTATGATGCAGTTCAGCAGTGGTTAGTCGCTCGGCTGGGCTCCACTTCGTTCCATCAAAACGGCGCTGCCACAGATCGGTTTTACCCCGGCGATCCGATTGCCAGAACAGCCAGATGGTGCCTAAGTCATCGTCCACCAAAACGGGGTGACAGTCGTTGGCCTTATAATCGGTCAGGTTGACAGGGGTACTCTGGTTAATGCCAGAGAGATCCGGGCCATCATCAAAGGGCTCGCTGCTACGACTCCAACTCCCCCAGATATCCCAATGACCATTTTTATTGGCAGCCCAACACATCAGCAACCGGTCACTCAAAGTTACCACGGTAGGATATTCATCATTATGCAGCTGGGTTTCAGAATTATTCCAAAGCTGTAGTTTTCTTACCACAGGTGCTGCCACATCCATCTGCTGTGCCCAGATGCCACGATTGCCATCCCGGTTGCTATGCCAAAAGATCCAAGCGTTGCTGTTGTGGTCGATAAAGGCATTGGCATGGCCATCAAAGGTATCGGTTTGGGCGAGAGACCGGGTGACGGCTTGGGGGGCTGACCAGCCCACCCCGTCATGGCGCTTATGCCAAATCTCCCACAGATGAATCCGATCGACCGCATTGGTGAGAAAGATGTTGTGGACAAACTCCTTGATCTTACAGTCCCAACCGGTTACCCGATTGACCACAGAACGAAGGTTGGTATTGGTGCCAACGGTACGAAATATCTCGGGCGCTTCCAAGATATCTCGCCTTAACGAAAGCGCATCGCTGGTTTTATCGGGTCGCCAACCAATCATTCTTGCCAGCTGGGGAAGAGCTTTGGCATAGACCCGGTGAACATTATGCCGCTGTTTCAACATCTCCGCCTGACCATGGATATGGTCTAGAGTGGCACCGAACAGTGAGAGATAACGTCGCAATTGCCCCTGGCCACGGGTTTTGGCATCGGGCTCATCATAATAGTGGTGAATCGACGGCAGCTGCTTATACAGTCGATCAGAATAGTGATACTGCCCGGTGGATACGGCAGCGACCCGCCAATTATACTCGCTGGTGTAGTCACTCCCTGTGGGAGAGTGATACAGACGGTAGTAGTAGATCTCTTCCGGATTCAGTGCCTGGTCCTGAATTACCACCCGGCGTATCCACTCACCACTGTCGGGGTTGACCCCTTCTTCAAGGCGGGTCTGGGTATGTTGTTGTGCATGGTGTTGAAAATTAACCGTCACTGCACCGCCTACCGCTGGTTGCCACTCAAAGTGATCGGAATCAGATCCCACCTGATGGCCGATGCGTACCGTTACTTGCCCCGCCAGAACCGTACTGCCGCCATCGTCGATAAAGACATCCCAACGCAGCAGTTGCTGCCACGATGCGGTGCGCCGCTGCTCAAAATCGATGCGCACAATGTCGGTAAGAGATAGGGTTGTGTAACTATCACTCACCTTATTATAGGTACCGATCACCACCTCATAGGGGGTTAATCCATCAACCGTGGCTGGCTTACCGGTCTGTCTGAAGTGCTGGCTAAACTCGGCCAGTTGTTGATTACTCTCAACGGTTGTATTTGGTCCGAAAAACAGATCCCGCTGGATCGCCGCCCAATTTGCCAAACTACTACCGAAGTCCCGCTCAAGATCAACAACCGTCATGCCATCACCGACACCATTCGAATAGGCACGGGTTCGTCTTATCAGACGCAGATCGGGGCGGGCTCCCGGGCTGGCCCAGATCCACTCCAGGTCAATACGACCACCAATAATATTGGATTTGGCAAGCAGGCTATTTAACATGGGATTTCCCACCTCCATTTACCGGTCACCAGATCTCTCTCCCAGCTGATGGTGCGTATCACCGGAATCTCATCCCAGCCAAAGTTAAGTGTTCCTCCAGCAGGCAGATCATCCACGCTATCCTGTCTCGCCATCTTGGTCACCACTGTTGAGACCACTCCCCCGTCAATGCTCTCTATCGCTTCATATACCTTACTCAGATAGAGCTTGAACTCGAAATCCACGTTATCAAATGAGAGTAGCTTGGTAATGGCATCTGCCACCTGTTGTTTGACTTGCTCGGTATAGTAGTAAGGATCAATCTCCAGCTCACCACTGAGACAAACATTGATATAGCTGGGGTCTTTGATATCCACCTTGGTGGACACCATACGCTTGTCTTGGTAGTAGTTGCGCAGATCATCCTTGAGGGTGTCAGACGGATAACCTCCCCCGATGGGG
>PDQY01000022.1 GCA_002746795.1 Chloroflexota bacterium | reverse complement strand
CGTGTGATTTTACCCATAACATACGCGATGTATCAGGAAATAGCTGCAGATAAAAATCAATTCCGTCATTGGTTAGACGAAATGATAGAATAATTCCCCGAATTGTTTCTGAAAGGAATAGAAAACGGTTACCTATGTTTGTGGGCGCAATGACGATTATTGGTACAATATGCCCTCTCAATTTGGGCGATATGAGATTGTAGGGTCAGTGGTTTATTTATTACGGGCTGTGTTGTTCAGGGTTAATTGGTTGTTGTTCTGGGGGCAAGGGAATCACGAAGTAGTTGGTTAAAGCATAGAGGCGCACGGGGTCGATGAGCTGTTGCGCTTCGTCAGCAATGCTGCCAAAGGTGTCTCCATAGCCCAGATACCAGATAGCGGCTCCTTTTACTTGGGGATAAGGCGCATACAAGGCTGATGCCCAGGCCACATCGGCAAGGGCAGATTCTGGCTCTGGCACATGCTCATAAGTCCAACCCCATTCAGTAATGAGGATGGTGGGTCTGGGGATGTTATGTGCATCTGTGAGACGGTATAGCTCCTGGAACCGGCCTACTTTATAGGGGTAAATATCAGTAATGTCGTCAACAAGATAGCTGTATTCATGTAACGCGATGGCCAGCTTATCTGGATTTTCACCAGCCAATCTCAAGAAAGCCAACATCGCTGGCTGCTGCCAATCATCAGGTTCTGGCTCGCCAGAAGACCAGCCGAAAGCAGCCCATTTGAACCCATCCCGCATTGTCAGGTTGGCTGTTTCCAGAGAAAATTGAGCCAGCCATTCTGAGCGATTTTTGTCTACTTCGTTTACCGTTTCAATCCAGACGTAATTGGGATCTAGTTCAGGGGGAAAGGCGTCACGGTGGCGCTGCCAATGTTCCTGGGCGGCAATGGCGGGTGGCAGGTCATAATTGGGCACGTTGTATGCGAAGCCACCACTGGCTGTGCGGAATACCAGGGTGTGGGGGATGCCGCTTTCTTTCATGAGTTCTTGGGCGAAGTAAAGCGGTTCTGCATTGTCTACGCTCTTTAGGAAAAAGGGGACGCCAGCCGCATCCAGGTCGCGCATCCATTGTTCCAGTCCTTCAGTATTGCCGCCAATGCCCACGTGGAAGCCAATCTTCGCATAGCCAATATCTTGTCCATTCATTTGTAGATCTGCTTTTACGGCGGCGAAGTCGATAGTGGGAATGGGTGTGGGGGTAGGCGTCGGCGTTGGGGTGTTGGTGGCGGTGGCGGTTGGCGCAGCGGTGGCAGGGGGGGGGGAAGCTTGGGCGGGATACGGGTAGGCCTGGTTGTGACTGTGTCCCGGAGCAGTGGCAGTGAGAAGATCCAGCAGGAGGGGGGCTGTGGCGGTATCTGGGCTGGGTTTTGCGGGCGGAACGGGGGTGGCTGTGATGGTGACGGTGGGTGGGAGCGCAGCGGTGTGGGTGGCCACTGGCACCAGAGCTACGGCCGTTTTCGTGGGTGTAGCGGGTGCTGTGGGTGAACGGTGGCAGGCGGTAACGGCCGTTACCAACACCATCCAGACTATCAGTAATAAGCGTGGCGGGGCAGCGTGCTTGTCACAGCAGGGGGCAAACCGCTTTGTTTGCTTATCCAACTGTGATCAAATCCCGTGTGAAGCTGGTGAGTGAGCGGCAGCCGTCAGCTGTGACCACAACGTCATCTTCGATACGCACGCCGCCGCGCTCGGCAATATAAATGCCTGGTTCCACGGTGAATACATTGCCTGCTTGCAGCGGGACTTCATTACCTTCGACCATGCCGGGCAGCTCGTGAACTTCCAAACCCATGCCATGACCGGTACGGTGGATAAAGTATTCACCATAACCAGCATCCACAATCACTTTCCGGGCTGCCCGATCCACATCTTGCCCGGTGGCACCCGGTTTGGCGGCTTTTTTGCCCGCTTCGTTAGCCTGCCGCACAACATCGTAAATATGCTTGAGTTCATCGTCGATGGCACCCACAGCAAAGGTGCGGGTAATGTCTGACGGATAGCCAGCCACGAAGACGCCCCAATCGATAATGAGCAAATCACCATTGGTTAACGGCCGTTCTCCGGGTGTGGCATGTGGTGAAGCTCCATTAGGACCGGCGGAAACAATAGGGCCAAAGGCAATCGATTCGCCCCCTTCCGCCAATAAGATTGCCGTTAGCTGCGCGGCCACCTGCTTTTCTGTCATGCCCACTTTGATTTGAGGGATGAGGCGTTCAAGGGCACGTTCGGCAACACTGATAGCTTTGCTTATCGCTGCTAATTCACCTTCATCTTTAACGGCACGCAGTGCCATCAAGGTGGGTTCAGCATGGCTGGTGTGCAAGTTGGGAGCCACAGTTTTGAGCGTATCCAGTTCCAGCACACGCAGGTAAAGGGCTTCAATGCCCCAATGTTGCCCGTCTAAGCTCATGGTTGCTGCTGCTTTTTCAAAGGCGGGTGCGAACCCCTCCTCATCGCTCCAGGCAAAGATGCGTGCTGGTGACATGCCCGCTTGCTCAGCTTTCATTGCTTCCAGACCAGGGATGATGATGGCTGGTTCGTCGTGGGCAGGAATAAACAGCAGCACTGGTCTTTCGCTAACATGGGTATGCATGCCGGAAAAGTAATAGGCATTGGGGCCAGGCATCAAAATGACGCCATCGAGTTTCTGTTGAACAAGTTGTTGTTGCAATTTAGCTAGACGTTGTTGGTTCATGGATGCACCCGGTAAAGGACTTGCGATTTTCGTAGCGACGCCACGAATCGTTAATCGTCAATTTTGTGTAATTCTATCAAAGCTGTGCCAGCTTGCACGGATTCGCCTGCGGTGCAGTTGATTTGGGTGACGGTGCCATCGTGGGGCGCCTGGATGGGGATAACCATTTTCATCGATTCCAGCAAGATGAGACGGTCGCCTTCACTCACGGTGTCACCTGGGTTGACAAGAATTTCGGTGACGATAGCCGGGATTGTTGAAGCCAGACTGCCTTCGCCCAGACCAGAATGGTGTCCTCGTTGGCGGATGCGTTGGTAGGTATGGTAACGGCCGTTTACCCATATTTGCCGGTCATCACCACTGCCCACATGGCGAGCCGCACGCATGCGTTTGCGTGTGCCATCGGGCAAGATGAACTCTAAAAGCAATGCGGCTCCCTGCGTATGAACCAGTTCTAGCTCGGCCGTGTGTCCATCCTGGGTGATGTGTAAGTGATTACCCTGGCGAGTGACCTCGAAATCAACATCCTCGCCATCCAGGTTGAGTGTGAATTTGGTCATGTTATGAAATCTTTTAAATGATTGCGCAAAACTTGTTTAAGTGACTGTCTAACAATGAGTCCCCGTTTTTTAGGGGAAAAGGTTACTTGAAGCGCAGCCATCAATTCCGCCTATGCGCACTAATCATCAATTTTAAGCCTTTTGACGTGAAGGGTGAAGCCGTTAACGGCCGTTACCGCCACCTCTTCACCATCGACAAAGGCTTCATCCGCTTCTGCTTTCCATAATTCTCCATCTACAAAAATCAGGCCAGCGTACCTGTCCTCACCAGGATGCTGCACGAAGGTTTTACGCACTGGGGCATGCTGACCTATCATGCTTTCTTTTCCGGTGGCTGGGGCTTTTAGTTGAGCGCGGGCAGCCATGTAAACAATGAAGGTGAAAAACAGGGCGGTGGGCAAGGTAATGGCCAGCGCACTCCAGATCGACAGGCGTGCAAATTCTGGTGAATTGTTTGAGTTGAAGAGAACCAAGAGGCCGGCAACCATGGTGATGATCCCAACTAAAGCTAACGCACCATGTACCGGTGCTTTTACTTCTAACAAGAATAACACAAACGCGACGATGATCAGCCCTAATCCAAACCAATTGGCGGGCAGCTGCCCCAAACCATACATGGCCAGCGCCAAAAAGACGACGCCAATGAAACCGGCGACCCAGCCTCCCGGGTGTGAAATTTCAATGAGGATGGCTTGGGTGCCAATGGCCAGTAAAATGCCAACGAGCAGAGGATTGACCAGCGCATGTAGAATCGTCTCCACAGGATTCATGTCCAAGGGGATGATGACTGCTTCTGCTGTGTGCAGGGTGACGGGTTGATCGTTGACGATGACGGTGCGGCCATCTAGTTGTTGCAGCAAATCTGGCACATCTTCAGCCACGGCGTCGATAAAGCCTGCTGCCAAGGCCTCGTTGGCATGCACAGCCCGAGCCTCATCGATCATCGCTTCTGCCAATTCAACGGCTTTTTCACCGCGCCGTTCAGCCAAACTGCGGATTGAGGCTTTCATGTCTTCTGTGACTTTGCGGAAGATGGTTTCGCTGAGTTCCATCCCATCTTGACCCACAGGTGAAGCGGCACCCACGACGGTTTCTGAGGCCATACCGGAAGCGTGGGCAGCAATGGTGATGATGGCACCAGCTGAAGCAGCCTGTGCCCCTCTTGGTGCCACAAAAACGATGACAGGTACTGTGGAAGCGCGAAAGTGCTGCACGATTTCTTGTGTGATTTCAACGGCGCCACCGGGGGTATCTAACTGAATAACCACTGCTTCGGCACCTCGTTTTTCTGCTTCATGGATGCCCCGTTCAAAGTAATCTTCCATCACGGGGGTAACGGGACCCTTGATTTCTAACAGCAGGATCTCATGGCTTTGGGCGTTTGCCAGGGAAACGGCCGTTAACCAAAGCAGCAGCAGCGGGAAAATGAAAATTTTTTTACGCATAATTAAAAACTGAGATTAGAGATGGGGAGATTGGCTGGCAGCCATCAACTGATCTCTAATTTGAACTCCAGGCAGGGCAATGGTAAATGTGCTGCCTTTTCCTTCAACGCTTTCTGCCCAAATTCGACCATTTTGCATTTCGACTAAATCTTTGGCAATAGACAGGCCAATCCCTAGCCCGCCATGTTCTCGTACCATCGTTGATTCTAGTTGATAAAACCGGTTGAAAATGCGTTCGCGTTTGTCTTCTGGGATACCAATGCCATTGTCGCTGATGCTTAGCCAGACTTCATGCCCTTGGGTGCTGAGATTGATGATGATTTCACCATGCTCGGGGGTGAACCGGATGGCGTTGTTCATCAGGTTGTTGATGGACACTTCTAAGGCGTTCTTATCAATTTGAGCATGTGTTGGGGATTGTGGGAGTTGTAAGTGGATGGTTTGCTGTTTGGCAACGGCCGTTTCGTGGAAGTTGGCGGCGATTTCCTGGCAGCAGTCAACTAAATCGATGACCTTCAAGTCTAGCTTGGTTTCGCCTGCATCGACGTAGCGCAGGTTGAGCATGGCTTGAATTAAGTCACGCAGGTGAACGGCGGCGTCCATGACACTATCTAATTGGCTGGCGGTGTTATCACTGGCCTCTTCACGCAAAAAGGAAACATAGCCCAAAATAATGGAGAGCGGGGTGCGCAGTTCGTGGGAGGCCACGGCGATAAAATCTGTTTTGAGCTGATCGAGTTCGTTAAGCTCTTGATACGCTTGCTGTAGTTCTTCGGCCATGCGGGCGCGTTCGATGGCTACGCCAGCAATGTCGGCTAATATCACCAGGGTTTTGGCATCTTCACGGGAGAAACGGCCGTTTTGCTTGTTCAGCGCTTCTAACACCCCAATCGGTTTATGGCCTACCGCATGCATCGGGACGCCTAAAATGGATCGGGTCTCAAATTTGATCGTTTCAGAGACATCAGGGTTCCAACGTGGGTCTTGGCGAACGTCACTGATGAGCATGGGTCGGTTTTCTGTGAGAATCGCGCCAGCGATGCTGTTATCCAGGGGCACGGGGATGTTTGCCATCTCATGGTGCCCTTTGTTTGAGGAGGTTTTAAAATGTAATTGTCGTGTTTGCGGGTCAAACAGCAGGATGGATGCAGCTTCAGCATTTGTTAAATCGGCGGCCTGGTTGATAATGTAATGCAGCAGTCTATCAACGCTCGTCGCGGAATTGAGGACGCGGCCAATTTCGACCAATTGTGTTAAGGTTTCGGTATTTACGGTTACGAGCTTCTTGGCCATGCTTCTTTCCTGGATATGGCGGTGGTCTCAACCTGAAATCTGGTGAAATTTGAACTAAACTCTATGATACGTTATGCTGGCGGTCGTTACAACATTTCATGTTGAATTGATAACTAAATTCTTATGATGTAAGTGTGCATCCATAAATAAGTGACGGAATGGATGGATGTGCTTCAAGTGACTTTTACCCATGAAAAATGGGGACTCGTTAGACGGTCATTAAGCTGCCACCAATCATGTTGGCAATGAATTTGTTTGAATAACTGTGATACCACATAAACCGCTCAGCATTTATATTCATATTCCTTTTTGTCGCCATCGTTGTTCGTATTGTGATTTTAATACGTACACTAGTTTGGGTGAGTTACGGCGTGAGTATGCTGCTGCGGTCTGTGTTGAGTTGGAGCGGGTAGCTGGTGATGAAAAACGGCCGTTCTCTACTATCTTTTTCGGTGGAGGCACCCCTTCACTCATGCCTGCTGATACCGTTGTCAACATGTTGAGAACGGTGGATCGTGTTTTTGAAAAAGTGGGCGCACCTGAAATCACGATGGAAGTCAATCCTGGGACGGTGGATCCTGATTATGTAACGGCCGTTGCCGAAGCAGGGGTCAATCGTCTCAGTTTTGGTGTACAGAGTGCTGTGCCTGCTGAGCTGGCGCTGCTGGACCGAGAACATGGTTTTGCGGCTGTGGTAGAGGCTGTAGACATTGCGCGACAGGTGGGCGTGTCTAATTTCAATTTAGATTTGATTTACGGTTTGCCCGGACAAACGTTGGCATCTTGGCAACAAAGCATCGAGGCGGTGTTGGCGTTCGAGCCACCCCATCTCAGCCTTTACTGCCTCACGATTGAACCTGGAACGCCGATGCAGCGTTGGTTGGATCAAGGGCGTATGCAACTGCCTGATCCCGACCTTGCTGCTGATCAATACCAGTGGGCTCGTGATTGTTTAGGCCAGCATGGTTATGAACATTATGAAATTTCTAACTGGGCAAAACCGGGAAAAGCATGTCGCCATAACCTGACATATTGGCGGGATGGGGAATATGTGGGCTTGGGGGCGGGGGCGCATGGCCACGCTGGCGGCATTCGTTACGCCAATGTGAAACAGCCCCGAGTTTACTTACGCCGCTTAGAAGCAGCTGATTTGCTCCCCTATCCACTGACAACGGCCGTTGCTGATCACCATGCTATTACGCGCCAAGAAGCGATGTCGGATGCTGTCATAACCCAACTGCGCCTCTTGCAAGAAGGGCTGGATTTAGCCGCTTTCGAGACCCGCTTTGGCCAGGCATTGGATGATGTCTTTGCGGGCACCATGAGCCAGTTAATTGGCTGGGAGATGCTGCGGGAAGAAAACGGCCGTTTATGCTTGACAGAGAAAGCATATTTTTTGAGTAATCAGGTTTTTTATCGATTTATGTAGTTTTTTTTGACGAAAGACGAATGACGAAAAACTTGCCTTGAACTTGGCGACAGGTTGGTCATTGGGCGTTGGTTCTTCGTCATCATCCTCAAGCGTATGAAACCAAACTTAAGCATCGCCATTCAAGCTGGGGGGCAATCAAGCCGCATGGGGACGGATAAATCTTTTGTGCCGTTCCACGGGCGCCCTATGATCGAAGTGGTGCTGGCTCATGTAGCTGATTTGGGACAGGAGACGTTTATCGTCACCAACCATCCGGCACCCTACGCCTATTTAGATGTGCCTACGGTGAGTGATATTTATCCTGGAAATGGGCCGTTGGGGGGGATGCATGCCGCCCTGTTCCATGCGCACTTTCCCCACACTTTGATGGTGGCTTGTGATATGCCCTGGCTAGAACGGCCGTTGCTCCAGCATCTCATCTCCCTGCGACACAGGGCAGATGTCATTGTGCCTCGTTGGGGCAAATTCCCGGAACCACTCCATGCGGTTTACAGCAAGACCTGCCTGTCTGCAATGGCGGAAAACATTCAGGCTCAAAAACTAAAAATTGTCCGTTTCTACAATCAAGTGCGGGTACGCTATGTGGACAGGGAAGAAATAGAAAGGTTGGGGGGAAACGGCCGTTCATTTGCCAATATCAACACCCCCCAAGACCTCTCCCAGGCACAAAAAAAGGCCGAAGACTAAACGCCGTCCTCGACCTTTAATCGTCAATCATCAATCATCAATCAGCAAGTGCCAACTCCGCAGCATGCAGCGTGTTTTTCATCAACATAGCAATCGTCATCGGACCGACACCCCCTGGAACTGGCGTGATCGCCCCTGCGACCTCTTTCGCAGACTCAAAATCAACATCGCCAACCAGTCGGTATCCCTTCTTTGCTTCAGGATCATCGATACGATTGATGCCTACGTCAATCACGGCGCAGCCAGGTTTCAGCATATCACCCGTGATCATATTGGCCCAGCCAATAGCGGCCACCACAATATCTGCCCGTTGTAGATGTTCCTTCAAATCCTTGGTGCGGCTGTGGCAAATGGTGACAGTTGCATTCGCTTTTTGCAGCAGCATAGCCATCGGCAGCCCCACAATATTTGAACGACCCACAATCACAGCTTCCGCGCCGCTCGTCTCAACGCCAGAGCGCTCCAAAAGAACCATACAGCCATAAGGTGTGCAGGGAATGAACAAGGGATTGCGTCCTTTCATTGCCAGCCGACCAATGTTAACGGGATGGAACCCATCCACATCTTTTTCCAGGTCAATAGCATTCAGAACTGCTTCTTCATCAAGATGTTTAGGCAGCGGTAGTTGTACCAGGATGCCATTTACTGCTGGATCGGTATTGAGCTTTGCCACCAGGCCTTCAACCTCTTCTTGGGTCGCATTTGCAGGCAGCGTATGCCCGATGGAGCGTATGCCCAATCGTTTACAAGTTCGCTGCTTACTGCGTACATATGTGGCCGATGCAGGATCTTCACCTACCAAAACCGTCGCTAGACCTGGCGTATAGCCATGTTCCGCTTCCATTTTCGCCACAGCTTCTTTGACCTCTGCTTTGACTTGCTTTGCGATTTCTTTTCCGTCAATAATTTTTGCACTCATATTTATTTCCTTTTTCTTGCTTGAAAGTAGTGGGGGAATAACAAAAAGACCCCCGTGTTGAACTGCGGAGGTCTTAAAATATTTTTTAAATAATCAATATCCAGACTTTATTCGGGAAGTAAGTTAGTTCCCATGAATTTGTCTAACCAAATCCCTATGAAACATGCCAAAGATAAAGCTGTAAAGAAAGTATAGCCAAAGCCATAGGTATAGTAATCAGTTTTAATTGCCCATATGATCACGAATGTGGTGACAATACCAAAAATGATTGAAATAACTGCAAGAATTAAGCGTTTAATCAACATATTCAAAAGCCTCCAGAGTTGTTTCTTAAGGGATTCTTATAATTTTTATCACAATTGAGGCAAAAGGCCAAGATTCATAAAGAATTAA
>PDQY01000055.1 GCA_002746795.1 Chloroflexota bacterium | reverse complement strand
ACAATAGCCGCCGCACAGATAGAGCGCGGCAATTTTGGCAACCAGGCCGCCATCCCGTAGCTATATGGTCAGAGTCGTTTTTACAGTCAAAGTTGAATTCTCTACATGACAATCCCCGCCGGAAAGGCCTGGTATTGGATGGGACAGCATGGCGGTTTTCATCGGCAGCGTATTGGTTAGTGGATATGCCAGAGAAGAGTGAATGTGAAGCTAACGGCCGTTTTCTTATTCTTCACTATCCTGTTTGAGAAAAGAAGGCGCATTCAGCGGCGTCGGTTTCTTTTCTCCAAACTCAGCATGATCCTCGATAAAGTCTAAAGTTTTTTCCCACACTTTTTTATGAATCGGCTCCACCGGGCGCATGATTTCATGCCCCGCCTGAGGGAAAAACTTCATCTCCTTATCAGCCGTTGCCAATTTCTGAAACAGCTTCTCCACAAACGCTGTATCCACTGCCGGATCCGTTCCCCCCTGAAAAATGATGACGGGTTGGTGAATTTTGCCCCACAGCTTCCGCCCCAAGGCACTCATCTTGCGCATTTCATCAATCGCGTCCATGGGCAAGCGGGTAGCCTCCACCAACCAATCTGCTAATTCTGGATCTGTGACATCAATCGTCGGATCAAAATCTGTCACTCGCCCCAGAAACACATCACTATCCACCTCTTTGCGTTTAAGGGGATAAAACCACGGCATCACGTAACGCCCAAAAACAGCCATTTTGATACGCCAATCTGGCACGTCATACAAAGGGGCAAACAAAACCAAGCCACACACGTCATTTTGATATTTATCGGCAAGGTAAGCCGCTTCCACCGCTCCCATCGAGTGACCTATGACAAAAACCTGCTCGTAATCCTTCTTTAAAAACTGAAAGCCTTCTTCTGCTTCTGCTAACCACTCCGCTTTGTGGTGTCCGTGAATTTTGTAAGGTAAATTGCCATGCCCTGGCAGTAAAGGGCAATGAACCGTAACCCCCTGTTGGGCAAAATGGGCCCCCATATCCCGCGAACTGACCGGGCTGCCCATAAACCCATGAAGCATGAGTATGGCAATTCCTTCCCAACCGGCCTTCGGCTCAGCAATAAAGGTATAGGCCTGTCGTGGTGCAGGCACTTCATAATCTGGTTGAAATGGCATAATCATTTTCCTTTTCTATCGTAATAACAGTATAGTATTTGGGCTGCCAGGTGACAAGGTCGTTAAGCCACCTTGTGGTACAATACAGGCCATGTCAATTCTAGTTTTATCTGATCAACTTGCCTCTCAAATTGCAGCTGGTGAAGTCGTAGAACGGCCGTTTTCCGTTGTCAAAGAATTAGTAGAAAACAGCATAGACGCTGGTGCCCACACCATCAACATCGACATTCAAGAAGGGGGTCGAACCCGCATCCAAATTGCCGATGATGGCACAGGTATCTCCGCCACAGAAATCGAAACCGCTTTCTTACGTCACGCCACATCTAAACTACAATCGATGGCAGATTTAACCGCCATTCGCACGCTGGGATTTCGTGGAGAAGCGCTGGCCGCCATTTCCGCGGTCAGCAAAGTAACCATCGTATCACGCACAGACAACGAAACCGCAGGAGTACGCCTGGAGCTAGAAGGGGGCAAAGTTGTCAGCAGAGACAGCGTAGGCGCCCCGCAAGGCACCGTCATCGCGGTAGAAAATCTTTTCTACAACGTACCCGCTCGTTTAAAATTCCTCAAAAGCGTCACCACCGAGAAACGGCTCATTGATGAGTTTGTCACACGGTATGCCATGGCCTACCCCCATATCCGTTTCCGCCTGACCCATAACGGCCGTATCACCTTCCAAAGCAGCGGCAATGGGGCACTACGAGATGTGATGATTGCCGTATTTGGGGCAGAGACAGCGAGAGAGCTGTTAAAAATCGAAGGGCAAGAATTAAAGGACAGCAATGGCTCTGCGGATACTCATCCCCCAGCTTCAATCCTTGTAAATGGCTTCGTCGGCCCCCCCAGCCTAAATTGGTCAAATCGCAGCCACATCGTCTTGTTTACCAACGGCCGTTGGATCAAAGATAACAGCCTCACCTATGCCGTCATTCAAGCATACCACACCCTCCTGCCCACTGGACGCTACCCCCTCGGCATCATATTTATCACCTTGCCCGCCGAAGAAGTCGATGTCAATGTGCATCCCACCAAAACAGAGGTGCGGTTTCACCACAGCAACAAAGTATTTGGCGCAGTGCAAAAAGCAGTACGCCACACACTCATTGAAGATACACCAGTGCGCAGTATGGGCACCTGGGCGGTGCCCCGACCAACAGCACCCGCCCCTGGCTGGTCTGGCGAGTTAGATGAAAATGCCTTTGTGCGCCGGGATGATGAGCCGCAACCAGCGCTTGGCTTCGACTGGACACCCCCTGGCATGAGAACAGCTCAGGCAGAAACGGCCGTTTCACCAAGCCCGGAACCAACCGATTCCCAGTCACAACCCACGCCAGCCATACACCCCCCCACCGCCGAGGTCGGCGGTGGCAAACTGCCAATCATGCGCGTAGTTGGCCAAATTGGCACCGCTTTCATCATCACAGAAGGACCAGATGGCGTTTTCCTCATTGACCAACACGCCGCCCACGAGCGCATCCTCTACGAGCAGTTCATGGCAGATTGGCGCGATGACGAGAGCGTCACGTCACAAGGATTGGTCGCAGGAACGGCCGTTCACCTCTCCCCCCCTCAAGCCACTCACCTCACAGAAAACATCGACATCATCAACCGACTTGGCTTTCAAATCGAACCCTTTGGCCCCAACGCCTTCATGATTCGCGCCATCCCCGCCATCCTGGCAAAAATGGATCCAGCCAAAGCCCTCATCTCTGTCGTTGAAGATTTAGAACGTGGAGATAAACCGATGCAAGGCAAAATTGAAGACAAAATCGTGATGCGCGTTTGCAAAACAGCCGCCATCAAAGCTGGACAAACCCTGTCACAAGCTGAAATGGAAGCCATGATCTGGCAGCTCGAAGCGTGTCAGAACCCCCATACCTGCCCCCATGGCCGCCCCACCCTCATTTACCTCTCCGTCGCCCAATTAGCCAAACAGTTTGGTCGAATTTGAGCCTTCATCGCTGCTGCCCACAAGTTCGCCACGCATGAGGCCAAAGCTTCACGCACAAAAGAGCATAAATGATTAAGAATCTGGTGTCGGTGTCAGGCGAATACGCAAACTTTGGAATGTCAACCACCACCCTCCATTAGCACCATCGGCACATGGCTCAATACGCAAACCGCTAATCTCAGGACTACCATCCATCAATTGAACAGTGTAAGAAACACCTGGCACCATCTCAAAATCCCCATAACCCGCGCCAAAAGTTGGCTTAAACCCGGTAAAGAAGCGATCCTCGCCCCCCTCCCAGGTAACCAATACTTCAATCCCAGGCAGTTGATTCAGCATGGCATCTTGCGTTTCCACCACCAACAAGGTGACATCTTCCCCTTTATCACAATAAGCCCCCTGAGACAATAAACGATAGTTAGGTCGGGCAGTGGGTGAAGGTTGGGGTAATGCAGTGGCAGTGGCAGATGGCTCTGGCGTCGCTGAAGGGATCAAAGTAACAGTTGGTTCAACCGTTGGCTCAGTCACAACCGGTGTAGGCGTTTCCGTTGGCTGCAAACCGGGGGGGGTGGGGGCAAACAAAGCAACCGCTCTATGCTCCACACCCAATCCTTGCGCCAAATTTGCCATATGATCGATTACTTGCGGGTCTTGCTGTTCACGCAAATACGTTTCCAGAAGGTCAGCCACCGTCTGCTCGAGATTGGGATCTTCCAACGCTAAAAGCCGCTGTTCCGCTCGCTCCCAATCCTCATTCACCGCATAACTTTGGCTTACCAGGTAAATATATTCAATACGGTGCGCCTCACTTAATCGGGCAGGCACCACATTGGTATACACAATAGGTGCCACCACCCAGGCGTAATACAAGGCTCCAGCCAGGCCAACAATCAAACCCAACAGGATCAATCCAGCAACAGAAACACGGTTGACTGAACGATTTTCCGTGGGCAAAGGTTGAGAACGGTGGCGGCGGGTCATAATTAGGAGCCGTCCTCCCCTTGAAGATAGGGAGCCATCGCAGGGGAATATTGGCCTAAATCATTGGCCAATTGGGATAACTGCCTCATCTCAACTTGATTCCGACTTTGCAAGATTTGATCCAATGTGAAAGAAAACAAGAATGCCTCACTCCCTTCACCCAATGACCGGATCCGTTGTCGAGCCGCTTCCAAATCACCAGTGAGGGCATAATCAGCGGCAATCATCAAAATATATTCTTGTTTATATTCTTCGGCCAACATCGCCGGGTTAGCTGATTCAAATTCTGTGGGCCAGGCTATCCAGCCTAAAAACAAACCCAAGATGACGCCCAATACCAGTCCAAACCCGACTAAGCCCAAAATAAGAAGCCAACGTTTCATATTTCCAGCAGCGGCCCGGTGAAGACACCAGGCACAGCGATATAGCGATTGTCTTTCAAAAAAAAAGGCCACCATCATGCTGGTAGCCTGCCGTTAAATCTTGCTCGACCCCAATCAGGGGCTATAATTCGCCAAAATTCGTTGATGGTGCCGAAGGTGGGAATCGAACCCACACTCCCAAGGGAACACGATTTTGAATCGTGCGCGTCTGCCTGTTCCGCCACTTCGGCATCTGTTAAATGAAGCGACAGGAAGTATATCTAAGGCTGAAAAATCTGTCAATGGAAGACGAAAACCTATTTATCAACAAAGCACAAAAAGGGGATGTTGCTGCCTATAACCGGCTGGTGCTGCATTACCAAAGCCTCGTTTATAACGTCGTCTACCGCATCATGAATGAGCCGCAGGCTGCGGAAGATATGACGCAGGAAGCTTTTATTTCAGCCTATAAAGCGCTCAACCGTTTCCGCGGCGGCAATTTCAAGGCATGGCTGCTGCGCATTGCTACCAATGCCTGCTACGATGAGCTGCGCCACCGTAAACGACGCCCCCAATCCTCGCTGGATGAGTTGACAGAAGCTCATGAATCATTCAGTTTTTTACGTAGCCCGGAAGAGGGGCCAGAAGCGCAAGCCCAACGGGTAGACATGATGAACGCCATCGAGCAATGCTTGCAAGGTCTGCCTGATGATCAACGGATAACGGCCGTTCTCCGTGACGTAGAAGGGTATGATTACAGTGAAATCGCAGAGATCACATCTGCATCCCTAGGCACTGTCAAATCTCGGTTAAGCCGCGCCCGCCACAAATTGCGTGACTGTTTACAAGGATTCCGGGAACTTTTACCAGCGCAGTATCGTTTACAAAGTAACGGGTGAGGCGATTTGACGATTTGACTAAGGAACGGAAACTAAATCATACGACGAAGTTGTTTCCTTACCGTTTCTTGAAACTGACAATGCATTCTCTGTTTTATCGCCTCGACAAGGCGAAACAACTATTTGACTAAAATGCTTGATTTTTTAAAGAATCTCACGAAATCTGATGAGGAGAAGCAGCAGGAACTGTTTTCAGCTTACCTGGATGATTCTCTCACTCCCCGCCAAAAGCACGAATTTGAGGCGCGGTTGGCTGAGGATGACAGATTACGTGCAGATGTGGAACTGGCACAATCAATTCGCCAGCAAATGCATGAAATGCCCCGCCGTTCAGTGCCGCGCAGCTTCACACTCGATCCCCATGTGTATGGTTCCCCCCGCCCAGAACGGCTGGTTCAAGCCTATCCTTTCCTCCGAGCGGCCACGGTGATGACCGCCCTTTTCTTCATCATTGCTTTAGGGTTAAGCATATATACCACACAAGATGGCGCTGAGATGGCAGCACAATCTGCTATGGAACCAGCCCTTACCTACGAAATCCCCATAGCAGAATCAGAAATCGCTATGGAAGATACAGTTAAAGGAAGCGAACCAGCCGTAGCAGAGAGCGTAGGATCACTCCCTGAAGAAGAGAGCGCCCTGGAAGAAGAACCTGCTGCCGAGCTGGAGGCGGGGGAAGCGTATGGGATTTCAATAGATTCCATATCGCAGCTGACGGCGACCCTTACTAGCACTGTGACAGCAGAAATAGAAATGGTAGAGGACACCCTCTTCATGGCAAACGAAGCAGAAATGGCACAAGAAGAAATGGTGAACGAGACATCTTCGTCCAATGCGCTTGTTGACGGTGCGACCGCTGAATCGGCCGTGGCAACAGTCAGCCCCACAGCCACAGTCTCAGCATTGCCGCGAACAGAAGCCACAGCAACGGCCGTTCCCCGTGCGGCTGAACCAACCCTGACCCCAGCAGATGAAGCAGCCATAGCCCAGGATGAAGAACAGGACAGTGACATAATGCCCGTCTCCTCAGACCCTGTTCAAATCTCAAGGAGACCCACATCGACCAACTGGCAAGTATGGCTCATTGGCCTGGGGGGCTTGCTGCTTGTCTTGCTTGTGGTTACCTTCCTGGCACGACGTCGAATCTAAATTCACTCACTACAGCGCCCATGTTCAAGCTATGACCCACCAAACATCTCATAACACTGCCCCGGAAGATTTTGCTTACTGTCCCAAATGTGCCACTCCCCTCATCACGCGTACTGTTGGTGATAAGCCCCGCCGAGTCTGCCCTGCCTGTCACTACATCTACTTCACAGATCCCAAAGTTGGTGTGGGCGTCTTGGTGGTAGAAAACGGCCGTTTACTCCTCATTCGCCGTTCTGTTAACCCCCAAAAAGGCAAATGGAGCATTCCCGCTGGTTTTGTGGATAGTGGTGAAGATCCGCAAAAAACGGCCGTGCGTGAAGCCTGGGAAGAGACCCATTTACAGGTGGCCGTCACCAGTCTGGAAGATGTCTACTTCAATCCTCATGCTAAACCAGGACAAGCAGGCGCTTCCATCTTCATCCTGTACCGGGCAAAACTGCTTGGGGGGCAGTTACAAGCAGGAGATGATGCTGAGGAAGCAAGTTTCTTCGATTTAACTAATTTACCTGAACTGGCTTTCGCCAGTACCAAAAGCGCCGTCCAAAAACTAAAGGCAGAACAGACAAGGCAAAAATCAGACCCCACACCATGATCCTGCCTGCCAATTTCTACCCTCTGCCTTGCAGGAGTTCCTATGGTTGAAAACTGGGAAAAACTAAACACAGAATCATTAGCTAATTATCGTATCTTCAATATCCGCCAAGATACCCGCCGTTCACCACGCACGGGAAACACACACAGGTTCTACATCCTCGAAGCACCCGATTGGATCAATATCATCCCCATTACCCCAGAGGGAAATGTCATCTTTATCCATCAATTTCGACATGGCACAGAACGAATCACGCTGGAAGTGCCTGGAGGCATGGTTGATGATACAGATGGCAATCCAGGCGAAGGCGCCCAGCGTGAAATGCTTGAAGAAACCGGGTACGTCGCTGATCAAATCATCCACATTGGCACAGTTGAACCGAATCCCGCTTTCTTAAACAATCGCTGTCACTCCTATCTGGCCCTCAATGCCCGTTGGGTGCAACCTCCTGAGTTTGATGGGGCTGAAGACATTGCCGTAGAAGAAATCCCCTTAACAGCCGTTCCCTCCCTCATTGCGTCTGGGAAAATCACCCATGCCCTGGTCATTTGTGCTTTTTACCATCTCGACCAATGGCAAAAGGCAAACCCGCAACAACCCATAGTGTCCGCCTAAAAATGAATCCCCGTTTTTCAGAGGTAAAGGTCGCTTAAAGTGCATCCATCAATTCCGCAACTTCTTCATAGATGCACACATAATTCCCCCAAAACCTCTCGTTAGATAGTTTGCCAGCACTTTTGATACGCCATATCTGTTATTCACATTCCATTACCGTCTGGTGTCAGCGTTGGCGTAACCGTTGGCGTGACCGTAACCGTTGGCATGGCTGTGGACGCGACCGTGGGCGTCAATGTGGGCGTGGGGGTGAACGTTGGGGCAGCTGTCGGGGTTGATGTCGGTGTCGGTGTCGGTGTCGGTATCAGATCTCTTTTGACTAATGGTAAGAAGCTCCTTTGAGTCTCCACTACAAATGGGATGTCATAAAGCTTCCCTTCATACGCTACTTCATATTTCCATACCCCTTCTGGCGCATTCATGGGAATAACCACCCCAGCATACCACCAGGAAGCCACATAATGACCATCGGGAGAATCACTTCTTACCTCCCAACTGGCAAACAAAGAACCATCTGGTTGGTAAACTCGGTTGACACTCAACTGCGTATTCAACTGATCACGATAATAGGCTGTGAAATAGACCGTATCCCCCAACTTAAACCTATTTTGCTCATTGGTAACAGCCGGTGTGGCACAAGTGTCCAGGTTCAAGTCAGCTGGAGCAAATCCTGTGGTTAGCTTATTGATAGCAGAATCATAATACGGGGGTTGATCCGCCCACCAGGTCACATTACCATTAAAGCTGTTGCAGCTGCCAGCATACGGATCGATGAGATTGCTCCTGTAATAATCATCCGAGCGATACACTTCAAAGTGAAGATGGGGACCTGTTGAATTTCCAGAGCTGCCCACCACCCCAAGATATTCACCAACCTCAACGGTTTGGCCAATGCTCTTTGATGTCGTCGAGCCATTCTTCATATGCCCATACCAGGCAACAGAACCATCGGCATGCCGCACGTAAACAGAATTCCAGTTAAGGTTATTAAAGGAACAGTTCCTATCGTAATTGCCATCTTGTTTCCCAATTATCCAACCGGGTGCAGCGGCCACAATTTCCACTTCATCAGCATCCATTTTATTCCAGTAAAAAGGCCACAAGAAGAAATCAGTGCCTTGATGATTGTAACCACTTATGTCATAAGTTCGGTCTGAACAAGTATAATCTAACAACTGGTTATAAAATGGATCATGATCGACAAAACCAGACACGCCATGATAACCTGGGTCGTTTAGGCCATCTTTCAGCTTGAGCGGCCAACTGAAGTAAACTTGTGTAGTCATCTTAGGCTCGGGTAAACGGCCGTTTTCCTGTAACATGGCTATATTTTGAGCCAACATAGCCTGGATTTCTCGCCGCTGTTCAGCAGTAATATGATCTACCGCTTCTAGCTCATACCCCCCACCACCTATATCAAAAGGCGTCACAACTTGATGTGCTTCCTGCCCAAACACCACCAAATCTCTTACCAAAAAAAGAAGCGCCACTATAAACAACACCATTATAGCGCTCATCAAAATCTTCGATTTATGCTCTTGCCTATTATTAAACTTAATCATCATACCTAAATTCTCCACCCCAATTATAAGGCAAAACACAGGCACCGCCTTCACATTTTTGCAAAGATAGAGTGAAAACAAAATCAGAGACAAGCCTCCCATTTACAAAAAGAGGCTGGCGCTGGTTGTTTTGCAGCGTATGTGGGACAATTCCCTCCTGACTCGGACAGTAGCAATTTAACACCCTGCTCACATTCATTAAACGGAAAAACATTATGTTTACCAACCCGTACATTGTAAGCAACCCCATTGGAG